>NZ_DAMCCR010000112.1:0-10192 GCF_032058845.1 Pseudomonas sp. | reverse complement strand
CTGGCCGCCTGCTGCGGGCCCGCCACGCGTGCGCTGGCCGGGCCCGCGCCCAGGAGCCCGATCAGCAGTAATACTGTGAACAACGAGCGTACTGTCACATGCGTATCCGTGTGAGCTGCGCGCTCGGCAGAGGCGCATGGATGACAACTGACATCAACAGACCGTCGCAAACCTTTGAGGTTCTGAGAAATAGTTCCTCTGATGGGGGTTTGCTATGCTGGCCGTCCCGTGGCACGAGGTAGCACCATGCAACTGATCGATATTGGCGTCAACCTGACCAACAGCGGCTTCGACGAGCAGCATGCCGCCGTGATCGACCGTGCGCAGCAGGCCGGCGTGGTGCAAATGGTCCTGACCGGCACCAGCCTGCCGGGCAGCGAGCAGGCCCTGACGCTGTGCGAGCGTTTCGATGAACCGGGACAACACCTGTTCGCCACCGCTGGCGTGCACCCGCACGATGCAAGCAGCTGGCAGGCCGGCAGCGAGGCGCAACTGCGCCAGTTGCTGGCGCACCCGCGGGTCAAGGCGGTGGGCGAATGCGGACTGGACTTCAACCGCGACTTCTCCCCTCGCCCGCTCCAGGAGAAGGCCCTGGAAGCGCAACTGGCGCTGGCCGTGGAGAGCGGGCTGCCGGTGTTTCTGCATGAGCGAGATGCCAGCCAGCGCCTGCTGGCAGTCCTCAAAGGGTTTCGCGACCAGCTGAGCGCCGCTGTGGTGCACTGCTTCACCGGTGAACGCGAGGCATTGTTCGCCTACCTCGACCTGGACCTGCACATCGGCATCACCGGTTGGATCTGTGACGAGCGACGCGGCACGCACTTGCACCCGCTGGTAGGCAACATTCCGTCGGGGCGCCTGATGCTCGAAAGTGATGCGCCCTACCTGCTGCCGCGCACGCTGCGACCCAAGCCCAAAAGCGGTCGGAACGAGCCGGCCTACCTGCCGGCCGTGCTGCAGGAGGTGGCTCGCCATCGCGGCGAAACGCCCGAACACACCGCTGCCCATACCACGGCCTGCGCGCGCAGGTTTTTCGCTTTACCCGAGATTTCTTGACGGGCATCAACGACTTCACCGACGCGCGCGGGCACAATGATGGCACCTTGCCAATATCGTTTCCGCTCAACTCAGAGAAGACCTACCATGGGTGCCTGGCTTAGCAACGTTTCACTCAAATACAAATTCTGGGCCGTCAACGCCGTGGCCTTCTTCACCACCCTCCTGCTGGTCCTTTACGCAGTGAACCTGGAGCAACAAGCCCGGACCGACGCCGCCCGTTCGGCAGCGCAGCGCGAAGCCCAGTTGCTGGCCCAGTGGCCTGCCGGGCAAGCGCTGCCAGTGGCCGCGCACCGGTTGCAGTGGACCGGCGACCAGGCGCCCAGCCTGAACGGCGCCGAGCTTGGCGCACTGCGCGACGCCGAAGGCTGGGTTGCACTGCCAGACACCCGCCTCGACGGTTCCGCCGTCAACGGCGCGCAGGTGCTGCGTCTTGGCGATGGTCGCGTGGCGGTGCTCGCACCGTCGCCCGGCTTCACCGAGGTGTTTCTAGACCGCTTCGGCCAGTATGCCCTGTGCGTCATGGGGCTGATGCTGCTGATGCTCGGCGCCTCGCAGCTGCTGATCCGCTTCCTGCTGCGTCAGCTCAATACGTTGAAGAACGTCATGCTGCAGGTCGAAAAAACCGGTGATCTGTCTGCCCGCGTGCCGCTTTCCTGCGGTGATGAAGTGGGCCAGATGGCGGCGGCGTTCAACGCGATGCAGTCGACCTATCACCGTGTCGTTGGCACTGTGGCCCAGTCCGCTGCGCAGCTTGACGCTGGCGCTGCGCAGTTGGCGGCGAGCATGAGCGATGTGCGCCACGGCATGCTTGGCCAGCAGAGCGAGACCGATCAGGCGGCCACCGCCATCAATCAGATGACCGCCACCGTGCATCACATTGCCCAGCACGCCGGCGCCACCCGAGACCTGTCGCAGACCGCCAATGCCCTGGCCGGCAGCGGCCAACACGTCGTCAGCCGCGTACAGGTGTCGATCGCCGGGCTGTCCAGCGGTGTCCAGCAGACCGCCGAGATGATCCAGCAACTGGCCGACGACACCCAGAAGATCACCGGTGTCGTCGGCGTGATCCACAGCATCGCCGAGCAGACCAACCTGCTGGCCCTCAACGCGGCCATCGAGGCCGCCCGCGCAGGCGACCTGGGCCGAGGCTTCGCCGTGGTCGCCGATGAAGTGCGCAACCTGGCCAAACGCGTGCAGAGCTCCACCGATGAAATCACCGGCATGATCTCGACTCTGCACAGCGGCACCCGCGATGCGGTTGACTACATGCATGAAAGCTCGCTCAAGGCCGACGACTGTGTGCGGCAGGCCAAGGAGGCCGGTGAGGCCTTGGCGGAAATCACCCAGGCGGTCGCGCAGATGCGCGAAAGCAACACCCAGATCGCTGTGGCGGCCGAGCAACAGAGCCAGGTCGCCGAAGAAATGAACCGGGCAATCGTCAGTATTCGCGATGTCACCGAACAGACCGTGCAGCAGACGGTGGGCTCGGCCAGCACCAGCCGCGAGCTGGCGACCCTGGCTGGGGCGTTGAACAAGGCGATAGGCCAGCTCGCGCTATAGGCACCATAGCCAGCCTCGATTGGCTGCCTGCGCACAGGGCCACTACGCTCATGGGGTCGCCGAGAGGAATTGCCCATGAACAGACGCCTGTCCCACCTGCTCAACCACAGCTGGCGCACCTCGCCTCAGGCTGCCCACCCTACCCCGCAGCAGATGCGCCAATTGCTGGCGGTCCTGCTTTTAGTGCCGGGCGCATTGCTGGTGTTGTCCGGGGTGTTTGCGATGGACATCAGCCAACTGGCCATCGGCGTCCTAGTGGGGATCGCCGGCGGTCGGCTGCTGCGCCGCCGTGCCCCTCAGCGCTGAACCCCAGCCATCGACCCCAGCGGTGAGCGTCAGTGCCGGCGCTTGGCCAATGCGCTGCCCAGCCGTTCGAGGGTCTTGTCGGCCTTGGCTTCCAGCGTCTGCAGCTCCTGCTGCCACTGCGGGGTGTAAGCGGCCAGCTGCGGTTGCTGCTCGGCCTGCAGCAGCCACTGCAACCGATCATGCCAGTCGCCCAGATCGCCCTGTGCACGCTTGAGCAGCGTGCGCAGTTTCTTGCCGGCGTGATCGAGCTGCGGGAAGGCCTCGTCGCCATAGCGCACGCGCTTGATCAACAGGCGCAGGCGATGACGGTCGTGCGCCGGGTCTTGCAATCCTTCGCGCAGCTTGCGCCACTGCTTGCGCAAGCGCTTTTCGACATGCGCCCCTGGCTTGGGCAGCAGCCCTTCGCGCTGTGCCGAGCGCAGAAACGACGGTGATGCGTCGAGGATGGCCAGCAGCCGGGTCAGCTCGGCACTGTCGGCCACGCTGGCAAAAGCCCGGGCCTGCTGCCCAAGTGGATGTACGGCCAGGGCATGACCACGCTCAAGCAGATGCGCATCCAGCACCTCTCGGTCACGCATCGGTGTGGTCAGGCGGCCCATGGCCCGCGCCGCGTCTTCGAGCTGCTCGATGCCGGGCAAGCCGCGCAAGGGCCGAATCAGGCTACGAAGACGCCGCGTGGTCGTACGCAGATCATGCAGCGCTTCGCTGTCGGTATTGGCCGCCAACCGCTCGCGACATGCAAGCAGGCGCACCTGCAACGACAGGAGCTCACCTACGACGTGATCAAGCATGGCAGACATGGTCAGACTCCTCGATCAACGCCCGGCACGGGACTCACGGATATAGAAACGCGCTTTTTCGGCTTTGCGCGTGCAGCCTTCGAAGCCTTCGAATTGCTGCTGAGTCTTGGCGCCGGTCAGCAGTGACAGCGCCTTGGAGTAGCTGACCGTGCCAGCAAAGCCTTCGGCCTTGGCCAGGTCCAGCTCTTTCCAGGCGGCATTGAGCTGCGTCCCGCAGCTTTCACGGTACGCCGTCTTGCCTGCACATCCAGCCAGCGCCAGCACGATCAGGGGAAGACAAATCCAGGCTTTCATCAGGAAACCTCACAGGTTGAGACGCAGTGCCTGTTCGACGGCAATGCGGTGCGAAAGTGCCGTGCGGGCGGCGTCCGGCGACTGCCATGATTGAATACCCACGCGCACTGGGTCATTGTGGCTCGCACGCACACGACGCGGGGGATATTCATGAGTAAACGGGTAGCACTGGTGCTGGGCTCGGGCGGCGCGCGCGGCTATGCACACATTGGCGTGATCGAGGAAATCGAGCGCCGCGGCTATGACATTGCCTGTGTCGCAGGCTGTTCGATGGGCGCGGTGATTGGCGGGGTCTACGCCGCCGGCAAACTCGACGAATACCGGCACTGGATCGAGAGCCTGGACTACCTCGATGTGCTACGCCTGGTCGATGTCAGTTTCCGCCTCGGCGCCATTCGCGGCGACAAGGTCTTCGGACAGATCCGCAAGATCGTCGGCGAGATCAACATCGAGCAACTGCGCATCCCCTACACTGCCGTCGCCGCCGACCTCACTCACCAGCAGGAAATCTGGTTCCAGGAAGGCTGCCTGCACCAGGCCATGCGCGCTTCCGCAGCGATTCCCAGCCTGTTCACGCCGGTGCAGCAGGGCAATCGCATGCTGGTAGACGGTGGCATCCTCAACCCGCTGCCCATCGTGCCGGTGGTGTCGAGCCATTGCGACCTGATCATTGCGGTCAACCTCAACGCCACCAACCAGAACCACTATCAACTGCCGGTCATCGAACGCCCCCCGGCGTTCAAGATGCGCTTCGATGCGCTGATCAACTCGCTGGGTGCGCACTTGCCGTTCCGCCGCACGCCCGCCGAAAAGCTCATGCGCATCGATCAGAAGATAACGGCCGGGCAATCGGCCAAGCCCAACCCCTGGCTGAGCGAACCGGCTGATCCCGAAGCCCAGCAACCGGCCGCTGCGCCGCAAGCAGAAGGTGCGCCCAAATCAGCCGTGGGCTCGTTCATCATCGACAACGTCGGGCCTGCCTCGCTGCTGGACCTGATCAACCAGAGCTTCGAGGTCATGCAGACCTCGCTGGCGCAGTACAAGATTGCCGGCTATCCGCCCGATGTACTGATCAACGTGCCCAAGCGGGTCTGCCGATTCTTCGAGTTCTACAAAGCGCCCGAGCTGATCGCCCTGGGTCGGGAAATCGCCCGCGACACCCTGGACAACTACGAAAACCAGCAACGCTGACGCAGCTGGCCTGGCAAGGGGTGCAAAGCACATGCTGCAGAAACTGAAACGGGCCGCATCAGCGGCCCGTTTCAGTTGACACGACTCACTCAGTAACGGGTGATGTCGGCGTTCACTTCCAACTGCTTGCGGTACGCAGCGAAGTCCTGCTGACCCGCGCGTGAGGCCAGGTAGCGGGCAATCTGCTGCTTCTCCTGCTCGGTGGCCGGGGCCCCTTCGTTGACACCTTTGAGCTTCAGCACCACCAGGCTGCCATCGTTGAGCACAACGCTGCTGTAGGCAGGCTTGTCCTTGGCTTCAGGCTTGGCCATGCGGAACACCGCCTGCAACTCGACAGGGTCGATGCCTTCCTGGCTACGGCTGACCGCTTCCTGCACCTTCCAGCTCTGACCTTCGTGAGCAGCATCGGCCGCCACGGAACCCGCTTCAAGGCCTGCTACCAGCGTGTCGGCCTTGGCTTTGAGTTCCGCGGTTGCCTGATCCTTGGCCAGCTGGTGGCGAATGCTCTGAGCGACGGTTTCCAGCGGCAGTTGCTCAGGCTTGCGGTGCTCTTTGACGCGCAGCACGACGATGGTTTCCGGGTCCAGCTCCAACGCGTTGCTGTTGGCGCCTTCGTCGAGCACTTCGTCGCTGAACGCGGCCTGGATGACCGCACGGTTGGCCGTGATGCCTTCGCCCCCATCACGCCCGAACGGCTTGGAGGTCTGTACCTTCAAACCCAGGTCCTGGGCAGGTTGCGCCAGGTCGGAGGACTCGAACGCCGCATCTTCAAGCTGCTTGGTGACTTCCACGAAGCGTTGCTCGACCTGTTGGGTTTTAAGCTCGCGGGTCAGCTTGGGTTTGAGGCTGGCGAAACTTGGCACTTCAGGTGCCTCGACGCCCAGCAGCTTGATCAGGTGATAGCCAAACTCGGTGCGTACCGGCGCCGAGACCTGACCCTTGTCCAGCTTGTACAGCGCGTCTTCGAAGCTCGGGTCATAGACACCGGGGCCGGCAAAACCAAGATCACCACCGGCGGCGGCAGAACCCGGGTCTTGCGAGAACTCCTTGGCCAGTTTGGCGAAGTCTTCGCCTTTGGCCAGACGCTGCTGGATTTCATCGATGCGGGCCTTGGCCTGTGCGTCGTCGGTCTTGTCATTGACTTCGATGAGGATGTGAGCGGCTTGACGCTGCTCGGCCAGATTGGCCGTTTCCTTCTCGTATTGCGCTTGCAGCGCGTCGTCGCTGACGTCGACCTGGGCGAAGAAGTCGGACTTGTTCAGCTCGATGTAATTCACGACCACTTGATCCGGGGTCATGAACTCCTTCGCATGCCGGTCGTAGTGGGCCTTGATTGCCTCGTCGCTGACCTTGATCGAGGCAGGGTCCGCCTTGAAGGTCATCGAGGCGAAGTCACGGGTCTGCTTTTCAAGACGGGCAAATGCCTGCACCTGCTTGTCAGTCACGAAGCTGCTGCCGGCCAGGCCGGTACGAAGTTGGCCGATGAGCATTTCCTGACCGAGCATGTCGCGGAACTGCATGCGGCCATAACCCAGTTGACGAATGACCTGATCGAAGCGCTCTGCACTGAACTTGCCATCAACCTGGAATTCGGGCGTTTGCAGAATGACCTGGTCCAGTGCGCCTTCCGAGAAGGCGAACTTCGCGTCCTTGGCGCCGTCGAGCAGCAGTTTGCGCTCGATCAAGCCCTTCAACGCTTCCTCGCGGAGCATCTTTTCATCAAGACGTGCTGGATCGAAATCCTTGCCCAGCTGTTGCATCAGCTGGCGGCGCTGCATGTCCACGGCTTGACTCAGCTCGTTCTGGCTGATGGTCTCGCCGTTCACCTTGGCGGCATCCTGGCTATGGCTGGCGGCTTGGAAAATAGCTTCGAAGCCGGTCAATGCCATCAGCACCACGATGAGGCCGATGATGGTCTTGGCAATCCAACCCTGTGAATTGTCCCTGATATTTTGCAGCATGCGTCCCCCAGAAACGGTTGTACCACTGCGTAAACAACCGCGGAGCGTGGGTAGAGTCCATATATAAAGAAAGGCGCATCCTGTGGATGCGCCTTCTCAAAGCGGGCGTGCCCGGTGGGAAAAACTGTATTCCCGCCGTCACGCGGTCGGCCCCGACAAGGTCAGGGCCGGCTGAAAAAGACGACTTAGTTGACGGCGTCTTTCAGGCCTTTGCCAGCCTTGAAGTTCGGCACTTTGGCAGCGCTGATCTTGATCGGGTTACCGGTTTGCGGGTTACGGCCAGTGCGCTCGGCGCGCTCCTTGACAGTGAAAGTACCGAAGCCGACCAGTACCACATCGTCACCTTGCTTCAGGGCACCGGTAACCGATTCGAGGACAGCATCCAGCGCCTTACCGGCGGTGTTTTTCGGAATGTCAGCAGAAGCGGCGATAGCGTCAATCAGTTCCGACTTGTTCACTCTAAGTCCCCTTAATTTCTCTAAATTGAGTTTGTTTCTAAGTATGTAATAAAGCTTACAAATAACGCTGACTGGGTGGCCTGGTGACGGTGCGAGGCGCTTTATAGCAAGCCCTCGAAAAAAATGTCAAGGAAGGCCACCCAGGGAAATACGTACTAATGCGTGCTGATTCTTTCCTTCGCATCGCTGTCGCGCTTTTCATCTTTGGCGACAATCTCCGGAGCCACGTCTGGCAAGGGCTCGGGGGCGTATTGCAGCGCAATTTGGAGGACTTCGTCAATCCATTTGACCGGTTTGATGTGCAGATCCTGTTTGATATTTTCAGGAATCTCCTTCAAATCACGCACGTTCTCTTCAGGAATGATCACCGTCTTGATGCCGCCACGGTGAGCCGCCAGGAGTTTTTCCTTCAGACCACCGATGGCCAGCACCTGGCCGCGCAAGGTGATTTCGCCCGTCATGGCGACATCGGCGCGCACCGGGATCTGCGTCAAGGCCGACACCAGAGCCGTGCACATGCCAATCCCGGCACTGGGGCCGTCTTTGGGCGTAGCCCCTTCAGGCATGTGGATGTGAACGTCGTGCTTCTCGTGGAAATCAGCCGGAATGCCCAGGCTGCGGGCCCGGCTGCGGACAACGGTCTGCGCGGCGGTGATCGATTCAACCATGACATCGCCCAGGGAGCCGGTCTTGATCAACTGGCCCTTGCCAGGAATCACCACCGACTCGATCGTCAGCAACTCGCCACCGACCTGAGTCCAGGCCAGCCCGGTCACCTGCCCGATCTGGTCCTGCTGCTCTGCCAGGCCATAGCGGAACTTGCGAACGCCCAGCAGATGCTCGAGCTGCTCGCCCGTCACCTTGACCTTGAACTGCTTCTCGCCTGCATGCTCTTTCACCACCTTGCGGCAGATCTTGGCGATCTGGCGCTCAAGCCCGCGCACGCCCGCTTCACGGGTGTAGTAGCGGATGATGTCGCGGATGGCGCTGACATCGATCTCCAGTTCGTCCTTCTTCAGGCCGTTGGCCTTGATCTGCTTGGTGGCCAGGTACTTGACTGCAATGTTGATCTTTTCGTCTTCGGTGTAACCCGGCAGGCGAATGATCTCCATCCGATCCAGCAAGGCTGGCGGGATGTTCATCGAGTTCGAGGTGCAGAGGAACATCACGTCCGACAGGTCGTAGTCGACCTCCAGGTAGTGATCGTTGAAATTGTGGTTCTGCTCGGGATCGAGCACCTCGAGCAGTGCCGAGGCGGGATCGCCGCGCATGTCGCTGCCCATCTTGTCGATTTCATCGAGCAGGAACAGCGGGTTACGCACGCCGACCTTGGTCATCTTCTGGATCAGGCGGCCTGGCATGGAACCGATGTAGGTGCGGCGGTGGCCACGGATTTCAGCTTCATCACGAACACCACCCAGCGCCATGCGGACGAACTTGCGGTTGGTGGCGGTTGCAATGGATTCAGCCAGGGACGTCTTGCCCACACCGGGCGGCCCTACCAGGCACAGCACGGGCCCGCGAATCTTTTTGACGCGCTTCTGCACGGCAAGGTATTCGAGGATACGATCTTTGACTTCTTCCAGGCCGTAATGGTCAGCGTCGAGGATCTCTTCGGCCTTGGCCAGGTCCAGGCGCACTTTGCTCTGCGCCTTCCACGGCACTTGCACCAGCCAATCGAGGTAGGAGCGCACCACGGTGGCTTCGGCTGACATCGGCGACATCTGCTTGAGCTTGTTCAGCTCTGCCTGAGCCTTGGTCAGCGCGTCCTTCGGCAGGCCGGCGGCATCGATGCGCTTCTTCAGCTCTTCGATTTCGTTGTGGCCTTCATCGCCGTCGCCGAGCTCTTTCTGGATGGCCTTCATCTGCTCATTCAGGTAGTACTCGCGCTGGCTGCGCTCCATCTGTTTCTTGACGCGACCGCGAATGCGCTTCTCGACCTGCAGCAAATCGATCTCGCCATCGAGCAGGGCCAGCACGTGCTCGACACGCTCCGACAGGTCGATGATTTCGAGAATGTCCTGCTTCTGCTCGATCTTCAGCGCCATGTGGGCAGCCATGGTATCGACCAGGCGACCAGGCTCATCGATGCTGTTCAGTGAAGACAACACCTCGGCAGGCACCTTTTTGCCCAGCTGAACGTACTGCTCGAACTGCGACAGCAGTGTGCGTACGAACACTTCGGACTCGCGCTCGGCAGCCTCGACTTCATCGATCAGGGTGACTTCGGCACGAATATGCCCGTCCTGCTCGGTGAAATGCTCGACCGCACCGCGCTGCTCGCCTTCGACCAGGACCTTGACCGTGCCATCGGGCAGCTTGAGCAATTGCAGAACGGTAGCAACGGTACCGACCCGGTAAAGCGCATCTTCACCGGGATCATCGTCAGCTGGGTTTTTCTGGGCCAGCAGGAGGATCTGCTTGTCGCCCGTCATCGCTGCCTCGAGGGCCTCGATGGATTTTTCGCGCCCCACAAACAGCGGGATGACCATGTGCGGGTATACGACGACATCGCGCAATGGCAAAAGAGGCAAGTCGAGGGTGGTCTTCATGATTTCGCCTCTAC
>NZ_DAMCCR010000111.1:0-13179 GCF_032058845.1 Pseudomonas sp. | reverse complement strand
GGCCGTGCGCGTGATTCATGCCTGCGGCATGGTCGAGGCCATCGACGGCCTGCAGTTCTCCGAAGGCGCCGGGCGTGCCGGGCGCGAGGCGCTGCTGGCCGGCGCGCCGATCCTCTGCGACGCGCACATGGTGGCCGAAGGCATCACCCGTGCCCGGCTTCCGGCGAACAATGCCGTGATCTGCACCCTGCGCGACCCGCGTGTGCCAGACATGGCCAAGGCCGCCGGCAACACTCGCTCGGCGCTGGCACTGGAGTTCTGGCGCGAGCACCTGGAAGGCGCCGTGGTGGTGATCGGCAACGCGCCGACCGCGCTGTTCTACCTGCTGGAAATGATCGATGCCGGCGCGCCGAAACCTGCACTGATTCTCGGTTTCCCGGTCGGCTTCGTCGGTGCCGCCGAATCCAAGGCCATGCTCGCGGCCGACAGCCGCGGCGTGCCGTTCGTGATCATGCAAGGCCGCCTGGGCGGCAGCGCCATGGCCGCGGCGGCCGTCAACGCGCTGGCCACGGAGGTGGAGTGATGCAGCCGCGTGGACGCTTGCTGGGTCTGGGTGTCGGGCCGGGTGATCCAGAGCTGATTACCGTCAAGGCCCTGCGTCTGCTGCGTGAGGCACCGGTGGTGGCGTACTTCGTCGCCAAGGGCAAGCGCGGCAATGCCTTTGGCATCATCGAGGGGCACCTGCAGGCCGAGCAGACCCTGCTGCCGCTGGTTTACCCGGTGACCACCGAAGCGTTGCCGGCGCCGCTGTCGTACGAGCAGATCATCAGCGATTTCTACGACCAGGCCAGCGTGCACGTGGCCGAGCATCTGGACGCCGGGCGCGATGTGGCGGTGATCTGCGAAGGTGATCCGTTCTTCTATGGCTCGTACATGTACCTGCATGACCGTCTCGCCGAGCGCTACGAGGCGCAGGTGATTCCAGGCGTGTGCTCGATGCTCGGCGGCGCCTCGGTGCTGGGCGCGCCACTGGTGTATCGCAACCAGAGCCTGTCGGTGCTGTCCGGCGTGCTGCCGGCCGACGCGCTCAAGCGGCGTCTGGCCGATGCCGATGCGGCGGTGATCATGAAGCTGGGGCGCAACCTGCCCAAGGTCCGTGAGGTGCTGGTCGAGCTGAGCCTGGACAGGCGTGCGCTGTACGTCGAGCGCGCGACCATGGCCAACCAGCGCATCGTGCCGCTGGCCGAAGTCGATCCGCAGTCTTCGCCGTATTTCTCGCTGATCATCGTGCCGGGGGAAAAATGGCAGGGTTGAACCTCAAGGCGCCGGCCATCGTCGTGCTTGGCCCCGGCAGCCTGGCGACCGCGCGGCGGGTGCAGGCCTGTTACCCGCAGGCGCTGATCCATGGCTTGCGCGGTCGCGTGGAAGAGGTCGACGTACTCTACGACGCCTTCGGCGAGCACCTGCGCGGCTTGTATGCGCAGGAAACGCCGATCCTGGCCCTGTGCGCCGCCGGCATCGTGATCCGCAGCCTGGCCAGCGTGCTGGGCGAGAAAGAGGCCGAGCCACCGGTGCTGGCCCTGGCCGAAGACGGCAGTGCCGTGGTGCCACTGCTGGGCGGGCTCAGTGGGGTCAATCGCATCGCCCGGGAACTGGCGGCGCACTTGCAGGTGAGTGCGGCGATCACCACCAGCGGTGAACTGCGCTTCGGCACCTGCCTGCTCAACCCGCCGCACGGCTACGTGCTGGCGGACCTGGAGCAAGGCAAACGCTTCGTTTCCGATCTTCTGGCCGGTGAGCACCTGCGTATCGAAGGCACGGCACCCTGGCTCGACCGTCAGCAATTGCCGTGCAGCGACCAAGGCCGACGCACCCTGCATGTGGGCTGGCAGGCGCGTGCGGCCCACCGTGATGAGCTGCTCGTGCACAGCCGCTGCGTGCTGGTGGCAGTACCGGCTGGCAGCGCCGATCTGGCTACCCAGGTGCGCCAGGCGCTGCAGGCGGCCGGTGTCGCCGAACCGGCCCTGGCCTGCTTGCTGGTGGCTGAAGAGGCGATGGCAGAGGCCGCCGTGCAGGACGCTGCGAAGTCGCTGAACGTGCCGTTGCGCTTTGCGCCTGCGCCGCAGGGTGTTGACGCGATGGTGGCCGGCGCCCTGCCTGAGGCTGCGCGTCAGCGGCACGGCACGCTGGTGGTCGCGATAGCACCAGCGCCGCTGTCGGTCGAGCAGATTGGCCAGCGCCGTGGCCGGTTGTCGGTGATCGGCCTGGGGCCGGGCGCGGCTGACCTGATGGTGCCGGCCGTGAAAACCGCCCTGGCCAACGCCCATGACGTGCTCGGTTATGAAACCTACGTGCGCATGGCCGGCCCGTTCCGCGAGGAGCAACGCCTGCATTGCACTGACAACCGCGAAGAGCTGCAACGTGCGCGGCATGCGTTCGAGCTGGCCGCCGAAGGGCGTTCGGTGGTGGTGGTGTCATCGGGTGATCCGGGTGTGTTCGCCATGGCCGCTGCGGTCCTGGAAGCCTTGCATGAAGCCACCGAGCCGACCTGGCACCGCGTCGAGCTGGAAATCCTGCCCGGTGTGTCGGCCTCCCTGGCCACGGCCGCCTGGGCAGGGGCGCCGTTGGGGCATGACTTCTGCGTGATGTCCCTGTCGGACAATCTCAAGCCGTGGTCGATCATCGAAACCCGCCTGGACCTCGCTGCCCAGGCAGACCTGGTGCTGGCGTTCTACAACCCCATTTCCAGGTCGCGCCCGCACCAGCTGGGCCGGGCCCTGGAGGTGGTGCGTCGGCACCGCAGTGCGCAGACGCCAGTGGTGCTGGGGCGTGACGTAGGCCGACCAGGCGCGACCCTGAAGGTGGTGAGCCTGGGTGAGCTGCAGCCCGAGATGGTCGACATGCGCACCATGGTCCTGGTGGGCTCGTCCACAACGTGCACGTTCGACCGGGCTGATGGTCGTCAGTGGGTCTACACACCGCGCTGGTACCCCGGGCACGCTTGAAACCAGGGAAATCTTTCGAGCCGCCACTGCTGCCAAGGTCTCTCTAGAGTGAGCCTGCTCCCACGTCGGGGGCTCACTCTGAGGCCATCAGCCATGCAAGACATCGCCAAAACCGCAACGTCCGCTTCCGATTCAGCCGCGCTGATCGACACCGTCGTTACCACCTTCCGTGCCGGCATGACCGCGCAGAACCGCCAGGACGCGCAGAACAGCTTCCAGTTCGCGAGCTTGGCTGCGGCTGGCGAATACAGCCGCAAAGATCAACGCGAGCAATGGTTCTACCGGGTGATCGAGATCATGGGTAGCGCGGGCTGGAACGTGGTGCAGCGCAATTTCGAAAAGGAAACCTCGTCTTCGACCACCCTCACGGTGGGTGCGGTGGCGCTGCGCCTGTTCGGCGCCGTGGGCCGAGCCGCCCTGGGCGGGCCGATTGGTGATGCGCTCGGTGCCCTCGCCGCGCAAGCGTTCCAGGGCCTGAGCGTGATGACCAAGGACGTCGATGCCTTCCTGGCCAAGAACCGGAACTCGCTCAAAGGAATGACGGGCATTGCTGGCTGCGTCGAGGTAGACGGTACGTTGTACATGCTGATCAGCGCTGTGGATGCCAAGGCGCCCGATAACAACGTCGATGTGCTGGGCCTCAATGTCCAGCTGAAAGGGCACGAGTACTTCAAGGGTACGGCCGTGCTGACGTTGAACTCGAGCGTGCATGCCAGCGCCCGCGACTACATCGCCAGTGAGCTGGGCGATCACGCCGTGAAAAGCGTGCTCAGCATCAAGCTGCCCAAAGCATGAGCTCCGCTCCCTCTTCCCTTCATCGATTTCGCGCAGCGCCTCGGGTGCTGCGACGGAGGTGCACATGGATACTCCAGGCGCTGCCGTGGTCGGCAGCAGTGTCGTGTCGTTCCTGACCGGCATTCCCCAGGCCACTCGCGAGACGGTCATGCTGGCGCTGTTGATGGCCGAACACGAGACGGATCAAGCGTTCAGAGCCGGTCTGATCTCGGATTGGCTGGCCTACTATCGCAACAAGCTGAAATATTACGGGTGGGATGCCGTACCGCCCGAGGAGGCCCACTGGCCTGATCCAAAGCGCGTCACGTTGAAGGATCAGGCGCTGGAGGCCATTGGCGTGGCAGCGGGGGAGCGTCATGTCGAGCTGATGCGCCTGGCCTACGCCGGGCTGCGCGATACGCCGCCAGCATTGTTGCAGTTCGAGGACCTGGTGCGCGAGCGCGGCAGTTTTCGCTTGTTGCCCTGTGGCCCGGCCAAGGGCAATCGGATCGACATGGTGGTGTATCAAGAGGCGCTGACTGCGGAGCAGGTCACGGCGGGCTTTCTGTTCCGTGAGCGGCAGAAGATCAACGTCAAGGCGGAACTGGTGCGATTCAATACCCGGTTATTCGAGCAGACGTTCCGGGCCAAGGTGGTGACAGCGTTGGGCACCTTGCAGTACCGGCAAATCCGCGAGTTCCAGCTCAAGGCCGCCCAGCGCGGTTGAACGGGCCGATGCTTGCCGAGGCGCGTGTTCAGTTGCCCTCGGCCGGCACCGCGCGCTGCCCGGCCCAGTGCTGGATCAGCTCACGCAGTTGCGACAGCTCCACCGGCTTGGCCATGTGCCCATCCATCCCTGCCACCCGCGCACGCTCCTTGTGTTCGCTGAGGATGTGCGCCGTCAATGCCACCACCGGCGTGCGTGTGCGCTGGTTGGCGGTTTCCCAGGCCCGCAGTTGTTCGGTGGCCGAGAACCCATCGAGTACCGGCATTTCACAGTCCATCAGCACCAGGTCGTAGTGCTGCGCCTTCATGGCCTGCAACGCCTCATCACCGTTACTGGCGGTGTCTGGCTCGAGGTTGAGCTTGCCGAGCATGCCGCGGATCACCTTGGTGGAGATGCTGTTGTCTTCAGCGACCAGGATGCGGAAGTCACTGGGCAGCGCCACTGGCGCGCTGCTGCTTGAGGTGCTGATGTACCCAGACGAATCACGACCGCGCTGGGCCAGTTCTTCGGCCAGCGTGGTCTTGAGGGTATAGCCGGCCACCGGTTTGGCCAGGATGCGTTTGATGCCGGCGTTGCGCGCGATGATCTTGCTCGGGGCATTGCTGATGCCGGTCAGCATCACGACGAGGATGTCGTGATTGAGGCTCGGGTCTTCCTTGATCTTCGTGGCCAGTTGCATGCCCGTCATGCCGGGCATGTTCTGGTCGAGCAGAACCACGTCGAAATAGTCGCGCAGGTGCGCCTTGGTGCGCAGCAGGGCCAGCGCCTCCTTGCCCGACGGCACCGCACTGACGTTCATGCCCCAGGCGGTGCATTGCTGCACCAGCACCTTGCGGCAGGTGTCGTTGTCGTCCACTACCAGCACTCGCGCCTCACGCAAGGGGCCATCGAGGTCGGTGGCCGGTTGTTCCAGGCGGGCGGGGTCCAGGGGTAAGGTCAGCCATAGATTGTTGCCGAGCCCGGTACTGGTCTTGATCCCGAACTCGCCCTGCATCAGGCCGATCAGTTGCTTGGCGATGACCAGCCCCAGGTGTCCACCGAGCTTGTTGCTCGACAGGAACTGATGGCTGTGCAGCTCAGCCTGCAGCAGTGCTTCGCGCTCGGCAGGGGCCATGGGTTCGCCGCTGTCCTGCACCGTGATGCGCAACCGTGGGCGCTCCCCGCGCTGATCGAGCGCCGCAACCAGCAACACCTCGCCCTGCACGGTGTTTCTCAAGGCATTTTCCAGCAGGCTCGAAAGGGCCTGGCGCAGCCGCGTCGGGTCACCGCTGATCACCTGGGGCACCTGCGGATGCACGAAGCTGATCAGCTCGATGTTCTGCTGCTCGGCCTTGGCGCGGAAGATATTCAGGCAGTCTTCGATCAAGGCGGCCAGGTCGAACTGCACGTCGTCGAGTTCGATCTGGCGCGATTCGAGCTTGGAGATGTCGAGAATTTCGTTGATCAGGGTGAGCAGCTCATTGCCGGCGCTGTGGATGGTCTGAACATAGTCGCGCTGCTTGACCGACAACGGGGTGCCCAGCAGCAGCTCGGTCATGCCCAGCACGCCATTCATGGGCGTACGGATCTCATGGCTGATCTTGGCCAGGAACTCGGCCTTGGCGTTGATCTCGGCATCGCTGGCGGCCAGGGCGCGGCTGGCCCGCACGTTCTCGTCGCTGATCCGCCGCAGCCGCTCGCTGACGGCGAAGTTCAGCAGCACGCCACTGAGCACGGCAAGGCCCAGCAACAGGCTCAGCAGCCAGGGCGTGGGTGTGCGGGTCAGGCCGAGCAGTGCCGGCAGTACCACCAGGCCACCCACCGTGAAGATCAGCATGGCCAGGGTGAACGGCCGGGCCGGGCCATAGCCACGGTGCCAGTGGCACGCACCCACCAGCAGCATGGTGCTGCTGCTCACGGCCAGCAGGGCATAGGTGACCAGGTTCAGTGGCAGGGTGTCGACGAACAGCAACAGCAGCCCGCTGACCCCATTGATGATGATTTCCGCCTGGATCAGCCGGACCAGGCGCGGGGTGCCGCAGGCGGCGAAGTAATGCTGGGTGAAATACAGCCCGGTCATGCCAGCCAGGACCAGCGTCAAATAGGCTGCCGGGGTCTGCGCGCCGTGCCACAGCGGCCACCATGGCCCGCAGAGGTTGAGCAGAATCAGGGCACTGAGCAGCATCAGGGCGTGGTAGAGCCCGAGCGTCAGCGCGGTGATGGAACGGGCTTTGGCGAAACGCACCAGGTTGTGCAGGATCAGCATCAGCATGGCGCCGATCAACAGGCCGAACAGCAAGGGCAAACGCTGATCGGTGGCCGCCTCGGCAGCCGATTCCAGGCTGATCGCAGGGCGCAACTGATGGTCCGAGACCAGGCGCAGATAGACGTCCAGTGGCCGGTCGCTGGTCGGCAACGGCAAGACATGGTCACTGCCGCGCACCATTGGGCTGTTGCCCTCGGTTTGCGTGCCATAGTGCCACTGGTGCACCAGCTTGCCGCCATTGAGGGCGTACAGATCGAGACGGGAAAGGTCCGGGGCGAACAGCCGCAACACCCGCTGCTGCTCGCCGGGCTCCAGCCGGTAATACAGCCACAGCGCTTGATCGGGGGCGGCCGCATCCAGCTGTTCGAGGGGTTGCGGAGCGAACTGGGTCAGGTAGCGCGCCGAGCGCACGTCGCTCAGCTGCAGATTGGCCTGTTCATCGAGCAGCATCGACCAGCCAGCGCTTTCATTGGCCGAAGCCGCAGGCAGGCAGAGCGAGGTCAGCAGGCTGACGAACAGGACAATGGCAATCCGAAGCCGACGCAAGACGAAATCCCTTCCCAACGTTAATGCCGATTAGCCACTGCGCGTGGCACACCCGCTGCACGGCAAGGCCAGCAGTGGACCTGGCGGCAGGCGAACCCCGCGCAGCCCGAGCGCTGCGCGCAGTCGCTGCACAGGCTCAGTCGTGGTGCTCGCCACGCTCGCGAGCGATGGCGCGGTAGCCGATGTCGGTACGGTAGAAGCTTTCCTCCCAGCTCACCAGCGCGGCCAGACGATAGGCGTGTTCCTGTGCGTCTGCCACGGTCTTGCCCAGCGCGGTAGCGCACAGCACGCGACCCCCATTGGCAACCACCTGACCGTCCTTGAGCGCCGTACCGGCATGGAACACCTTGCCGTCGAGCTTGGCCGCCGCGCTCAGGCCGCTGATGGCCTGGCCCTTGGCGTAGTCGCCCGGATACCCACCCGCTGCCAGCACCACACCCAGGCTCGGCTGCGGATTCCACTGCGCCTCGACCTTGTCCAGCGCCTTGGCAAAGGCAGCTTCCACCAGCAGTACCAGGCTCGATTCCAGGCGCAGCATGATCGGCTGGGTTTCCGGGTCGCCGAAGCGGCAGTTGAATTCGATGACCTTGGGGTTGCCGGCCTTGTCGATCATCAGCCCGGCGTAGAGGAAGCCGGTGTAGACGTTGCCTTCCTCGGCCATGCCACGCACGGTGGGCCAGATCACCTGGTCCATCACGCGCTGGTGGACCTCGGCGGTGACCACTGGCGCAGGCGAGTAGGCGCCCATGCCCCCGGTGTTCGGCCCGGTGTCCTGGTTGCCGACGCGCTTGTGGTCCTGGCTGGTAGCCATGGGCAGCACGTTGTGGCCGTCGACCATGACGATGAAGCTGGCTTCCTCGCCGTCGAGGAACTCTTCGATGACCACCCGCGAACCGGCATCCCCAAAGGCGTTGCCGGCGAGCATGTCGCGCACCGCTTCTTCGGCTTCCTGCAGGGTCATGGCGACGATCACGCCTTTGCCCGCGGCCAGGCCGTCGGCCTTGATCACGATCGGCGCGCCTTTTTCCTGCAGGTAGGCCAGGGCCGGCTCGACCTCGGTGAAGTTCTGGTATTCGGCCGTCGGAATGCGGTGGCGGGCGAGGAAGTCCTTGGCGAACGCTTTCGAGCCTTCCAGCTGGGCAGCGCCTTTGGTAGGCCCGAAGCATTCCAGGTTGCGGCTGCGGAACAGATCGACCACGCCGAGTACCAGCGGCGCTTCCGGGCCGACGATTGTCAGTTGCACATGCTGCTCGGCAAAGTCGGCCAGTTGCTCAATGGCGGTCACGTCGATGGCCACGTTCTCGCACTTGGCCTCAGTCGCCGTACCGGCGTTGCCCGGCGCCACGAAGACTTTCTCGACGCGCGGATCCTGCGCCACTTTCCACGCCAGGGCGTGCTCACGCCCACCGCTACCAATGATCAAAACGTTCATGTCAAAACCTCGAGTTCGGTCCTGCGTGGGCATGGGCCTCACGCTGTAAAAGGTCGCAATGAGGCAGGTAGATGCAAGGCGGAACCGGGTTCGATGAGCGGAGTTGCCTCATGGCAATGAGCATCAGCGGACCCGGTTCCAACGCAGCAGATGCCTGCCTCAGTGCGGCCGGCCGGCGGAAATCAATGGCGGAAGTGGCGCATGTTGGTGAAGACCATGGCAATGCCGGCTTCGTCGGCAGCCGCAATCACTTCGGCATCGCGCATCGAACCGCCCGGCTGAATCACCGCACGAATCCCCACCTTGGCCGCATTGTCGATGCCGTCGCGGAACGGGAAGAACGCGTCCGAAGCCATTACCGACCCCTCGACCGGCAAGCCAGCGTGCTCAGCCTTGATCGCGGCGATGCGCGCCGAGTTCACCCGGCTCATCTGCCCGGCGCCGACGCCGATGGTCTGGCGGTTCTTCGCGTAGACGATGGCGTTGGACTTGACGAACTTGGCCACTTTCCAGGCGAACACCAGGTCATGGATTTCCTGCTCGCTCGGTGCACGCTGGGTGACCACTTTCAGGTCATCGGCGGTGATCATGCCGGTGTCGCGGCTCTGCACCAGCAGGCCACCGTTGACGCGCTTGAAGTCCCAGCCCAACGGACGCTCGGCGGCCCACTGGCCGCACTCGAGCAGGCGCACGTTCTGCTTGGCAGCCACCACGTCACGGGCAGCCTGGGAGATCGACGGGGCGATGATCACTTCGACGAACTGACGCTCGACTATCGCCTTGGCGGTTTCGCCATCCAGCTCGCGGTTGAAGGCGATGATGCCGCCGAAGGCCGATTCGCTGTCGGTGGCATAGGCCAGCTCGTAGGCCTGACGAATGCCGCCGTCTTCTTCCGGTACCACGGCCACACCGCACGGGTTGGCGTGCTTGACGATCACGCAGGCCGGCTTGACGAAGCTCTTGACGCATTCCAGCGCGGCGTCGGTGTCGGCCACGTTGTTGAACGACAGTTCCTTGCCTTGCAACTGGACGGCGGTGGAGATGCTCGCCTCGCCTTTTTTCGCTTCGACGTAGAACGCCGCGCTCTGGTGCGGGTTCTCGCCGTAGCGCATTTCTTGCGCTTTGACGAACTGGCTGTTGAAGGTGCGCGGGAATTCGCTGCGGTCTTCGGTGCCGAGGGTGTCACGGGATTGATCGATGGTGCCCAGGTAGTTGGCGATCATGCCGTCGTAGGCAGCGGTGTGCTCGAAGGCCTTGAGCATCAGGTCGAAACGCTGGGCGTAGGTCAGGCCACCGGCCTTGAGGCCTTCGAGGACGCTGGCATAGTCACCGGCGTTGACCACGATGGCCACGTCTTTGTGGTTTTTCGCCGCCGAACGGACCATGGTCGGGCCGCCGATGTCGATGTTCTCGATGGCGGTCGGCAGGTCGCAGCCTGGCTTGGCGATGGTGGCTTCGAAGGGGTAGAGGTTGACCGCGACCAGGTCGATCGGCTGGATGCCGTGCTCGGCCATGATGGCATCGTCGGTGCCGCGGCGGCCGAGAATACCGCCGTGAATTTTCGGGTGCAGGGTCTTGACCCGGCCGTCCATCATTTCAGCGAAGCCGGTGTAGTCGGCCACTTCCACCGCGTTGACGCCGTTGTCCTTGAGCAGCTTGTAGGTGCCGCCGGTGGACAGGATCTCGACCCCGAGCTGCTGCAGCTCACGGGCAAATTCGAGGATCCCGGTCTTGTCGGAGACACTGATCAGGGCGCGGCGAATCGGCAGGCGGGTAGTCTGGTCGGTCATTTCGGATTCCATAACGCGGTGGAGTCAGCAAAAAAGGCGTTCCTGGTCGGGAGCGCCTTTTCAGATTGGGGTTCGGAAATTAGAGCAGGTCGTACTGCTTGAGCTTCTTGCGCAGCGTGCCACGGTTGAGCCCGAGCATTTCACTGGCCTTGGTCTGGTTGCCCTTGACGTGGTTCATCACGCTTTCCAGCAACGGTGCCTCGACCTCCGAGAGCACCAGGTTGTACACATCCGTGACGGTGGCGCCTTCGAGGTGGGCGAAGTAGTTGTGCAGCGCCTTCTCGACGCTGTCGCGAAGGGTCTGGCCTTCTTCGCTCGGCGTATTCAGGTGCTGTTTCAGGTTGGCGTTATCGCTCACGGGCGTTGTTCCACTCACTAATGTCTCGGTCATCATCGTCATGCGGCCACCCCTTGTCCGTCCTCTGTCTCAAGGTGCTCTCGACACGTCTGCTGAAAGTACGCGGCAATGTCGTCGTGCTGTGCCTGCGTGTCTTGCAGCGCGTTGAACCGGGCGCGAAATTCCTTGCCGCCGGGTCGTGTCGCCAGATACCAGCCCACGTGTTTGCGGGCGATACGCACGCCCATGACCTCGCCATAAAAGGCGTGCAGGGCGCTCAGGTGCTCCAGCAGGGTGCGTTCAACTTCGTCCAGCGCTGGGGCCGGCAGGTGCTCGCCGGTGTCCAGGTAATGCGCGATCTCGCGAAAGATCCACGGTCGCCCTTGGGCGGCGCGGCCGATCAGCAGGCCGCTGGCGCCAGTGGCCAGCAGCACTTCACGCGCTTTCTCGGGCGAGGTGATATCGCCATTGGCGAACACCGGAATCGACACCGCCTGGCAGATCGCCGCGATGGTGTCGTACTCGGCTTCGCCCGTGTACAGGTCGGCCCGGGTACGGCCATGCACGGCAAGGGCCTGAATGCCGGCCTGTTCCGCGATCTTCGCCACGTTCAAGCCGTTCTTGTTCGCCCGGTCCCATCCGGTGCGAATCTTCAGCGTGACCGGGACATCCACGGCGTTGACGACCGCGTGAAGGATGTCCTCGACCAGCGCTTCATCTCTCAATAAAGCAGAGCCTGCCGCCTTGTTGCAGACTTTTTTCGCCGGGCAACCCATGTTGATGTCGATGATCTGCGCGCCGGCCTCGACGTTGGCCCGGGCCGCCGCGGCCAGCATCTGCGCGTCGCCACCGGCGATCTGTACCGAGCGCGGCTCGGGATCACCTTCATGGATACGGCGCAGACGCGACTTGCGGCTGTTCCACAGGCTCAAGTCGCTGGTGACCATCTCCGACACCACCATGCCCGCGCCCAGGCGTTGGCAAAGCGTACGGAAAGGCTGGTCGGTGACCCCGGCCATCGGCGCAAGGATCAGGTTGTTCTGCAGTGTGTATGGGCCGATGCGTACCGCCGACATAGGTGTTCCCTGTTGTGGGGCCGAATCATTGGAGTTCGAAAAAGGGTGGGCATGATACCCGCTCTCGGTGACTGGATAAAGATAGAGTTGGATAAAATCTGAGCAGTTTTCCGCAGGCTTCACGCGCTCAGGCAAGGGGGCCGAGCGGGGCTTGCGTGCGGATCTGGCCCGGCCGCGTGCCGCAGGCCGTCCACCACACGCCTCAAGACGGACGCTGCAGCGTTTCTACCTGCCGCTGGTCGCTGAGCGCCTGCCGCGTGCCCTGACGCCCGTCAGGTACCCGGCAGCACCGGCCTTGCGCCTGGCCAGGCAGTGATCCGCTCGGCCTGGCTCGGCTTGGCTCACCGACTGGCCGCTCAATCCGGCGAGCGGAAGCTCAGGCTGTAGTTCACGGCCTTGGGCCCCGGGTCGAGGATGTCCAGGGCGATGTGGATCGGTGTCTGGCTGGGCATGTCGCCGCGCCCGGCCAGTTCGCCCGACAGGTACTCGCTGGGCTTGAAGCGGCGGCTGGCGATCAATTGGCCGTTGAGGTCGGCAAAACGCAGTTCCAGCTGTGGGAACGGTTGGCTGAACGGGGCGCGGTTGTAGATGATCGCGTCGACGATCAGCGCGCCCTTGAAGTCCGGGTGGCTGCGCACCACCAGGTTGCTGCTCTTGATGCGCTGGATGTCGACGCGGGTCGGCACCGTGCAGCCCAGCATCGGGCAGAGCTGCTGGAACAGCGGCCGGTAGCGGTCTTGCCGGGCCATTTCGTCGAAGTGATAGGCCACATACTGGAAACCCAGCACACCCAGGGCCAGAAGGCAGGCCAGCGCCCACAGCAGGCGCCGCCCCCAGCGTGGGGCCGGGCGTTCCCAACCCAGCTGCAGCGGATCGTCGACCACATCGATCAGCGGCTCCTTGCGTGCTGCGCGGGTAGTGCGTGGGCCGAGGCTGGGTTCCAGGCGTTCGTCGGGTTGCACGTCGGTGTCGTGCAGCGAGTCGTCGTCATCCTGCGCCGACAGGCGCTCGCGCAAGGGCGCATCGTCCAGGGCGCTGAGGCTGCCGAGGGCGGGCGCGTCATCCTCGTGCAGGGCCTGGCCCAGGCGCGGCTCATGGACCGGCGCGTCGTCCTCCGCATCAGGGTCGAAGCGCAGCGTCGGTTCGCTGCGCAGGTCTTCATCCTGCGTCTCGACCTGTGCGGGCTCGACCAGTGTCGGCACTGGCGCGAACGGCACGGGGGGTTCCTCGACAGGGCCGCGGTCAGCGGTGCCGAAGGGCTCGTGCGTGCCCTCGTCCATGCTGTGATCGTCGCGCCGGGCGTGCAG
>NZ_DAMCCR010000110.1:0-13306 GCF_032058845.1 Pseudomonas sp. | reverse complement strand
GAGGTGCAGCGCGCCCTGGCCGAGCGCGACGCGCGCGAACAGCGTCTGCAAGCGGCCTGGGCCGAACGCCATCAGCCGGCGATCACCCGTGACGGCCATGCGCTGGAAGTGTTCGCCAACATCGGTGAAAGCACCGGTATCGACAAGGTGGTGGAGCAGGGCGCCGAAGGCGTCGGCCTGCTGCGCACCGAGCTGGTGTTCATGGCGCACAGCCAGGCGCCGGATGTTGCGCTGCAGGAAGCCGAGTACCGCCGTGTGCTCGACGGGCTGGGCGGGCGGCCGCTGGTGGTGCGCACCCTGGATGTGGGCGGCGACAAACCGCTGCCGTACTGGCCCATCGCTGCGGAAGAAAACCCCTTCCTCGGCGTGCGCGGCATCCGCCTGACCCTGCAACGCCCGCAGATCATGGAAGACCAGCTGCGCGCCCTGCTGCGCGCCGCCGACAACCGCCCGCTGCGCATCATGTTCCCCATGGTCGGGCAAGTGCATGAATGGCGTGAAGCCAAGGCCATGGTCGAGCGCCTGCGCCTGGAAATCCCGGTGGCCGACCTGCAGGTCGGGATCATGGTCGAGGTGCCCTCGGCCGCGCTGCTGGCACCGCAACTGGCGCGCGAGGTGGACTTCTTCAGCATCGGCACCAACGACCTCACGCAGTACACCCTGGCCATCGACCGTGGCCACCCGAGCCTGTCGGCGCAGGCCGATGGTCTGCACCCGGCCGTGCTGCAACTGATCGACATGACCGTGCGCGCCGCCCATGCCCACGGCAAGTGGGTCGGGGTGTGCGGCGAGCTGGCAGCCGACAGCCAGGCCGTGGCGATCCTGCTGGGGCTTGAGGTGGACGAACTGAGCGTGGCCTCGCGCAGCATTGCCGAGGTCAAGGCGCTGGTGCGCGAAACCGATTTCCAGGCAGCACGCGCGTTGGCGCAGGCCGCATTGCAACAAGACAGCGCAGCCTCCGTGCGTGCGCTGGTGGAGCGAACCTGATGGCCAAGATTCTGACCCTGACCTTGAACCCGGCGCTGGACATCACCGTCAGCCTCGACGTGCTGCGCGCCGGGCACGTCAACCGTGCCCAGGCACAAGCCAGCCACGCGGCCGGCAAGGGCTTGAACGTGGCCCAGGTGCTGGCCGATCTGGGCCATGACCTGACGGTCAGCGGCTTTCTGGGCCGCGACAACCTGCAGCCCTTCGAAGCCCTGATCGAACAGCGCGGCTTCACCGACAGCTTTGTGCGGGTGGATGGCGAAACCCGCAGCAACCTCAAGCTGGTCGAAGCCGACGGCCGGGTCACCGACGTCAATGGGCAGGGCCCGCAGGTCGATGACGCGGCTCAGGCGGCCTTGCTGCGCCGTCTGCAACAGATTGCCCCTGGCTTCGACGCCGTGGTGGTGGCCGGCAGCCTGCCGCGCGGCATCAGCCTGGCGTGGTTCGAGCAGTTGCTGCGTCAGCTCAACGGGCAAGGCCTGAAGCTGGTGCTCGACACCAGTGGCGAGGCCCTGCGCGTTGGCCTGCGCTGCGCGCCGTGGCTGGTCAAGCCCAATGCTGAAGAGCTGGGCGAGGCGCTGGGCATGACCTTGCCTGACCGCGCCGCCCAGCACACGGCGGCGCGCCAGTTGCTCGATGCCGGCGTCGAGCACGTGGTGCTGTCCAACGGCGAGCATGGCCTGAGCTGGTTTACCGCCGCACGCACGCTGCATGCACGGCCGCCCGCGGTGAAGCTCGCGAGCACCGTAGGGGCCGGCGATTCGCTGGTGGCCGGCATGCTGCACGGCCTGCTCCAGGGTGAAGCGCCGCAGCAGAGCCTGCGCCGCGCCACCGCCATTGCCGCGCAAGCCGTGAGCCAAGTGGGCTTCGGCATCTGTGACCACGCGCAATTGGCCCGCCTGGAGGCGGCCGTGCATGTAGAAGAACAACAGGAGAGTGGTCAATGAACCTCGCCATCGTCACCGCCTGCCCGAATGGGCAGGTGTCCAGCGTGCTGAGCGCACGCCTGCTCACCGCCGAGGCCCACCGTCGCGGCTGGACCGCCAGCGTGGAGGTGGCAGACCCCGAGCACCCCGAACAGCGCCTGACGCCCGAGCAGATCGCCGCCGTGGACTGGGTGTTGGTCATCGCCACCGGCCCATTGGATCTGCGCCGCTTCATCGGCAAGCGCGTGTTTCAGAGCACTCCCGCGCAAGCCCTGGCCGATCGCGAACGCTTCCTCGACGAAGCCGCCGCCAATGCCCAGCTGCTGGCCGCCACCGACCTCACCGAGGGCGCAATCGAGGCGCCGGCCACTGTGGCCGCTCAACCGCGCCTGGTCGCTGTCACCGCCTGCCCTACGGGCGTCGCCCACACCTTCATGGCCGCTGAAGCCCTGCAACAGGCTGCTGCACAGAAGGGGTATCAACTGACCGTGGAAACCCAGGGTTCGGTGGGTGCGCGTAACCCGTTGTCCGCCGAGGCCATCGCCCAGGCCGATGTCGTGCTGCTGGCTGCCGACATCGAGGTGCCCACCGCACGCTTCGCTGGCAAGCGTATCTATCGCTGCGGCACCGGCATTGCCCTGAAACAGGCGTCTGCGACATTGGACAAGGCCCTGGCCGACGGCAAGGTGGAAAGCGCCGGCGACGCCACTGCTGCACCGGCCAAGGCCGAGAAGGCCGGGGTCTACAAGCATCTGCTGACCGGTGTGTCGTTCATGCTGCCGATGGTGGTGGCCGGTGGCTTGCTGATCGCCCTGTCGTTCGTCTTTGGCATCAACGCCCACCAGGTGCCGGGCACCTTGCCCGCCGCGCTGATGCAGATCGGTGGCGAGGCGGCGTTCAAACTGATGGTGCCACTGCTGGCGGGCTACATTGCCTGGTCCATTGCCGACCGTCCGGGGCTTGCGCCTGGCATGATCGGTGGCCTGTTGGCCAGCACCCTGGGCGCTGGCTTCATCGGCGGCATCGTCGCCGGTTTCCTGGCCGGCTACAGCGCCAAGGCCATCGCCCAATGGGTATGTTTGCCGAGCAGCCTGGAGGCGCTCAAGCCGATTCTGATCATTCCGCTGCTGGCCAGTCTGTTCACCGGCCTGGTGATGATCTACGTGGTCGGCCAACCCGTGGCGGCCATGCTCGCCGGCCTGACGCAGTTTCTCGACAGCATGGGCACCACCAACGCCATTCTGCTGGGTGTGTTGCTGGGCGGCATGATGTGCGTCGACCTCGGCGGGCCGATCAACAAGGCCGCTTACGCCTTCTCGGTCGGGCTGCTGGCCTCGTCCAGCTATGCGCCAATGGCGGCCACCATGGCCGCGGGCATGGTGCCGCCCATTGGCCTGGGCATCGCCACCTTCATCGCCCGACGCAAGTTCGCCCAGAGCGAGCGTGAGGCGGGCAAGGCGGCGCTGGTGCTGGGGCTGTGCTTCATCTCCGAAGGGGCCATTCCGTTCGCCGCCAAGGACCCGCTGCGGGTGATCCCGGCGAGTATCGCCGGCGGAGCGCTGACCGGTGCGCTGTCGATGTACTTCGGCTGCAAGCTGATGGCGCCACACGGTGGGTTGTTCGTGCTGCTGATTCCCAATGCCATCAACCACGCCTTGCTGTACCTGCTGGCGATTGTCGCAGGCAGCCTGGTAACGGCCGTGATCTATGCGCTGATCAAGCGCGGTGAGCCTGTAGAGCTGGCCGTCGCAGCTCCGCAGCGTTGAACGCGGCGCCGAGTCGATGACCGATCAGGGGCGCCATGTGCGCCCCTGATGCATTTCAGCGCTGCGGTATTCCCTTGCGCAGGGGCACGAGCAGGTCCATCAGGCCGTTGTGGTCGATCTCGTGCATCAAGGCCAGCAAACCGCCCAGCTCCCCAGAAGGAAATCCCTTGCGCGCGAACCAGGCCAGATAATCACCGGGCAGGTCGGCAATCAGCCTGCCTTGGTATTTGCCGAAGGGCATGGTGCGGGTGACCAGCAGTTGCAGGGTTTCAGGGTTCATGCGAGGCGCCAGATACGAATGAGTCGCGACCCTACTGCAAACTGCACGACTCACCAAGGCCAATCATGCAGAACGCGACGCATGGCGTTTGGCCTTTATCTGTTAATTCATTGATTTAAAAGGATTTTATATTTTCTTAAAACTGGCACGAAGGCTGCTCTCTTCTAAGGACTAATCAATGCCAAGGAGTCTGGACCATGAGCAACCCGAACAAAGACGTTATCGATGTCCTCAACGACCTGATCGAGTACAGCAAAGACGGCCAGAAAGGTTTCGAGAAGTCGGCTGAAGATGTGAAAAGCCCGCAGCTCAAAGCGTTCCTGCAAGCACGCGGTGCCGGTTGCGCAGATGCTGCCCGCGAACTGCAAGCCGAAGTCCTCCACTTGGGCGGCAAGCCTGAAGACTCGACCAGCCTCACCGGTGATCTGCACCGTGCATGGATTGACCTCAAGACCACGTTCACCAGCAATGATGATGAAGCGGTCCTGAATGAGACCGAGCGCGGTCAGGATTATGCCCTGAAGGCGTATCGTGAAGCGCGTGAAAAGCTGACCAAGCTCAACGTCCCAGCGGCCCAAAACAGTCTGGTGCTGGTCGATAAGCAGTTGCAAGGCGCGCAAAAAAATCACGACGAAGTAAAAGCGCTGCGCGATCGAGTCCGCGCTGAGAACCACTAAGTCTGCGGGCCTTCCACCCGGTTACGGCCCATAGCCTTGGCCCGGTAGAGCGCCTCGTCAGCCAAACCCAGCACGGTCGAAAGATCCTGCTGGGTTTTTTCCGTGTACAGCGCGATGCCAATGCTGACGGTAATGGTCGAGCCAGTCTGGCCAAACGCCGGCAAGGCCTCGACCGCTGCGCGAATGCGCTCGGCAATCAGGCGCGCGCCCGGTGCATCGGTTTCCGGCAGCACCACCTGAAATTCCTCACCCCCATAGCGTGCCGCCAGGTCGGCGGGCCGGCGAATGCAGCGCTCCAGCGCCTTGGCCACCTCGCGCAAGGCGTGGTCCCCGCCGGCATGACCATGACGATCGTTGAACGCCTTGAAGTGATCGATATCCACCATCAGCACTGCCAGTGGCTTGCCGCTGCGTTGCGCACGGGCCCATTCGAGCCTGAGAGTCTGGTCGAGACGCCGCCGATTGGGCAGGCCGGTAAGGCTGTCGGTCGCGGCCAGTTGCGCAAGGTTAAGCTCGGCGCGCTGGCGTCGGCGCAACTCGCGGCCCAGCAGCACCGTCAGCCAGAGCAAGCCCAGGCATAGCGCGCCGGTGGCGGCCCCGACCATCCACGCGGTACGGCGCCATGACTGAAACACCTCATCGGCCGAGTGCACCACCAGCACGATCAGCGGCAGGTCGGTCACCTTGGCGAAGGTATACATGCGTTTTGTACCGCCCCGGGCCTCGGAGGCGGCAGTGAAGCTGCCATTCTGCTCGGCGATGATCCGCTCGAAATTGGAGCGTTGCCGGTAGTTGCCGCCGACCTGCGGGTCGTTTTCGCGCACCGGCTCGCGCGCCAGCAACTGACCGTCGGCGGTGAACAGGTTGATGCTGCTCTGCACGCCGATGTCCAGGCGCTGAAACAGTGCGGTGAAATACGACAGCGGCAACGCACCCATGGCCACGCCGAGAAACGCGCCATTGGGTGAGGAGATGCGCCGGCTGAAATTCACCGACCAGTCCAGCTCGCTGAGCTGCAGGGGCGACGGCGGGCTGATCAGCAGGCCGAGATCGGCGCGGTCACGGTGCGCCATGAACGCCGCGGTGTTGGCGAAGCTGGTCTGGCGCGACAGGGTACCGGTGGAGTCGCCCCGCACCTTGCCTCGGGCATCCAGCCACAGCAGGTCGCCCTGCCCGGGTGGGGTAATGGCCCGGCGGAACAGGATCTGCTGGCGCAGCTCCGGCGTCAGCCGCAGCAGTTGTGGATGCGACACCCCCCAGATGACGCCGCGCAGCGCCTGGTCGTACAGCTCGACGTTGCGCAGGATGTCGCTCTCGATCAGCTGCACGATGTTGTTCGATGCCCTGATGGCAGACTGCTCGACGCTATCGCGTTCGCGCCCGAGCAGGTAGCTGACGATCGTCACGATAGCGAACACGGCCAGAACGCTACCCAGCGTAAGGGTGCGCTCGGGACGTGATCTGAGTAGCGCAGGCAGTGGGGGAGACGAAGGCAACGGCAGGCTCCCTGGGAATGAGACCCCCTTGACGTTCGAGGGTCGGCATGAGCGAGGCCGTTATTCTAAGGAAGCAGGAGAGGTGGAACAACCGATAGTGGGCCTCGTCGAACGGCCGATGGCTCGATAGCGAGGCGACACGGGCCGCTGCGAGGTTGTCTGGGCTCTGTGGGTCGACACTCGAGGGAAGACCGTTGCAACTGAAGTTCGCGCTGGGTGCGGGAACACTGTAAGTCCTGAAGGCCGACGGCTCTGCCCTGATGACTGCGGCGCGCAGAGCGCCCCGCGAGACGGCCCGGAGACAGCGATGGAGCGGGTCGCAACGCATTCAACGCCACAGCTGCCAGCCTGCCGTTCTCGATCTTTCGGTTTCTGTAACAATAACGCGCTGCTTTCAGCTGTCGGCGTGATCAGTTGCCACCGCTTTGGACGCCGCCTGCGCCTCACCGCCTGCCGGATCGGCCTGCTGCGCGAACAACGCCTGCGCCTGTTCGGCAATGGCCTGGTTGCGCGCCGCAAAAACCGGTGATTCTTCGGCCTGCGCGAGGGGTGACAACATCAGTGCCGAAAGGACGAATACGCTGGCAATACCCATGCTGTTGGACATTTTCAAACTACCTTCTTGCGATGCAAGTGCTGTGTGGATGGGTCTACGGTAGCCCTCGCACCGAGGCGGAAACAGCGTCATTCGCAATAAGCACTGTTGCAGAAAAGGTAAGGATAGGAGGGGAATGACCACGCTGTCCGGCCAGTGGGCCGGCCCGTACGCGCCATGGAAGGCGCGCTAGAGCGCCTGTAGCGATCAGCGCATGGCGCTGCCGTACCGACCGCGCTGCAGATGACGGTGGGTCACCCGCCTGGTATCGGTCTTCAGAACCCGATGAAGGTGTAGTAGGTCGGCGTCTGTGCGGTGACCTGCAGCCCATGGGCGCCAACCGTCTGCGCCAGTGCCGGGTCCTCGACGTGCAACTGCCACGGCTGCGCCACCCCCTCCGAGCAGTGCTCCAGCGCTTGGGCAAATGCCGCCATGTTGGGCAGCCAGGCAGTAAAACCATTGCCCTTGAGAGCGCTGGTGGTCATGCCCAGGCGCTGGCACACCACAACCTTGGCGCCGATGTCCTCACGGTCGGCCTGGCGGGACGCTTCGATCAGCGCGCGCAGCGCCGGGTCGACCGGTACCTGCCCATGGATCAACTCGGGGCCTTGCTCCCAGGCTTCTGCCGGGCAGTCCTTGGCCTCGATACGCAGGGGAATGTGCGGGTTGATTTCTGCCGGATAGATCTGACACACCAGCGGCCGGGATTCGTAGATGCCGCAACGGTCGGCTGCGTCGAGGTGCCGGCAGCGGCCGGGGTTGAACGCGGCAAAGGTGATCGCCACCTGCACCTCGCCTGTGCCACACGCCACTGCCGACGACCGGCGCAAGGCATGCTCGCGCTGATCGACCGGCATGCCCGGTCCATCCGTGACGAAGCCTTCGATGAGCACGATCACCTGCCCACCGGCCACGGCCCATTGGCGCGCCTCGCGAAGCGTCAGCGGCACATGGTGGCCGCTGCAGCATTTACCGCAGCCTGTACAGGCGAAGCGCACCGACGTGCTCATGACTTGCCGGCAGCCCACTCGCTGACGAAAGCCTTCTGTACGCGGCGGTCATACAGGCACAGCTCGGTGCCGGTGCGGCCTTTCATGTACTTCTGCGGGTAGACGCCCTCGATGAGCAGCGCGCTATAGCCGACCTGGTCATCGAATTCGGCAGGTTTGCCGAGGGCATGGGCGTCTTTGAGCTGGCTGGCTGCCAGGCAGGACTTGAGCAGCGACTGGCGATATTCGTTCCAGGCCTGGCTGCTGGAGGCTTGCGCCACACCACTGGCCAGGGCGCAGGTGATCAGGATGGAGCAGAAAAACTTCATACGCGATACCAGCATTTTCAACGGAAGACGTTGGATTATGCCCGACTAGTCTCAGGCATCAACCCTGGGGTTATGTCTTCATCTCTCTGCGCGAGCCGTTGATCAGCCAGTGACTCAGTGTTCGCCAAACACCACCGCGCGTGCCGCGACCAGCAGACAGTCTGTCAGCTCCGGCGAGGAAAACTTGGTGAGAATCGCGTTGGCCCCGGCCAGTTGAGCCTTCTCGCTGCTCATCGCGCTGTCCAGCGAGGTGTGCAGCAACACGTACAGGTGTTTGAAGTCGGGCGTCTCACGCAAGGTCCGGGTGAAGGCATAGCCGTCCATCTCGGACATTTCGATGTCCGACACCACGATGTTGATCTCGTTGGCGGTGCCCTGGAGTTCCAGCAACACATCGATCGCATCCTTGGCGCTGCGCGCGGTGCGGCACTCGATGCCGAGGTTGCGCAAGGTGTGGATCGACTGCTGCAGCGCCACCTGACTGTCGTCGACCACCAGAATGTTCGAGGCGGCCAGCAGGCTGGTGGCATCGTGATCCAGCGCATCGTTCAGCGGCTCTTGAGCCGGTGGGGCAATGCCGTGGATGACCTTTTCGATGTCCAGCACCTGCACCAGGGTGTTGTCGACCCGGGTCACGCCGGTGATGAAGGAGCGGCTGCCCGAGCCGAAAGGCGGCGGCTTGATGTCGGTGGTCTGGCAATGAACGATGCGCACCACCGCCTGCACGTGCAGGCCCTGCCGCGAACGGCTGATTTCAGTGACGATCAGGCAGCCGCTGTTGGGGTCATCCAGCGGGCGCTCGCCGATGGCGCGTGACAGGTCGATCACCGACAGCGGATTGCCGCGCAACGTGGCCACCCCTTTGACGTGCGGATGGGATTCGGGCAGGCGGGTCAGCGCCGGGCACGGAATGATTTCGCTGACCTTGAGCAGGTTGATCGCCATCAGCTTGCCGCTGCGCAGGGTGAACAGCAGCAGCGACAGCGAGTCTGCACGGGCGGTTTGGGTGGCCATGGGGCGCGCTTGCACTCAATGAGGGAGGATGCCGGGTTATCGGCCTGGGGCCGGGGGGCTTTAGGGCTGAAGACAGAACGCAGGCCAAATGCAGTGACGAGGCACGAGGGTTTGCAGGCTTTTCGTGTTGCCTGCCCTACGCAGGCCCTGGCTCGGCCAGCCAGCCAGCCGGCCAGCGCTGCGCAGAGCAAAGCGCCAGCCCTGCAGCCCCGCGAGCTTGTCGACCTCAGTCAATCCAGAAGAGGGTCAGGGAAGTCGCTTACTGCCGCAACGCTCACGCCACCTGCAACCGCTGGACCTCCAGTGCTATTTTTTCACCATGCTCGACCTGGCGCCTGGTACCTGACCCGGACGTGCGCTGAAGCAAAAAAACACGGCCACCTAACGCTCCCGTAAAGCCTCCCGCGCCCGATTCATCGGCTTGATCAAATAATCCAGAATGGTCTTCTCGCCCGTGCGGATGTCCACCGTCGCGATCATGCCCGGGGTAATGGCGAACTGCTTGCCGGCCTTGTTTTCCAGGCTGTCGCGGTCGGTGCGGATGAACACGCGGTAGTAGTAGATCTCCGGTTTCACTTCGTCCTGCAGGGTGTCGGGGGAGATGCCGACCACCTTGCCGTCAAGGCTGCCGTACACCGAGTAGTCGTAGGCGCTGATCTTCACCTTGGCGGCCTGCTCGGGGTGGATGAAGGCGATGTCGCGCGGTGAAATGCGCGTCTCGATCAGCAGGCGGTCGTCCATGGGCACGATTTTCATCACCTGGCCGCCAGGCTGCACCACGCCGCCGAGGGTGTTGACTTCGATGTCCTTGACGATGCCACGCACCGGCGAACGCAGGGTCAGGCGGGTGAGCGAATCGGTGCGGCCGCGGATCACCGCCTTGAGACTGTCGGCCTCGGCACTGGCCTTGGCCAGCTCCTCACGGGCGCGCACCAGATATTCCGAACGCGCTTCGGTGGCCTTGAGCTCCAGTTCCGAGCGCTGGCGGTTCAGGCGGATCACCTCGACGCGGCTGGAGGCGCCGAGCCTGGCCAGGTTCTCGGTGATCTGCAGCTCGCTGCGCACCAGACGCAGCGAGTCCTGGATGCCGGCCAGGGTCTGCTCCAGGCCACGCCGGCGGGTCTGGTACAGCGCCGTTTCGGCTTCTTTCAACTCAGCGGAATCGCCGAGGCTGTCGGGGAATGCCAGCGGTTTGCCGCTGACCTCGGCCCGCAGCCTGGCCATGCTGGCCAAGGCCGCGCGGTATTTGGCTTCGCTTTCGCCGACCGTGGATTCGGTCTTGGTCGGGTCGAGCTGGGCGAGCACCTGGTCGCGCTGCACCCGGTCACCTTCAGCGACGTTCATCTGCGCGACGATGCCGCCCTCGAACGACTGGATCACCTGTTCGCGCGAGCTGGGAATGACCTTGCCGGTGCCGGTGGAGACTTCGACGATCTCGAACCAGGCCGCCCAGGCGATGAACGCCGCGAGCATCAGCGCGCAGGTCATGATCACGCGGCCGGCGCGCAACACGGCGTGGTCGTCCTGGCCGTCGAGGTAGGAGGCGGGCAGCGAGGGCTGGCTCATGGCTGGGCGCCTTGGTTGGACCGTGCAGGTGCACCTTCGTGCGCGTCGTGCCGACCTGCGCAGCAGGCCGGGGTTGGCGATGCCGTGCTCATGCCTGGCCTCCTTGGCGCAGCCGCGCCAGCGCGGCGTCGCGCGGGTCATCGATGACGATGCGCCCGCCATCGAGCACCAGCACCCGGTCGACCCGCTGCAGCACGCTCATGCGGTGGGTGGCGATGATCAGGGTACGGCCTTGGCAGAAGCGATCGAGGTTATCCAGCAGGGTGCGCTCGCTGACGTCGTCGAGCGCTGCGGTGGGTTCATCGAGCAGCAGCACCTGCGGCTGACGCACCAGCAACCGTGAGAGCACCAGCGCCTGGCGTTGCCCGCCAGAGAGCCCCGTGCCGCCTTCCAAAATCAGATGATCCAGGCCCTTGGGCAGTTGCCGCACGAAGGCCAGCGCGCCGCTGGCAGACAGCGCCGCGACCAGTTCCTGGTCGCTGGCCTGACCGGCGCCGAGGGTCAGGTTTTCCCGCAAGGTGCCGTGGAACAGCCGCGCGTGCTGGGCCAGCAGGCCAACGTCGCGGCGCAGGTCGGCGGGGTCCAGGTGGGCCAGGGCGATCCCGTCCAGCGTGACCTCGCCTTGAGCCAGGTCCATGGCGCCGCCCAAGGCTTGCAGCAAAGTCGACTTGCCGGCGCCATTGCGCCCGAGCACCGCGATGCGCTCGCCGGGCGCAATGTTCAGCTGGCCGATGTGCAAGGCCGGCGCCGCTTCCGGGCTGTAGCGAAACACGGCCTGGCGCAGGTGGTATTCACCCTGAATGGCAGGCAGGTGCACCCGCGCTTCGCCCTCGGGGTGGTCCACCGGGCTCTGCATCAGCTTGTCGATGCCCTCCAGCGCCACCTTGGCCTGCTGCCAGCGGGTCAGCACGTGGGTCAGTTGCGCCATGGGCGCCATCATGCGCGAAGCGAGCATGGAGGCTGCGACCAGGCTGCCGGTGGTCAGGTCGCCGGCAATCACCATCGGCGCGCCGACCACCACCACCACGGCGAACACCGCGCCCTGAATGTTCTGCGTCCAGGTCACCAGGCCGTTGGTCAGGGTGCGCAGGCGCAGGCTGTTGTGCGCGCAGGCGGCGTTGTACTGGTTCCACTGCCGCTCGAAACGCGCCTCGGCCTGCAGCGCCTTGATCTCGTCCAGGCCCTGGATGCTCTCTACCAGCATGGCGTTACGCAGCGCCGATTCACGCATCGAGGCGTTGGCCAGGCGCGCCAGGCGGCGCTGGGCAAGGATGCCCGGCAGAATCATCAGCACCAGCGCCGCCAGCGGAATCACCACCAGCACGCCACCGATCAGCCAGAACACGAACAGGAACAGCAAAAAGAACGGCAGGTCCGCCAGCGCCGTGGCGGTACTCGAGGTGATCAGGTCGCGAATCTGCTCCAGCTCGCGCAACTGCGAGATGAACGAGCCGGTGGATTTTGGCCGTACGGAATTGCGCAAGCGCAATGCGTGACCGTAGACCAGATCGGAAATGCGCAGGTCCGCGCGCTTGCCCAGCAGGTCGGTCACCTTCAGACGCAGCAGGCGCATGGTCAGATCGAACACCAGCGCCAGCACCACGCCGCCGAACAGCACGTACAGGGTGGGCAGCGACTCGGCCGGGATCACCCGGTCGTACACCTGCATGGAAAACAGCACCCCGGCCAGTGCCAGCACGTTGGCGACCAGGGACGCCAGCATCACCTGGCCATAAGGCCGCAGGTCACGCAGCACGATGCGTGCAAACCAGTGGCGGTCGTAGGGCGCGGTGTAGTCGTCGGTGCGCACGTCGCGCAGCGGGCGGGCCGGGCGCAGCAGCGCCACGCGGCGGATGCGGCCCTGTAGCTCGTCGCGGTGCAGGCGGCTGGCCAGGCCCTGATCGCCGGCGAAGACCACCGCCAGTTGATCGTCTTCGGTCACCGCGTCGACCACCGCCAGCTGGCCGTCATCGAGTTCCAGCACCAGCGGCGTTCGCCACTGCCGCAGGCCCTTGGCATCGAACAGGACGAAGCGCAGTGTCAGCCCGGCCTGGCGCGCCATGTGCTGGAGGATTTCGTCCAGCGGCCGGGCATCTTCGGCGGCAGCCAGGCGAATGCGTTGTGGCGAGACATCCAGGCGATAGTGGCGAGCCACGTGGAGCATGTTTTCCAGCCACGGACCGAGGTCGGGGCGTTGGGCATGGCTAGTTGCAGTCGGACCAGCTGCGGCGGGACCACCCGCGCCAGGTCCACCCGCGTCGGTGCCCGCACCGCCGGCAGCGTCAGGAGTGGCGGCGACCGGTTTGGTCAGGTTCACGGCGTCGTTCATGGCAGGATCTCCACACCTTGCAGGCGATGGCCCTCAAGGCCCAGAACCGGGCGCAGCGCGCCGTTGTTGTACAGGCAGTCGACGTTCAGGCGCAGCAGGTCGGAGCGGGTGGCGGCCATGTCGAAGCGTGACTGATAGATCTCTTGCTCGGCGTTGAGCAGGTCGAGCAATGGCCGGGTGCCGAGGTCGAGGTATTGCCGGCCATAGAGCATGCGCGCCTCTTCGATGCTGGCCTGGCGCGACTCCAGCGAACGCAGGCGGCGGCCCAGCCCCGAGGTCTGCGCCTGGGCTTCGGCCAGGCCGCGACGGGCCTGCAGACGGGCATTGTCCTCGGCATGATCGGCGGCGCTCA
>NZ_DAMCCR010000109.1:0-13539 GCF_032058845.1 Pseudomonas sp. | reverse complement strand
CACCTGGGAGGTGCCGAGCGCCGACCACCGCGCCCGTCGCGAGGCGCCGTCCAAGCAGGTGTACGCTGCGCCGTGCCGCGAGCGCGAGGTGTGGGGGGATTTGTCGCGGGTGTACCTGAGCATCCTGCGTGAGCTCGCCGTGGTGCAGGGCGTGCCGTTCGCGCCGCTGCCGGCGGCCTTGCTGGCGTTGCCGGCCGACCTGCTCGAGATCAGCGCCCGCCTGCATGACTACGCCCTGGGCTGTCGCGACGACCCGGGGCTCGATGCTGCGCAGATGGCGCTGTTGCACGCGCGCTACATCCACACCTCGGCGCACTGGAATGCGCTGAGCGCATGGCGCGAAAGCGTGTTGGACGGGGTGTTCGTCAATCGACCGACTGCCGATGGGGTGAGGCGGGTGCATCGCGATTCGCTGGCGGGTTGAAGGGTGGGTCACCAATGGCTGGCGGCACGGGGGAGGGTGTCGGCGCTTGTCTGGATGGGGGCGCCAAACCGACCTGATGCCGCCATCGCGATCCACCGTCATTGCGCTGGGCCGGCTTCGCCAGCCATCGCGGCTGAAGCCGCTCCTACAGGGCCGGGTTGGGCGGGCCGAAGTGATGCGTCAGGTTGGGCCGGCGAAAGTGATGCGTCAGGAAGACGCGCTGTAGGAGCGGCCGGTCCGGCGCCCCGGTCAGTCGCGATGGCCGGCGCAGCCGGCCCAGTGCAGGTCACGCAGAACAAGCAGGTGATCGGGCGGCAGGCCTCAAGCCGCGCCGCCCTCTTTCATGTTCATGGCCGCCTCAGACCTCGACAATCAACTCGCCGGTGCCTTGCAGCAGAATGCGCAGCGTCTCGATCACTTCGGCCAGATCACTCGCCGGGGTGGCGTGTTCGATCTCCAGTTGTTCATCGCCCTTGAGCGCATCGCGATCGCCCGGTGCCACCTTCAGTAGCAGACGGGTCGGGCTGAACGTCACGCTCAGGCCGTCGAGGGTGGAAGGCGCGTCATCCAGGGTCAGGTCGAGGGTGTCTTCGTCCGGATATCGGGTCAGCAGAAACATCTGGCCGTTGCTGGCGAAGCAGCACAGCGTCGCCATGTTGTCTTCTTCGTCATCGCACGGGGTGGCGAGGAACTGCTCTGTCTTCAGGTGCATGGCGGGCTCATGGAATGAATGAAAAGGAATTTTGCCAGGGGGAAATGTCTCAGCATTGCGACATATTGCCTCACCTTGACCGAATATGTCGCAGCACCGGAAGCCGCATGACCGGCCAGTCGTTAAGCTGCCCAGTCGATGGTTACCCGTAAAGGCACAGTGTTACCCCACAGTCGCTTTTGCAGATACCCATCACCCGCTGAGCCTGCAACCCAGTCCCAGCGCCTGGTTTTTCGCGCTCCACGGCCCTCATGTCCATGGTTGATGACTATGGTTGATGCGACTGGAGCGCGCACGCAATGCTTCCCTATGATCAAAGAGCCAACGCGGAGTACCACACAGATGGCGTTTTTCACCGCAGCCAGCAAGGCCGATTTCCAGCAGCAGTTACGATCGGCCCTGGCGCAGCACATCAGCGAACAGACCTTGCCCCAGGTCGCCCTGTTCGCCGAGCAGTTCTTCGGCATCATTTCCCTGGACGAACTCACCCAGCGTCGGCTATCCGACCTGGTCGGCTGCACCCTGTCTGCCTGGCGCATCGTCGAGCGTTTCGATGCTGAAACCCCGCAAGTACGGGTCTACAACCCGGACTACGAACGCAACGGCTGGCAGTCGACCCACACCGTGGTCGAGGTGCTGCACCACGACCTGCCGTTCCTGGTCGACTCGGTCCGCACCGAGCTGAACCGCCACGGCTACAGCATCCACACCCTGCAAACCACCGTGCTCAGCACCCGTCGCGGCGCCAAGGGCGAGCTGCTCGAACTGCTGCCCAAAGGCAGCCAGGGCGAGGGCGTGCAGCACGAATCGCTGATGTACCTGGAAATCGACCGCTGCGCCAACGCCTCCGAACTGAGCGTGCTGAGCCGCGAGATCGAGCAGGTGCTGGCCGAAGTGCGCGTGGCCGTGGCCGATTTCGAGCCGATGAAGGCACGCCTGCGCGAGGTCGTTGCGCTGGTCGAACAGAGCCCCTATGCCCCGGTGCAGAACGAAAAGGCCGAGGTCGCCGCGTTCCTCGAATGGCTGCTGGACAACCACTTCACCTTCCTCGGCTATGAAGAATTCACCGTCACCCATGACGGCGAAGGCGGGCGCATCAACTATGACGAGCAGTCTTTCCTCGGCCTGCCGACCCGCCTGCGCGTCGGCCTGAGCGCTGAAGAGCTGCGCATCGAAGACTACGCCGAGGCTTACCTCAACGAGCCACTGCTGTTGTCGTTCGCCAAAGCGGCCTTGCCGAGCCGCGTACACCGCCCTGCGTACCCGGACTACGTGTCGATCCGCCAGCTCGATGCCGATGGCAAGGTCATCAAGGAATGCCGCTTCATGGGCCTGTACACCTCGTCGGTGTATGGCGAAAACGTGCATGCCATCCCGTACCTGCGGGTCAAGGTGGCCGAAGTCGAGCGCCGCTCCGGTTTCGACGCCAAGGCGCACCTGGGCAAGGAACTGACCCAGGTGCTGGAAGTACTGCCGCGCGACGACCTGTTCCAGACCCCGATCGACGAGCTGTTCAACACCGTCATGTCGATCGTGCAGATCCAGGAACGCAACAAGATCCGCGTGTTCCTGCGCAAAGACCCGTACGGCCGCTTCTGCTACTGCCTGGCCTACGTGCCGCGCGAGATCTACTCCACCGAGGTGCGGCAGAAGATCGAACAGGTGCTGATGGAGCGCCTCAAGGCCAGCGACTGTGAATTCTGGACCTTCTTCTCCGAATCGGTGCTGGCGCGCGTGCAACTGATTCTGCGGGTCGACCCGAAGAACCGCATCGACATCGACCCGCAGCAGCTGGAAAAGGAAGTGATCCAGGCCTGCCGTTCGTGGCAGGACGACTACTCCGCCCTGGTGGTGGAAAACTTCGGCGAAGCCCAGGGCACCAACGTGCTCGCCGACTTCCCCAAAGGCTTCCCGGCCGGTTACCGCGAGCGCTTCGCCCCGCACTCGGCAGTGGTCGACCTGCAGCACGTGGTGGCGCTGAACGACCAGCGCCCATTGGCCATGAGCTTCTACCAGCCGCTGACCAAGGTCGGCGAGCGCATCCTGCACTGCAAGCTGTACCACGCCGACACGCCGCTGGCGCTGTCTGACGTGCTGCCGATCCTGGAGAACCTGGGCCTGCGCGTGCTGGGTGAATTCCCCTACCGCCTGCGCCATGCGAAGGGGCGTGAGTACTGGATCCACGATTTCGCCTTCACCTACAGCGAAGGCCTGAGCCTGGACCTGGAGCAGCTCAACGAAACGCTGCAGGACGCCTTCATTCACATTGTTGGCGGTGACGCCGAGAACGATGCGTTCAACCGCCTGGTGCTCACCGCTGGCCTGCCATGGCGCGACGTGGCCCTGTTGCGCGCCTATGCCCGCTACCTCAAGCAGATCCGCCTGGGCTTCGACCTGGGTTACATCGCCAGCACGCTGAACAACCACACCGACATCGCCCGTGAACTGACGCGCCTGTTCAAGACCCGCTTCTACCTGGCGCGCAAGCTCACCCAGGATGACCTCGACGACAAGCAGCAGCGCCTGGAGCAAGCCATCCTCACCGCCCTGGACGACGTCCAGGTGCTCAACGAGGACCGCATCCTGCGCCGCTACCTGGACCTGATCAAGGCCACCCTGCGCACCAACTTCTACCAGCCAGACGCCAACGGCCAGGCGAAGTCCTACTTCAGCTTCAAGTTCAACCCCAAGCTGATCCCCGAGCTGCCCAAGCCGGTGCCGAAGTTCGAGATCTTCGTCTACTCGCCGCGCATCGAAGGCGTGCACCTGCGCTTCGGTAACGTCGCCCGGGGTGGCCTGCGCTGGTCGGACCGTGAGGAGGACTACCGCACCGAAGTGCTGGGCCTGGTCAAGGCGCAGCAGGTGAAGAACTCGGTGATCGTGCCGGTCGGTGCCAAGGGCGGCTTCCTGCCGCGTCGCCTGCCATTGGGCGGCAGCCGTGACGAGATTGCAGCAGAAGGCATCGCCTGCTACCGCATCTTCATCAGCGGCCTGCTCGACATCACCGACAACCTCAAGGACGGCGGCGTGGTGCCACCGGCCAACGTGGTGCGTCACGACGAAGACGATCCATACCTGGTGGTGGCGGCCGACAAAGGCACCGCGACCTTCTCCGACATCGCCAACGGCATCGCCATCGATTACGACTTCTGGCTGGGCGACGCCTTCGCCTCCGGTGGCTCGGCAGGCTACGACCACAAGAAGATGGGCATCACCGCCCGTGGCGCCTGGGTCGGCGTGCAACGCCACTTCCGCGAGCACGGCATCAACGTGCAGGAAGACCCGATCACCGTGATCGGCGTGGGCGACATGGCCGGTGACGTGTTCGGTAACGGCCTGTTGATGTCCGACAAGCTGCAGCTGGTCGCGGCCTTCAACCACCTGCACATCTTCATCGACCCGAACCCTGAAACCGCCAACAGCTTCGCCGAGCGCAAGCGCCTGTTCGAGCTGCCGCGCTCGGCCTGGACCGACTACGACACCAGCATCATGTCCGAAGGGGGCGGGATCTTCCCACGCAGTGCCAAGAGCATCGCCATCAGCCCACAGATGAAGGAACGCTTCGCCATCGAAGCCGACCGTCTGACCCCGACCGAGCTGCTCAACGCACTGCTCAAGGCGCCGGTCGACCTGCTCTGGAACGGCGGCATCGGCACATACGTGAAAGCCACCAGCGAAAGCCATGCCGATGTCGGCGACAAGGCCAACGACGCCTTGCGCGTGAACGGCGACGAGCTGCGCTGCAAGGTGGTGGGCGAGGGCGGCAACCTCGGCATGACCCAGCTGGGCCGCGTCGAGTACGGCCTCAACGGCGGCGCCACCAACACCGACTTTATCGACAACGCCGGTGGCGTGGACTGCTCGGACCACGAGGTCAACATCAAGATCCTGCTCAACGAAGTGGTGCAGGGTGGCGACATGACCGAGAAGCAGCGCAACCAGTTGCTCGGCAGCATGACCGACGAGGTCGGCAACCTGGTGCTGGGCAACAACTACAAGCAGACCCAGGCGTTGTCCTTGGCTGCGCGTCGCGTGCGTGAGCGTATCGCCGAGTACAAGCGCCTGATGGCCGACCTCGAAGCGCGTGGCAAGCTGGACCGCGCCATCGAGTTCCTGCCGTCCGAGGAGCAACTGGCCGAACGTCTGGCCGCCGGCCAGGGCCTGACCCGCGCCGAGCTGTCGGTGCTGATTTCGTACAGCAAGATCGACCTCAAGGAGCAGTTGCTCAAGTCCGAAGTGCCGGACGACGAGTACCTGACCCGCGACATGGAAACCGCTTTCCCGCCGTCGCTGGTGAGCAAGTTCGCCGATTCCATGCGTCGTCACCGCCTCAAGCGCGAAATCGTCAGCACCCAGATCGCCAACGATCTGGTCAACAACATGGGCATCACCTTCGTTCAGCGCCTGAAAGAGTCCACCGGCATGAGCGCGGCCAACGTGGCCGGTGCCTATGTGATCGTGCGCGACATCTTCCACCTGCCGCACTGGTTCCGTCAGATCGAAGCGCTGGACTACCAGGTCCCGGCCGAGATCCAGCTGACCCTGATGGACGAGTTGATGCGCCTGGGCCGCCGCGCCACCCGCTGGTTCCTGCGCAGCCGCCGTAACGAACAGGATGCTGGCCGTGACGCTGCCCATTTCGGGCCGAAGATCGCCCAGCTGGGGCTGAAGCTCGACGAGCTGCTCGAAGGCCCGACCCGCGAGCGCTGGATGGTCCGCTACCAGGGCTATGTCGATGCCGGCGTGCCGGAGCTGTTGGCCCGCATGGTTGCCGGCACTTCGCACCTGTACACCCTGTTGCCGATCATCGAAGCCTCCGACGTCACCGGCCATGAACCGGCGCAAGTGGCCAAGGCGTTCTTCGCCGTCGGCAGCGCGCTGGACCTGACCTGGTACCTGCAGGAGATCAGCAACCTGCCAGTGGAAAACAACTGGCAGGCCCTGGCCCGCGAAGCGTTCCGCGACGACATCGACCTGCAACAGCGCGCAATCACCATCTCCGTGCTGCAAATGACCGATGCCCCGCAAGACATGGACGCTCGCGTGGCCCTGTGGATCGAGCAGCACCGCGTCATGGCCGAGCGCTGGCGCGCCATGCTCGACGACCTGCGCAATGCCACCGGTCACGACTACGCGATGTATGCAGTGGCCAACCGTGAGCTGGTGGATCTCGCCATGAGCGGGCAGGCGGTGGTGGTGCCGTCCTGAAGGTGAGCTGAAATGAGAAAGCCCCGGCAGAGATGCCGGGGCTTTTTTGTCTCCAGTGGCCCGTCCCGATCCAGGTGTCACGGGCCGACCCACGCTGGCGAAGATCATTTCACTGCCATTGGCAGAACGCTTCGCCCACCCAGCCCCTCAGATCGCCAGCGCAAACCGCTGCGTCATCCCCAGATCCGTCGCCACATAGCTGGCATCCACCCGGGCAATGGTTTCGATCGCCTCCACGGCGCGCACCGACAGTCGCTGATCAACCCGATACACCACCCCAAAGCAGGTGCCGCCGATCAGCAAGCCCTGCGGCGCATCGCTGAAACTCAGGCGCTCGACGGTGCCTTGCGCTACCCACTGCGACACCACGTCTTCGGTGGCAATGCCGATCAGGTCGGAGCCGGTCACCATCTGCACCAGCACATCGGTGTGCTTGCACTGCAGGTTGCTCGGCAGTGCCTGGCGGCCGGCGCGTTCGGCCAGCAGTGTCTGCAATTCGGTGGGCAGCGACGAGCAGGCCAGCGGGTAGTCGGCCAGTGCACCGAATGAGCGCTCCTGCGCAATCGACAGCGGGTGATGCCGGCGGCAGAACAACTGGAAGCGCCGGGGGCGCAGGGCTTGAGTGATGTAGCCCTGGTCGGCGCGGATGTGGCGCAGGTCGGCGATCAGGAATTCGATCTCGCCGGCGTCCAGGTAGCCCTTGAGGATGTCCGGCGCGTCCACCCGCAGATCGATGCGCGTATCGCGGTGGCGGTCGATGAACTCGGCGAGGGCTGCAGGCACCAGCCGCGCTGCGGGTGCCGGGCCGCAGCCCAGGCTCAGGAGCGGAGCGGGCGTGAGTTCGCCCCCGAGGATGTCCTGACGCAGTACTTTCATCGCCTCGATGATGTCGCGGGCACGTCCACGCAGTGTCTGGCCCTGAGCCGTCAGCGTAAAACCGCGTCCGCCTGCGCCACGCTCCACCAACTGGCAACCGAGGTTGTGCTCCAGGCTCTGAATGCTACGGCTGAAGGCCGATTGGGTGATGAAGCTCGCCTGGGCGGCGCGGGTGAAGTTGCCGTGCTCGGCGAGCGCCAGAAAGTGTCTGAGTTGGTGCAGGTCCATGGCGAGTCTCGCGGGGAATGGCGCTGATGCGGGAAAGACGTTTCACAACGCAGGCATTGCGAGCTAGGGCTGCGCGCTGAACGGGTCGATGAACGGTATCCTGATAACTTTTCGATTTTAAATACCAATTATTTATAACCATATGGCGCTTCAAGTGGCATCGCCCGTTTCGGCCATCTGCCACTCAGCGCTGATCACCTTGCGCCGCGTGCGCACAGGCCCCGCACGCCCTGGCCGGCCCTTCGGCAATGACCCGCAAGCCCAGGCACCAGACCTGACGTGCATGGCCGCCATGCATTTTTCGCCTTGTACAGCCTGCAACAGCCGCTGTTAAAACACCGACTCGACGGCCAAGACCGTCTTCGCACTTGCGACCTGCCCGTTGAAGACCTGACCCGATCTCGGGAAGCCCCAACACCGACCGTACGCCTGGAGCGTCGGCGAGTGCTTCAGCGGCTGCCATTAGAGAATCAGGGGATCCGAACCATGAAGCCAATCACCAGCACCCTGCACCGGGGCGCGCTCCTGGGGTTGTTGTACCTGCCCGGCGCTTATGCCCAGAGCGCCGAGTCGCCGACAGACACAACAGCCCAGGCCACGCCGACGCTCAAGGCGGTGACCGTGACCGCCACCCGCCGCGAGGAATCGCTGCAGCAGGTGCCGGTGGCGGTCACCGTGGTCGATGGCGAGCAGCTCGAACGGGAAAACCGCAACAACGTGGCCGCCATCGTTCAGCAGGTGCCGACGCTCAATTACCGCAGCAGCCCTTCCAACAAGGACAGCTCGCTGTTCGTGCGCGGCATCGGCACCATCTCCACCTCGCCAGGGGTGGAGCCCAGCGTGGCGACGGTGATCGACGGCGTGGTGTACGCCCGTCCTGGTCAGTCAACGCTGGACCTGCTGGATGTCGACCGCATCGAAGTACTGCGCGGCCCCCAGGGCACCTTGTTCGGCAAGAACGCCTCGGCCGGTGTGCTCAACGTGATCACCCGTGAACCTGAAGACGCCACCCACGGTTTTGTCGACTATTCACACTTTGGCGCAGGTGACGAAAACCGCGTGCGCCTGGGCCTTGGCGGGCGTCTCAGCGAGACCCTCAAAGGCTCCCTGACCACCTCGTTCGGCGAGTACGACGGCAACGTCAGGAACGTGGTCAACGGCCACGACACCAATGGCTACGAGCGCAAGGGCGTGCGCGGCAAACTGCAGTTCCAGCCCCAGGAGGACGTGAAGTTCACCCTGATCGGCGACTACAGCGACGGCGAAAACGACACGCCATCGGTGCTGGTCACGCCCAGCGCCGCCATCGCAGGCGCCATCGCGCCAGTGGTCCCAGGCGCTGACAACCGCAAGATCAGCAGCGACTACAGAACCCATGTCGAGGACACCAACCGCGGCCTGTCATTGCAGGCCGACTGGTCGCTGACCGACTTCACCCTGACCTCGATCAGCGCCTGGCGCGGCTGGGACAACACGCAATACCAGGACAACGACTTCACCGCAGCCTTGCCGGTCAGTGCCGTGCACGATAAAGGCGATGTCGACTACGACCAGTTCAGCCAGGAATTGCGCCTGACCTCGCCCAAAGGTCAGTTCGCCGAATACGTGCTCGGCACCTACCTGTTCCATGGCAAATCCGAAGAAACCTACCGGCGCCTGTCGGTGAACGGTTCAGTGCGCAACAGCGGCCGCGCCGACTACAGCGCGACCAACGACAGCTACGCGGTGTTTGGCGAGACGACCCTGAATGTCCGTGACGACCTGCGCGCCATCTTCGGCCTGCGCTGGACGCTGGATGAGATCGAGTACGACCACCGCCGCCTATCCACCTCGCCGCTTGCCGTCAACTCGGTACGCCCGTCGTTTTCCAGCAGTGGCTCGCACCGTGATAACGGCGGCTCAGGGCGTATCGGCTTGCAGTACGACATCAACGACCAGCTCACGACCTATGCCACTTACTCGCGCGGCTACAAAGGCCCGGCCTACAACGTCTACTTCAACATGCAAGCGCTGGACCTGGACCCGCTCGACCCGGAAACCTCCGACACCTATGAGCTGGGCCTCAAAAGCAGCCTCTGGAACAACCGCCTGACGGCAAACCTCGCGGTGTTCCACTCCACCTACGACAACTATCAGGCCAACTTCTTCGATGTGGTGGGCACCTCCGTGGTAACCCGGCTGATCAACGCCGGCACCGTCACCAGCGAGGGGGTCGAGCTCGACTACGCGCTGCAGGCCACCCAGCAGCTCAAGCTCTCCGGTGCGCTGGCCTATACCCGCGCCCGTATCGATGACTTCGGCTGCCCGGCGGGCGCGGCCAGCAGCTGCAACATCAACGGCAAGCCGTTGCCCTTCACCCCGGACTGGAAAAGCTACCTGCGCGCCGACTACACCATCCCGCTGGACAACGGCTGGGACATCGAACTGGGCACCGATTACAGCTGGCAGGGCGAGGTGCAATACAGCCTCGACCAGAACCCCAACACCCGGCAGGGCGCATTCGGCCTGTGGGGCGCGACCGTTGCGCTGGCCGACTACGACGCCGGCTGGCGGGTGGCGGTGATCGGCAAGAACCTGGCCGACAAGTCGTATTCACCTGTGTTGTCGTCCGGGGCCAGTACCACCCGCGTGGTGCCGCGCGACGACGAGCGTTATTTCGGCGTGCAAGTGCGCAAAGACTTCTGACCCTTTCACTGCTGGAGGAAAACCATGAGCCTGAACCTGCAACGCGTGCACCCACTGCTTGGCGCGCGCATCTCGGACATCGACCTGGCCGATGTCAGCGACGCGACCCTGGCACAGATCGAAGCCGCGCTGGTGACCCACAAGGTGCTGTTCTTCGAGGACCAGCACTGGAGCGCCGAACAGCAGAAAGCCTTTGCCGAGCGCTTTGGCGAGCTGCATGTGCACCCGGTCTATGAAGCCGATCCGGCCGTGCGCGAACTGGTGGTGTTCGCCTACGACGAGACCCGAAAAGGCGCCAACGACACCTGGCACGCCGACGTGACCTTTGCCGATCGACCGTCGAAACTGGGCATTCTGTATGCCCAGGAAATTCCCGAGCTGGGCGGCGATACCCTGTGGGTCGACACCGAAGCGGCTTATCGCGCGCTGGCGGCGCCGCTGAAAACGCTGTTCGACGGTTTGAGCGCAGTGCACGACATCCGTCACGCCCGCAGCCCGAACGCGCAGCCCTACAGCGAGGCCCTCAGGCACCTGAACCGTGTCTTGCCGCCACCGATCCTGCACCCGGTGATCCGCACGCACCCGGTGTCGGGCAACAAGTCGATCTACGTCAACCGTGCGTTCACCTCGCAGATCGCCGACCTCTCCTGGGTTGAGTCCGAACACCTGCTGACGCTGTTGCTGCAGCATTTGCAGATTCCCGAATTCCAGATGCGCTGGGCCTGGAAGAAGAACACCGTGGCCATCTGGGACAACCGCAGCACGCAGCACCTGGCCGTGGCGGACTATTTCCCGGCGCGTCGCCAAGTGCGCCGCGCGGCGGTGCTGGAAGAGGGGCGGCCGGTATGAAAGCAGGCAGATACTGGCTGGCGCTGCCCTTGATCGCATGGATGTCGCTGGCCCAGGCGCAGGGCGTGACCTTGCGCATCGCCAGCCCCGATGTGACCTCCGGCTCGCAGCCCAGCGGCGGCCCGCTGGTCGATGTGCTGCACACCCGGCACCTGCTCGAAGAGGCGCTAGCCGCCGATGGCGTCGAGGTGCAGTGGCACTTCTTCAAGGGCGCCGGGCCGCTGATCAACGAAGCCATGTCCAACGATCAGCTGGATGCTGCGTTCCTTGGAGACCTGGCCTCGATCATCGGGCGTGCCGGTGGTCTGCGCACGCGCTTGCTGATGGCCACCGGCCGCGCCAGCAACGGCTACCTCGGCGTGGTGCCCGGCTCGGGCATCGAGCGCATCGAAGACCTCAAGGGCAAGCGGGTCGGGATTCTGCGCGGCACCGCCGACCACCTGGCCCTGATCGATGTGCTGGCACGCGCTGGCTTGAGCGAACGCGACGTCAAGGTGATCAACCTTGACTTCAACGCCGTCAACAGCGCCTTGGCCGCGCGGCAGATCGACGCCAGTTGGGCACCGGCACGCTTGTTCGCGTTGAAGCACAAGGGCCTGATCGAGATCCCGCTCGGCAGCCAGCAACTCGACGGCCGCGGCGCAGGGCAGGGCGGGCTGGTCGTCACCCAGGCCTTCATCGATGCCCACCCGCAGGCGGCGCAACATCTGGTCGAAGGCGTGCTCAAGGCGCAGCACTGGCTAGCCCAGGAAGCCAACCGGCAGGCGCAGATCGAGCTGAGTGCCCAGCAGTCTGGCTACCCGCCTTCGGTGTTGACCCAGGCGCTGCAGGGCGGCGACCTGAGCTTCGTCTACTCGCCGTTGCTCGACCCGTACTACCTGGGCGTGCTGCGCAAGGACGTGCAGCTGGCTGCAGACGCGCGCCTGATTCGCAAGCCGTTCGATGTCGATCAATGGGTCGAGCCGGCCATTCTCGAGCGCGCCTTGCAGCAGGCCCAGCTCGGCGACGCCTGGACACCGGCCACGCATTACCGCTGGAGCACCGCCAAGGACACTGCCCAATGAGCCAACCGCTAACCCCATACACCGCCCACCCGCAGCGCTACGAGGGCCGCGACTACCGCCGCGCCGGTCGCAGTGGCCTGCTGCTGCCCGCGCTTTCGCTCGGGCTGTGGCACAACTTCGGCGACAACACACCGCTGAGCCGCCAGCGCAGCATTCTGCGCACCGCTTTCGACCATGGCGTGACCCACCTGGATCTGGCCAACAACTACGGGGTGCCCTACGGCAGCGCCGAGCGCAACCTGGGGCAGTTGCTGCGCCAGGACTTCAGTGCCCACCGCGACGAGCTGATCATTTCCACCAAGGCTGGCTGGGACATGTGGCCAGGCCCCTATGGTCAGGGCGGCAGCTCGCGCAAGTACCTGCTCGCCAGTCTCGACCAGAGCCTGGCGCGGCTGGGTCTGGATTACGTGGACGTGTTCTATTCCCACCGTTTCGACCCTGACACGCCGTTGCAGGAAACCGCTGACGCCCTGGCCAGCGCTGTGCGTCAGGGCAAGGCGCTGTACGTGGGGATTTCTTCTTACCCGGCGCAGCAGGCCGACGAGATTGCCGCGCTGCTCAGCGAACGCCAGGTGCCACTGGTGCTGCAACAGCCGCTGTACAACCTGCTCGAGCGCAGCATCGAGACCAACGGGGTGCTGCAAGGCGCGCATGAGCGGGGCACCGGTGTGATCAGTTTCTCGCCGCTGGCCCAGGGCTTGCTGTCGGGCAAGTACGCGCAGGCGATCCCCGAAGACTCACGGATCGGCAAGGGCAGTCGGTACTTGCCCGAGCAGGCGTTGAACGAGCAACTGCACAGCCGTATCCGTGTGTTCAGCGAAGTGGCTGCGCAGCGCGGGCAGACGCTGTCGCAACTGGCGCTGGCGTGGACGCTGCGCAACCCGCAGGTCACCTCGGTGCTGGTGGGCGTCAGCACGCCCGAGCAGTTGATCGAGAACCTGCACGCGCTCGACAACCTGGCGTTCAGTGCAGATGAATTGGCGCAGCTGGCGCAGACGTGACGCTGTACCGGACCGCCGCGGCCTTGTCGCCGCGCATGCCAGATGCAGTGTGCACGGCCTCGCTGCCGCGTCACGCCTGCTGCGGTGGGTACGGCCTTCATTTCACCCTTGCTGCAGCGCCTCACTGCAGTGACCTACAGGAGCCATGACATGGGCAATGTTCAGCGCACTACGGGTGCCCTTGCGTTTTCGCCGGTGCCTGCGCCCGACCTCGCATCCGGCACTGAGCGCCTCCCATCAGACCCCCTGGCGCTGGCCAGGCTGCAGGTAACCCCGCGGCGTGCGTGGCGCCGGCGTGAAGCGCTGGTGCTGGGCATGCTGGCCTTGGTTTTGCACGGTGCGGTGATCGTCTGGATCAATCAGCAGCCGACAGCCGAGTTGCCCGTGGTGCCGCCTGAGGTGCCGCCGATGACCATCGAGTTTTCCCAGCCCGCGCCGCCAGTGGAGCCACCGCCGCCGCCACCGCCGCCTGCGCCGGTGGCGCCTGTGGCT
>NZ_DAMCCR010000108.1:0-14043 GCF_032058845.1 Pseudomonas sp. | reverse complement strand
ACACCGCCCTTTCACGGCGGTAACAGGGGTTCGAGTCCCCTAGGGGACGCCACTTTACCCGTGTTTTGCGGGGCTTAAAGAGGCTCATTCGCCTATTGAATGAGCCTTTTGTTTTCGGGGCTATAGCTCAGCTGGGAGAGCGCCTGCATGGCATGCAGGAGGTCAGCGGTTCGATCCCGCTTAGCTCCACCAATTACTGCCAAGGTTTGCATTGCAAACTTTTGCGAAGGTTATGTCCCCTTCGTCTAGTGGCCTAGGACACCGCCCTTTCACGGCGGTAACAGGGGTTCGAGTCCCCTAGGGGACGCCATTTTCACTCGCGTTTTGCGAGACTTCAAAGGCTCATTCGCATATTGAATGGGCCTTTTGTTTTTTCTGGCTGCGGGTCACTCGCCCCGTTTTGCCGCCCCATCGGCAGCGTGGCGGTACATCCGTTACACTCGCCGCTCACCTGATTCACGGAGCGGCTATGAGCTGGGACCTGGCAACGCCATTCATCATCGACCTGCGCGTCGGCAACGAAGACATCGACGGCCTTGGCCATGCCAACAACGCCGCGTATGTCACCTGGTTGGAGCGCTGCGCCTGGCGTCACTCCCAGCGCCTGGGCCTGGACCTCACCGAATACCGCAGGCTCGACCGTGCCATGGCGGTGGTCCGGCACGAAATCGATTACCTGGCGGCAGGTTACGAGGATGATGAGCTACAGCTGGCCACCTGGATCGTCGAATGGGATCAGCGCCTGCGCATGATCCGTCGCTTCCAGCTCAAGCGTCCATGCGACGGCGTCACGCTGCTGCGCGCCCAGACCACCTTCGCCTGTATCGAGCTGTCCACCGGCAAACCCAAACGGATGCCGCCTGAATTCATCGACGGCTACGGCCCGGCGCTGATCCGCGCCTGAGGTGCCAGCCGAGCGTTGCGCCCCGTCTTCTTCGAGAGTTGTGTTATGCAAATTGCCCTGGCCCCGATGGAGGGGCTGGTCGACAACATCCTGCGCGACGTGCTGACGCGGGTGGGTGGTATCGACTGGTGCGTCACCGAGTTCATTCGCGTCAGCGAGCGCCTGCTGCCTGCTTCGTCGTTCCACAAGCTCGCGCCTGAGCTTCGCCAGGGTGCGCGCACGGCAGCGGGGGTACCGATGCGCGTGCAGCTGCTCGGCTCTGACCCACACTGCCTGGCCGACAACGCGGCGCTGGCCTGTGAGCTGGGTGCGCCGGTCATCGACCTGAATTTCGGCTGCCCGGCCAAGACCGTGAACAAGTCGCGCGGTGGAGCGGTGCTGCTCAAAGAGCCCGAACTGCTGCACGCCATCGTGCAGCAAGTGCGCCGCAGCGTGCCCGCGCACATCCCGGTCACCGCGAAAATGCGCCTGGGCTTCGAAACGCCCGACGGTGCGCTCGATTGCGCCATCGCGCTGGCCGATGGCGGCGCCGAGCATCTGGTGGTGCACGCACGCACCAAGGCGCAGGGCTACAAGCCGCCCGCGCACTGGGAATGGGTGGCTCGGGTGCAGGATGTGGTCAAGGTACCGGTGTTCGCCAATGGCGAGATCTGGACGGTCGAAGACTGGCAACGCTGCCGCGAAGTGAGCGGTGCGCAAGACATCATGCTCGGTCGCGGCCTGGTCTCCCGGCCGGATCTGGCCTTGCAGATTGCCGCCGCGCGCGATGGGCTGGATTACCAGCCCCTGACCTGGGCGGCACTGTTGCCGCTGCTCCAGGAATTCTGGCGTCAGGCGCAGGACAAACTGTCGCCACGCTACGCGCCCGGGCGATTGAAGCAGTGGCTGGCCATGCTCACGCGCAGCTACCCCGAAGCGGTGACCCTGTTCGCCGAGCTGCGTCGCTCGGCAGACTGCCAGGCCATCAGTGCGCTGCTCGGCGCGCCAGCTGCGGCCGGCAGCACCGACACGGGTGCCCGTGTGGCCTGACAGGCCTTGCAAGCGGGGTTATCGAGGTGCGCAGGGTGACGACTGCAGCGTGCGCCGGAACTCCTCCAGCGGCAGCGGGCGGCTGTGCAGATAGCCCTGGTAGTAGTGGCAGCCCAGCCCCTGGAGAAACACCAGTTGTTCGGGCAGCTCCACGCCCTCGGCGATCACGGTCAGCTTGAGGCTATGGGCCATGGCCACGATGGCGCGGACGATTTCAGCATCGTTGGGGTCCACCGGGGCATCGCGCACGAAACTCTGGTCGATCTTCAGTGTGTCGACTGGCAAGCGCTTGAGGTACGTCAGCGATGAATACCCGGTGCCGAAGTCGTCCATCGCGAAGCTCACGCCGTGTCGCCTGAGTTCGCGCATCCTGGCGATGGTGTCGTCCAGGTTCTGAATGACGATGCCCTCGGTGATCTCCAGCTTGAGTAGGCGGCGGGGCAGCCCTTGCTCATCGAGGCTGCGCAGCACGCGCTGGACGAAATCACTCTGACGAAACTGCCGCGGGCTGATGTTCACACACAGACTGAACACCTGCACGTCGATCAGTCCATCAGCGACCAGCGCTGCACAGGCCGCACAGGCCTGGTCGAGAATCCAGCTGCCCACCTCCACGATCAGCCCGCTTTCCTCCAGGACCTGAATGAACTGCCCAGGCGGTTGCTGGCCAAGCTGCGGGTGATACCAGCGCAGGAGCACCTCTGCGCCGATGATGCGGCTGTCGCGCGCGTCGACCTGGGGCTGGAAATGCAGCGCCAGTTGGTCACGCGCGAGTGCCAGGCGCAGGTCATTCTCCATGCGCAGGCGCTCGCTGGCGGCCTTCTGCATGGTGCTGTGGAACAGTTGCGTGGTGTTACGGCCCGAATCCTTGGCACGGTACAGGGCGATGTCGGCGTGTTTCAGCAGGTCGGCCGGGGTGCTGCCGTGATCCGGTATCAGTGCCACCCCAATACTCGGGGTGACCTGGAGCCGCTGGCCATCGAGCGAAATGGGCTCGGCCAGCAGTCCGCGCAGGGTATCGGCCAGTTCGCGCAAGGTGCGCTCGACGCTGGCGCGCCCACCTTGCAGACCGCTGATCAGCACCACGAACTCATCGCCGCCGAGCCGGGCGACCATGTCTTGCTGACGTACGCTCGCCTCCAGGCGCGCGGTGATGATCTTGAGCACGGTATCGCCCACAGGATGACCAAGTGAGTCATTGATGTGCTTGAAATGGTCGAGGTCGAGGAACAGCAGGGCACCGCGCAGGTTGTGCTGCTTGAGCCAGTCGATCTGCTGGCTGAGGCGGTCCATGAGCAAGGCGCGGTTGGGCAGGTTGGTCAGCGGGTCGTGGTAGGCCAGGTGGCGAATCTGCGCCTGGGCATCCCTGAGCAGGCTCACGTCGCGCGCGGTGAGCAGCAGGCATTCGGTGTCGTCGAGGTGGATCGGTTCCACCGAGACTTCCACGGTGAGCAGGTTGCCCTGCTTGCTGCGCCCGAGCATTTCCCGGTGCAGCACCCGCCCGTGGGCTTTGACCTCCCTGAGCAGGCCGGCGCGTTGCTGATCGTCGGCCCAGATGCTCAGCGCCTGTGCCGTGCGTCCGAGCACTTCGGCGGCGCTGTAGCCGGTCAGGCGGCAGAAGCCGTCATTGACCTCGACGTAGCGGCCGGTGGTGCATTCGGTGATGGTGATGGCGTCAGGGCTTGAATGAAACGCTTTGGCGAATTTCTCTTCGCTGGCCTTCAATGCCGCTTCGGCGCGTTGCTGCTGGGTGATGTCGCGCAGCGTCGTGACGCTGCAAGGCTGGCCATCGACGCTGATCAGCCGGCTGGACACCACGCAGGTGAGCATGCTGCCATCCTGGTGCCTGACCTTGATCGCCACGTTGTCCAGGCCCTCGCCTCTGATCACCCGGGCCAGGTACTCGGCGCGCTGCGCCGACTCGCCGCACAGGCCGAGCTGTTCGCTGTCGCGGCCAATGACCTGCTCCACGGTCCAGCCAAAGGTCTGGGTGAAGGCGTGGTTGATTTCGATGAACTGACCGGTGTCGCGACGCGTGACGCAGATCGGATCGGGACTGACCTGGAACAGGCTGGCGAATTTTTCTTCCGAGGCCGCCAGGCGTTGCTCGCGCTCCACTTGTTCGGTGATGTCGAGCAAGGTGCCGGCCATGCGCAAGGGATTGCCCTGATCATCCCGGTACAACCGTGCACGGCTCTCGATATAGCGCGAGGCACCGTCGCCCAGTTGCACCCGATAGGTGATCTGGTAGTTGCCTGCCGGGCCCTCGCGCAGGCTGCGGTAGGCTTGGCGCATCACCGCACGTTCCTCGTCGGGCACGCCCTCGAAGAAGGCGTCGAACGATTCATGGAACGGCACCGGGGCCAGGCCATGCAGCTGCGCGGCGCGCGCCGAGCCGTACAGCATGCCACTGGGAATGTGCCAGTCCCAGGTGCCCAGTTGCGCCGAATCCAGCGCCAGGTCGAGGCGCTCCTGACTGTCTTTGAGGGCCTGCTCGGCGTGCTTGCGGTCGGTGGTGTCGACAAACGTGCTGATCAGGTGTGGAACCCCTTCAAGCTCGATGCTCTGAGCGCAGAGAATGCCGTCGCGTACCGTTCCGCTGCTGGCTCTGAACTGCACTTCGAGGGTGGCCGGGCGCGTGGTGTTGCGGGTGGCTTCGAGCATCTGCTGGCGCTGCTCGGGATGCACCCACAGGTCCAGCGCCAGCGTGGTCCTGCCGATCACGTCGCTGCCCGGCCAGCCGAGGGTATGCTCGAAATGCTGATTGACCTCCAGGATCATGCCGTCGTGCCGACGGCTGAGCAGGATCAGGTTGGGGCTCAGGTGAAAGAGGGTGGCAAAACGTTTTTCCGAGTTCATCAGCGCGACTTCGCGCTCACGTTGACGGGTCACTTCGCGCACCACACCGATCATCTGTCGACGGCCGTCCGGGTTCAGCGTCAGGCTGCCGCTGATCTCCAGCCAATGCAGGCTGCCGTCAGGCCAGCGGATGCGATGGCGCATGGCCTGTTGCACCGGCTCGCCGTCGAGCACCGCCTGGAAAGCCTGGCGCGTGCGCAGGCGGTCCTCCTCCGGCAACAGCTCGAGGTAGTCGAGATCATGCGGCAGCGCGCGCTGCGGATCGAAGCCGAACAGCGCGTGGGTGCCGCGCGACCAGCTCACCCGGCCACTGTCGATATCCCAGAGCCAGGCGCCCAGGCGCGCGCCATTGAGCGCAGCCAGCAGTTGAGGGGCGTTACGCCAGGCCTGCTCCGACGCTTGCGGGTCGACGGCAGGAATGCGCGGCAGGGGATCAGCGGAGTTGGGCATCGGTACCAGACCTTTGGCGGAGAGAGCGTCCCTGACGATAATGCCGTTCTGGCGAGCGGTCAGGCCGTGCTGGCGTGGCTGTTGAGCAGGCTCATGAACGCCTTGGCTGCGTTGGATAGCGTGCGCTCGGTGTGCAGAATGTAGCCTAGCTGGCGGGACAACTGAATGCCCTCCAGCGCGATGGGTGCCACTTGTTCATCGAGCATGGTACGCGGTAGGACGCTCCAGGCCAGGCCAATCGACACCATCATCTTGATGGTCTCCAGGTAGTTGGTGCTCATGGCGATGTTCGGGGTCAGGCCCTGGCTCTCGAACAGGCGCTGGACGATGTGATGGGTGAAGGTGTTGCCACCCGGAAACACCGCTGAATGTCCTGCAACTTCGGCCAGGGTGACGCCGCTGGTGCGCGCCAGCGGATGCTCGGGAGCGGCGACGAAATCCAGCGCATCGCGCCAGATCGGTACCGCCTTGAGCAGCGGGTGCGGCTCGGGAGCGAGGGTGATCACGGCGATTTCCGCGCGGCCATGGAGAATTTCGTCGTAGGCCGCTTCCGAATCCATGAACTGGATATCCAGCGCCACGTCCGGGTACTGCCGGGTGAACGTGCGCAGCAGCGGTGGCAGCCGGTGCAGGCCGATGTGATGGCTGGTGGCCAGGGTCAGCCGGCCGCCCACCTCCCCGGCCAGGTTGGTCAGCGCGCGGCGGGTGTCGTCCAGCACGTTGAGGATCTGATAAGCGCGCGGTAGCAGGGCGCGACCGGCTTCGGTCAGCCCCACCTCACGCCCCAGCCGATCGAACAGGCGCACGTTCAGTTGTTGCTCAAGCCCGGCAATACGCTTGCTGATCGCGGGCTGAGTCAGGTGCAGGCGCTCACCTGCGCCGGAAAAGCTGCAGCATTCGGCGACGGCAATGAAGGCGCTGAGGTTGGCCAGGTCCATGATGGCTTGAATTCCTGATGGTTATGCAAAGTATGAAAAATATGAATTTGAGTTATTCAATGTAACGCCATAGGATTCGCCCATACAAGCCAAGTGGTCTTTGGCATAGAAAGACGCTGATGAGGAACAGTCCGATGGCTGGCAAAACGCTTTACGACAAACTCTGGGACGCCCATGAGGTCAAGCGCCGTGATGATGGTTCGTCGCTGATCTACATCGATCGCCACATCATTCACGAAGTCACTTCACCGCAAGCTTTCGAGGGGCTGCGCCTGGCCAAACGCCAGCCCTGGCGCATCGACGCCAACATCGCCACCCCCGACCACAACGTGCCGACCACCCCCGAGCGCAAGGGCGGCATCGCGGCCATCGCCGATGAAGTGTCGCGCCTGCAGGTGCAGACCCTCGATGAAAACTGCGATGAGTACGGCATCGTCGAATTCAAGATGAACGACCAGCGCCAGGGCATCGTGCACGTCATCAGCCCGGAGCAGGGCGCCACCTTGCCCGGCATGACCGTGGTCTGCGGCGACTCGCACACTTCCACCCATGGCGCGTTCGGCGCCCTGGCCCACGGCATCGGCACCTCTGAAGTGGAACATGTGCTGGCTACCCAGTGCCTGGTCGCCAAGAAAATGAAGAACATGCTGGTGCGCGTCGAGGGCGAGTTGCCCGTCGGCGTTACCGCCAAGGACATCGTGCTGGCCGTGATCGGCAAGATCGGCACCGCGGGCGGCAACGGTCATGCCATGGAGTTCGCCGGCAGCGCCATTCGCCAGTTGTCGATGGAAGGGCGCATGACCATCTGCAACATGTCGATCGAAGCGGGCGCGCGCGTCGGCCTGGTGGCGGTCGATGACATCACCGTGGCCTACGTCGAAGGTCGTCCGTACTCGCCCAAGGGCGAGCAGTGGCCAATGGCAGTCGAGGCCTGGAAGGGCCTGGTGTCCGACGACGATGCGGTGTTCGACACCGTGGTCGAACTCGACGCTGCGCTGATCAAGCCGCAGGTCAGCTGGGGCACCTCGCCCGAGATGGTCCTGGCGGTCGATCAGCGCGTGCCGGATCCTGCTGCCGAGCCCGACCTGGTCAAGCGTGGCTCCATCGAGCGCGCCTTGCGCTACATGGGCCTGACTGCCAACCAGGCAATCACCGACATCAAGCTCGATCGCGTCTTCATCGGTTCGTGCACCAACTCGCGCATCGAAGACCTGCGTGCGGCTGCCGCCATCGCCAAGGGCCGCAAGGTCGCGACCAACGTCAAACAGGCACTGGTCGTGCCGGGCTCCGGGCTGGTCAAGGCCCAGGCCGAGCGCGAAGGCCTGGACAAGATCTTCGTCGAAGCCGGCTTCGAATGGCGTGAACCAGGCTGCTCGATGTGCCTGGCGATGAACCCCGACCGCCTGGAAAATGGCGAGCATTGCGCCTCTACCTCCAACCGCAACTTCGAAGGCCGTCAGGGCGCCGGCGGGCGTACCCACCTGGTCAGCCCGGCCATGGCCGCCGCCGCCGCGGTGACCGGTCACTTCATCGATGTCCGCGAGTTGATCCAAGGGAGCGCAGCATGAAAGCCTTTACCCAGCACACCGGCCTCGTTGCGCCGTTGGACCGTGCCAACGTCGACACCGACCAGATCATCCCCAAGCAGTTTCTCAAGTCGATCAAACGCACCGGCTTTGGCCCGAACCTCTTCGATGAGTGGCGCTACCTCGACGTGGGTCAGCCCTATCAGGACAACAGCAAGCGCCCGCTGAACACCGAGTTCGTGCTCAACCACGCGCGCTATCAAGGCGCCAGCGTGCTGCTGGCGCGGGAAAACTTCGGCTGTGGTTCGAGCCGTGAACACGCGCCATGGGCGCTGGACGAGTACGGTTTCCGCAGTGTCATCGCGCCGAGCTTTGCCGACATCTTCTACAACAACAGCTTCAAGAACGGCCTGCTGCCGATCATCCTCAGCGACGAAGAGGTCGATGAGCTGTTTGCACAAGTCGAGGCCAATCCCGGTTATCAACTGGTCGTCGACCTGCAGGCCCAGGCGGTCACCCGCCCGGACGGCAAGGTGCTGCATTTCGAGATCGATGCGTTTCGCAAGCACTGCCTGATCAACGGGCTGGACGACATCGGCCTGACCTTGCAGGACGGCGATTCGATCAAGACCTTTGAACGCCAGCACCGCGCTAGCCAGCCTTGGCTGTTCCGCGACGCCTGATCAACCAGCGAGGGGTTGCCTGCAGCCCCTCCAGCGACCCGCTATCGACCTTAAAGGATTTTTCCCATGACTCGCAGCGCCCACACCGACGTGGTCCAGCGCCAGTTTGGCGAGCAGGCCAACGCCTACCTGACCAGTACCGTGCATGCCCAGGGCAGCGAATTCGCCCTGCTCCAGGCCGCGCTGGACGGGCAGGGCAGCGCTCGGGTGCTGGACCTCGGCTGCGGGGCCGGCCACGTCAGTTTCCACGTGGCGCCGCTGGTGGCCGAGGTGGTGGCCTATGATCTGTCGCAGTCGATGCTCGATGTGGTGGCCGCATCCGCCGCCGAGCGTGGCCTGGGCAACATCACCACCACCTGTGGCGCGGCGGAGCGCTTGCCGTTCGATGATGCTTCGTTCGACTTCGTCTTCAGCCGCTATTCGGCCCATCACTGGAGCGACCTGGGCGTGGCCCTGCGCGAAGTGCGCCGGGTACTCAAGCCGGGCGGGGTGGCGGCATTCGTTGACGTCATGTCGCCCGGCAGTCCGCTGCTCGACACCTATCTGCAAAGCGTCGAAGTGCTGCGCGACACCAGCCACGTGCGCGACTACAGCGGCGCCGAATGGCAGCACCAGCTCAGTGAGGCAGGCCTGTGGGTGCGCAGCCTGACGCGCCAGCGCCTGCGCCTGGAGTTCACCAGCTGGGTGGCGCGCATGCGCACGCCCGAACCCTTGCAGGTGGCTGTTCGCCAGTTACAGCAGGCGATGGGCGAGGAAGTGCGGCAGTATTACCAGATCGAAGGGGACGGCTCGTTCAGCACCGACGTGCTGGTGGTGTTCGCCGAGCGTTAGGCTGCGCAAGATAGAATGCACACGGTTTTTTCCGGCAGAGCCGCCTGAGCCCTGCCGCTTGAATGGATAGAGGAACGCATGAGCAAGCAGATTCTGATTCTCCCAGGTGATGGCATTGGCCCGGAAATCATGGCCGAGGCGGTCAAGGTGCTGGAAGTCGCCAACGACAAGTTCCAGCTGGGCTTCAGCCTGGAGCACGACGTGATTGGCGGCGCTGCCATCGACAAGCATGGCGTACCCCTGGCCGATGAGACCCTGGCGCGTGCGCGCCAGGCCGATGCCGTGCTGTTGGGCGCTGTCGGTGGGCCGAAGTGGGACAAGATCGAGCGCGACATCCGCCCTGAACGCGGTCTGCTGAAAATCCGCGCGCAACTGGGCCTGTTCGGCAACCTGCGCCCGGCCATCCTCTACCCGCAACTGGCCGACGCCTCGTCGCTCAAGCCGGAAATCGTCTCCGGGCTGGACATCCTCATCGTTCGCGAACTCACCGGCGGTATCTACTTCGGTGCGCCGCGTGGCCAGCGCGAGCTCGAAGGGGGTGAGCGTCAGGCTTACGACACCCTGCCGTACAGCGAAAGCGAGATCCGCCGCATCGCCAAGGTTGGCTTCGACATGGCCCGCGTGCGCGGCAAGAAACTCTGCTCGGTCGACAAGGCCAACGTCCTGGCCTCCAGCCAGCTGTGGCGTGAAGTGGTGGAGGAGGTGGCCAAGGACTACCCGGACGTGGCGCTCAGCCACATGTACGTCGACAACGCCGCCATGCAACTGGTGCGTGCGCCCAAGCAGTTCGACGTGATCGTGACCGACAACCTGTTCGGCGACATTCTTTCGGACGAAGCCTCGATGCTCACCGGCTCCATCGGCATGCTGCCGTCGGCCTCGCTCGATGCCAACAACAAGGGCATGTACGAGCCGTGCCATGGCTCGGCGCCGGACATTGCCGGGCAGGGCATCGCCAACCCGCTGGCGACCATTCTGTCGGTGTCGATGATGCTGCGTTACAGCTTCGACCAGGCCCAGGCGGCCGATGCCATCGAGCAGGCGGTGAGCCAGGTGCTCGACCAGGGTCTGCGCACCGGCGACATCTTCTCCGAGGGCAGCCGCAAGGTCGGCACCCGTGAAATGGGTGATGCAGTAGTCGCCGCCCTGCGGAATCTGTAATCTCTCTGCCCCCGCCATCGTCTCCCTGACGTTGGCGGCCCACTTTTAGCAAAGGTGTAGTTGCGATGAAACGTGTAGGTCTGATCGGTTGGCGTGGAATGGTCGGTTCCGTGCTCATGCAGCGGATGCTGGAAGAACAGGACTTCGACCTGATCGAGCCTGTGTTCTTCACCACCTCCAACGTCGGTGGGCAAAGTCCGAACGTGGGCAAGGAAACTGCCCCGCTCAAGGATGCCTACAGCATCGATGAGCTCAAGACCCTTGACGTCATCCTGACCTGCCAGGGCGGCGACTACACCAGTGAAGTGTTCCCCAAGCTGCGTGAAGCGGGCTGGCAGGGCTACTGGATCGATGCTGCCTCCTCGCTGCGCATGCAGGACGACGCGGTGATCGTGCTCGACCCGGTCAACCGCAAGGTCATCGACCACCAGCTCGACATCGGCACCAAGAACTACATCGGCGGCAACTGCACCGTCAGCCTGATGCTGATGGGCCTGGGCGGCCTGTTCGAGGCCGGGCTGGTCGAGTGGATGACGGCCATGACCTACCAGGCCGCCTCCGGCGCTGGCGCGCAGAACATGCGCGAGCTGATTCGCCAGATGGGCGCTACCCATGCCGCCGTCGCCGATGACCTGGCCAACCCGGCCAGCGCCATTCTCGACATCGACCGCAAGGTGGCCGAGGCCATGCGCAGCGACGCCTACCCAACGGAAAACTTCGGTGTGCCGCTGGCCGGCAGCCTGATTCCCTGGATCGACAAGGAACTGCCCAACGGCCAGAGCCGCGAAGAGTGGAAGGCGCAGGCCGAGACCAACAAGATCCTGGGGCGCTTCAAGAATCCGATCCCGGTCGACGGTATCTGCGTGCGCATCGGCGCGATGCGGTGCCACAGCCAGGCGCTGACCATCAAGCTGAACAAGGATGTGCCGCTGGCCGACATCGAAGGCCTGATCAGCCAGCACAACCCGTGGGTGAAGCTGGTGCCGAACCAGCGCGAAGCCAGCATGCAGGAGCTGTCACCGACCCAGGTGACCGGCACCCTGAATGTGCCGGTCGGGCGTCTGCGCAAGCTGAACATGGGCTCGCACTACATCGGCGCGTTCACCGTCGGCGACCAGCTGCTGTGGGGCGCTGCCGAGCCGCTGCGGCGCATGCTGCGCATCCTGCTGGAGCGTTGATCGGGCGCGCCTGATCGAGCGACACCCGAACCCGTCCTGGCCCGTGCCAGGGCGGGTTTTTTCATGGCGGGGAGTCGCGTTTGGCGGTTCACCGTGGCGGCTCACGGCGTGCCACATTGGCTCCCTTCGGGCAATGCGAGTACAGTGCCGCTCCCGTTTCGCCAGAGGCTGTGTCCACATGAACCCCACTTTCAATATCGCCGTCGTCGGCGCCACCGGCAGTGTCGGTGAAACCCTGGTACAGATTCTGGAGGAACTGGCGTTCCCGGTCGCTACCTTGCACCTGCTTGCCAGCCTGGAGTCGGCCGGCAGCAGCGTGATGTTCGGTGGCAAGAAACTGCGCGTGCGTGAAGTCGACAGTTTCGACTTCAGTCAGGTGCGCCTGGCCTTCTTTGCCGCCGGTGCAGCCGTCAGCCTCAGCTTCGCTGAAAAAGCGCGCAAGGCCGGCTGTGCGGTCATCGACTTGTCGGGCGCATTGGCCGACGCCGTGCCCGTAGTGCCCGAAGCCAACCTCGAGGTGCTGGACAGCGTGCCTCAGCCCGCCTGGATCACCAGCCCCAGCGCAGCGGCCGTCGCCCTGGCCGTGGCCCTGGCGCCGCTCAAGGGCCAGTTGCACATCGAGCGTGTCCAGGTCACGGCGTGCCTGGCGGTGTCGGCCCAGGGGCGCAAGGCCGTCAATGAGTTGGCCCGGCAAACCGCCGAGCTGCTCAACGCCCGCCCGCTCGAGCCACAGTTCTTCGATCGGCAAGTGGCGTTCAATGTGCTGCCACGCGTGGGCGCTGAGGACGCGCACGGCCATACTCAGCTCGAACAGCGCCTGGTCCGCGAGCTGCGGGCACTGCTGGGCATGCCTTCGTTGAAACTGGCCGTGAGCTGCATTCAAGTCCCGGTGTTTTTCGGCGATAGCTACAGTGTCAGCGTGCAGAGCCGCGGGCCGGTCGAGTTGCCGGCAGTGTTGGCCGCGCTGGATCAGGCACCGAGCATTGAACGCGTGGAGGGTGACGACTATCCAACCCCGGTGGGCGACGCGGTCGGCCAGGACGTGGTCTATGTTGGACGAGTGCGTCAGGGAATCGATGAGGTCGAACAGCTCAACCTCTGGCTCACCACTGACAATGTGCGCAAGGGCGCAGCGCTGAATGCCGTGCAAGTGGCGCAATTGTTGATTAAACACATGGTGTAAAAGATACTGGATCGCAATTTTGTCCCGAAACCGCGCGGGTTTCAGGACGATTCTTACAAGGACAGGGTCATGCTTCGAATTCGCAAACTGGTACTCGCCATCGCGGCAGCTTCGGCATTGTCGTCCGGTGCGGCCAACGCCCTGGTACTGGGTGAGCTGACCCTGCATTCGGCTCAGAATCAACCGCTGGATGCCGAGATCGAGCTGCTCGATGTGCGCGATCTCACCGCTGCTGAAGTGGCGCCAAGCCTGGCGCCGCCCGAGGCATTCAGCAAGGCCGGGGTGCCTTACCCGGCCTACCTGCAAAGCCTGACCTTTACCCCGGTGATCATTCCCAATGGCCGCAGCGTGCTGCGCGTCACCTCGAATCAGCCGTTGTCAGCGCCGGTGATGCGGTTTCTGGTTCAGGTGATGTGGCCGCAAGGGCGCCTGCTGCGCGATTACAACGTGCCGCTCAACCGCCCCGTGGCCGATCAGCCCAAGGCCGAAAACGCCATCGCGCCTGCGCAGAGCCAGGCCGCCAACTACACCACCAAGCGGCGTGACACGCTGTGGCAGATCGCGGCGCGCAACAGCAACGGCGGTTCGATCCAGCAGGCCATGGTCGCCATTCAGGCACTGAACCCCGACGCCTTCATCGGCAACAACATCAACCAGCTGAAGACCGGTCAGGTGCTGCGCCTGCCCGATCAGCAGCAGGTCCAGAGCATTCCCCAGGGCGAAGCAGTGGCCGAAGTGGCCGAGCAGTATGCCGCCTGGCGCGAAGGTCGGCGTCTGGGGCCTCGCGCCCGACAGCTGGACGCCACCCGCCGCGGCGAGGCACAGCCTGCGCCAGAGCGCATTGCCCAGGGCGACACCTTGCGCCTGGTCTCGCCGGGTACCCAGGCACAAGGCGCCAAGGCGGACGCCCTCAACGATCAGTTGGCGGTGGCTCAGGAAAGCCTGGACACCAGCCGTCGTGACAACGACGAGCTGAAAAGCCGCATGACCGACCTGCAGAGCCAGCTGGACAAGCTTGAAAAGCTCATTGCCCTGAAGAACGACCAGTTGGCGCGGCTCGAGGCGCAAGGCGCCGCACCTGCGGCCGATGCCGCTGCCAGTCCCGCAGCCCCTGCCGGTACCGACGCCGCACAGGCCCCAGCCGACACCTCGGCGCCTGCTGCCGTTGCGCCAGTGCCTGCGCCCATCACACCGGCCATCGAACCAGCCCCTGCGGCCGTCGACACCACGCCAACCCCGGATCAACCGGCTGCTGCCGACGAACAGGCTGCGCAACCTGGCCAGCCTGCCCAGAACACACT
>NZ_DAMCCR010000107.1:0-14194 GCF_032058845.1 Pseudomonas sp. | reverse complement strand
GTAAGCGGCGAAAGGAGGCAGTAGACCGGGTTCAGCGGGAAAAGTGCGGTCGGCTGGCGTCACCGGCGTACAGGCGACAGGGCGGCGCCCCGTGCACGGCGCGCCGGTGCGCGCTTGTGTCATCGCGGCGGTTCCAGCCGCCCGCGTGTCCGCGCGTTGCCATAACCCTGGCTGATCCGGTCGATCACCATCGCCAGCGCCACGATCGCCAGCCCGGCCTGCAGCCCCTGGCCGACATTGAGGGTCTGAATGCCTGCCAGCACATCCTCACCCAGCCCGCGCGCGCCGATCATCGAGGCCACCACCACCATCGACAGCGCCATCATCACCGACTGATTGAGCCCGGCCATGATGCTCGGCATGGCCAGCGGCAGCGCCACCCGGCGCAGGCGCTGCCAACGGCTTGCCCCAAGGCCGTGAGCGGCCTTTAACAACGACGGGTCGATCTGCGCCAGGCCCAGGTGGGTCAGGCGCACCAGTGGCGGCAGGGCATAGATCAGGGTGGCGAACACCGCAGGCACCTTGCCCAGGCCGAACAGCATGAGCACCGGAATCAGGTAGACGAAGGCGGGCAGGGTCTGCATCACGTCCAGCACCGGCAGCAGTACACGCCGCGCCAGTGCCCGGGTGGCGATCAGGATGCCCAATGGCACGCCGACCAGCACGCACAAGCCCGTGCTCACCAGTACCAAGGTCAGCGTCTGCAGCAGTTTGTCCCACAGCCCGAGCATGCCGATGCCAGTGACCATGGCCATCAGCACCGCGGCCCGCAGCCAACTGCGACTGGCATGCCAGGCCAGCACCCCGACCACCGCCACCAGCAGCCACCACGGCACCAGCCGCAGCAGATTTTCCAGCCAGACCAGCGCGCTCAGCAGGTGGTTGGAGACGCTGCGCAAGGTGTCGCCATAGTGCAGCACCAGCCAGTCGACCCAGCCGTTGATCGCATCGGCAAAAGAAAATTGCAGGCTCTCGGGAAACCCGCCCGTCACAGCGCGGCCTCGACCCGTGCGGCGTTTTCTGCCGGCATCCAGGCCTTCCACACCTGCGGATTGGCCTTGAGGAATGCCTTGGCCGCTTCACGCGCAGGCTGGCGCGTGGTGTTCATGTCGGCCAGGGCCTTGTTCAGCAGATCGATGGGCAGGTCGACCTTCTCGAATACCGCCACCAGATCCGGGTACTGCGCGCGGAAATAGGCAGACACGCCGATCGACAGCTTCGCCGGCAGCGAACGGCTGCCGCGTGGCGACGGGTTGCTTGCATCGGTCAAGGTGGCCCAGGCGGTGGCGTCGTAGGGCGGCTCTTCGAGCCGCACCAGGTCATAACGGCCCATCAGCGGGGTGGGGCTCCAGTAATAGAACAGCACCGGTTTGCCCAGCTTGATGGCCGAGGTCACCTCGGCGTCCAGTGCGGCGCCGGAACCGGTGCGAACGTTGCTGTACTGGGCGTCGAGGTCATAGGCCTTGAGCTTCTGGCTGTTGACCGTCTCGGAGGTCCAGCCGCTGGGGCTGTTGAGGAAACGACCCTTGTCGGGTTGTTCGGGGTCCTTGAATACCTGCGGGTAGCGTTTCAGGTCGTCGACGCTGCGCAGTTCGGGTGCCAGCGGCGCAAGCCCCCTGGCCGGATCACCCTTGATCACATAGGCCGGCACCCACCAGCCTTCTTCGGCATGCTTCACCGTGTCGCCCAGGGCGAACACCTGCCCGGCCTGTTCGGCCTTGACCCAGGCCGGGCTGCGACCGGCCCATTCCTCGGCGATCACCTGAAGGTCGTTGCGCGCCAGCGCGACTTCCATGCTCACCGTGCTGCCCGGCAGGGTGTCGGTGGCGTACTCGAAGCCGTTCTCGACGATGAAGCGCAGGATTTCGGTGGTCAACGCACCGCTTTCCCAGCCGATTGCGCCGAAATTGATAGGGTTGAGCGGGGTAATGGCCGCAACGCGCTCGGCGCTGAGCAGACCCACGCTCAGCGCAAGGCTGGCGAGGAGGGCGGAAAGTGGCTTCATGGCGGTCCTTGGGGGTACGGAAGACTCGGGCAAGTGTAGACGACCCCCCGCAGCCCAGCCGCGTCCGGCTAGTGCTGCAACTGCACCAGGGCCTGGCGCAACGCATCGGCGTCGCTGAAGCGGCGCTCACGCACCACCTGGCCACCTTCCATGTCCAGCCATTGCACGGTCTCGCGATCGCCCTTGTAACGCTCGGCCACAGCGCCGGTCTGGTCCAGCACGATGCGGTAGTTGGCCGAACGCATGGCCGGCACCATGACCATCTTGGCCACCGATGGCATTTTCTCGATGTCTGCCACGTACACCACGTGACGCGCATCGAGGTAGCCCTCGGGTTCATCGCTCAGGGTGGCATTGACCAGTTTGGCCGTGGACATGCTGCGCGCCACCAGCAACACCCGCGTGGCGTCATCGAGGGTGTAGGCCTTGTCGTGCTGATCGAGCAGTGTCCAGGGCGCGCGCGGGGCCGTGGTGTCAACGGCAGCCAGGGCCGGGCCGGACAGGCACAGCGTCAACAGCAGGGGAAACCACTTCATGGCAGACCACTCATGTTTGAAAGTGGCTGAACGATAAAGGCTGACTCAGCCAATTGCCAACTTTGCTGCTCAGTACGTAGCAGCGCAGTGTCATCGCACGGATCAGTGAACAAGATTGGGCAGTACGCGTTGGTCGCTTCCCTTGCAGGGTGTTGAAACTAAAGCAGATGCCTGGAGTCACTCGTTATGGCGCGCATAGAGCAAGGGCCCACCATTTCCGGTGAACGACACGCACGATCGAGGTAGGCCGCATGCCGGTAAAGAAGACCCCTGCAACCAGGCTCCGAGCCACCATCTTGTGCCTGCACAGCCGCAAGGTTCTGCTGGTGAGGAAAAAAGGTGGCAAGTGGAACTTCCCCGGTGGCCTCATCGAGTCGGGTGAAACCGCTGCGCAGGCCGCTGCGCGCGAGCTGCAGGAGGAAACCAGCCTCGACAGCCAAGCACTTCTGGCGTTGTGCTCGATCGACACCGGCAGCACGGTTCACCATGTCTTCACAACGCATTTCGACAATCATGCCAAGCCCACGCCCGCCAATGAAATTGCTGCGTGCAAGTGGGTGGGTCTGCAGGCACTCAAGCGCACCCCGCTGACGGCTGCTGCCATGGCGTTATTGTCGGTGCAGTTACCCGCATTGATGGACCTTGTGTAAAAAACTGTAAGGGTCATTGTTCCGACAACTGTAACTGGCATGAAATTCTCATTATCAATTAGGTTGCATTGACAGTGAGTTGATTCGCACACTTCCTTCACCCCAACAACATAATAAGGGGGTTCCATGAGTTGTCTGATCTGTGCTGGCCAGGCAGAGTCCGTCGAGTGTTCCTCCGGCTGGGAAGAACGACACTGCTCGCATTGCGGCTGTTACCGAATGTCACAGGCGCTGATCCTGCAGATGATGGACGAGGGCCAGATCTTCGATTCCAGCAAGATGCGCGACTGGCTCACCGTGCAGCGCGGCGCCGTCGCGATTCCCTCCATCGAGTTTTCCCACGCCATCCTGGTGCAATGAGCCGGCACAGGCGCTCTGGTCAGGAGCGCCGCCCCGGCCTGTTCCCTCGCGCCTGAACAAAGCGCCATCGCCATGAAACCCCCGTGCCAGCAGGCTGTCAGACAGTCCAGAGTCAGGACCGAGACAAACGATGGACCTCATCGATACGCCCCCCATTGACCACAGTGCCCCTGAGGCCCGACGCCCCAACCCGGGCGATGCACAGGAGCGATTGCAGCTGGCCCTCGACGCCGGCGCGATCATTGGCACCTGGGTCTGGAGCATTCCTGACGACTGCCTGACTGCCGATGAGCGCTTTGCCAACGCGTTCGGCCTGTGCCCGCAGCGCTGCGCCGCCGGCATTGCCCTGACCGAGGCCTTCGGTTCGATTCACCCGGACGACCGCGACCACGTCTGGGCACAGATCAGCGACCTGCTGGAGCGTGGCGGACGCTTTCGCTGCGAATATCGCGTACTGCGCAGCGATGGTCAGTACCACTGGATCGAGGGCAGCGGCCGCGCCGATCTGGATGCCTGCGGCAAGGTGGTACGTTTTCCGGGTGTGTTGCTGGACATCGAATCCCGACGTGCTGCCGAGGCCGAGCGTGACCGCGCCACGGCCCTCCTGCGCACCTTTACCAGCGCTGTGCCGGGTGTGGTCTACGCCAAGGATCTGCAAGGGCGCATGCTGGTGGCCAACCACGGCACGACGGCGCTGATCGGCAAGCCGCCCGAGTTCTATCTGGGCAAGACCGATCTGGAGTTCCTCGAAGACCCGGAGCAGGCGCGGCAGATCATGCAGACCGACCAGCGCATCATGCGCCTGGGCAAGGCTGAGCAGATCGAAGAGCAGGTGTCGATGCCCGACGGCTCGGCGGCCACCTGGCTGTCGAACAAGGCGCCGTTTTTCGATGACCACGGCAAGGTGATCGGGCTGATCGGCTCGTCGGTGGATGTCACTGCCCGCAAGACCGCCGAGGCGGCGCTGCAAGCGCTCAATCGCTCCCTGGAAAGCCGTGTCAATGAAGTGGTCGCAGAGCGCGAAGCGGCCCAGGCTGCGCTGCGCCAGGCGCAAAAGATGGAAGCGGTCGGCCAGCTCACGGGCGGCATCGCCCACGACTTCAACAATTTGTTGGCCGGTATCACCGGCAGCCTCGACCTGATCAAGCTGCGCCTGAGCCAGGGGCGTCTGAACGATGTCGAGCGCTACCTCGGCGTCGCCCATGGCGCTGCCCAGCGGGCGGCAGCACTGACCCACCGGTTGCTGGCGTTCTCGCGGCGCCAGACCTTGCTGCCCGTGCACACCGATATCAACGCGCTGATCAGCGGCCTGGAAGAGCTGGTGCGGCGTACGGTAGGCCCATCGATCACGCTCAAGGTGGATCTCCAGGCCTGCGCTGACACTTGTCTGGTGGACCCGGCGCAGGTCGAGAATGCCTTGCTCAACCTCTGCATCAATGCCCGCGATGCCCTCAGTGGCGGCGGTTGCATGACCATCAGCACGCGCACCGAGTGGCTCGACGCTGGCCCCGCGCTGGACCCCGAGCTCGACCCTGGGCGCTACTTCACCCTGTGTGTGGCCGACGATGGCATCGGCATGAGCCCGCAGGTGCTGGCCAAGGTCTTCGAGCCGTTCTTCACCACCAAGGCGGTAGGTGCCGGAACGGGGCTGGGGCTGTCGATGATCTACGGCTTCGCCAAGCAGTCGGGTGGCCAGGTGCGCATCGATTCCACAGAAGGCGAGGGCACCTGCGTGTACCTGCAACTGCCCAGCCATACCGTGGCGGCCACCCTCGCGACCAAGGTTGCAGTCGACCCGACCACCCGCATCACCGCCCAGGACGAAACCGTGCTGGTGGTCGATGACGAGCCGTCAGTGCGCATGTTCGTCAGCGAACTGCTGGGTAGCCGTGGGTACCGGGTCGTGGAGGCGGCCGACAGTCAGTCCGGCCTGCAACTGCTGCGTTCGGACATCCGCATCGACCTGCTGGTGACCGACATCGGCCTGCCGGGCAGCCTGGATGGACGGCAGATGGCCGAGGCCGGCAGGCTGTGCCGTCCGACCCTGCCGGTGCTGTTCATGACCGGCTTCGCGCAGCCCCACGTGCTCGATGAATGCCCGCATCAGCACGCCACCGACGTGCTGATCAAGCCGTTTGCCCTGGAGCGTTTCATCCACAGCGTCAGCAGCTTGCTGGGCAGGTCCTGACCGACCTCGCCCGGTGGCGGGTGAGCGGTCTCTTTGCCCTGGAAATAACTCCATGGCCGCGCCCTTGTGACGCACCGTTCTGATACCCTCATGCAGACTTCACCACCCACATTGATCGACGCGCCGAGCGGCGTCGATTGCACAACGACCTCATCGAGGAAAGGGAGATTCACCATGACCGTTACCGACCGTCTGAGCTTGCTTCAGTACGAGCATCTGAGCCTGGGTGGGTCCGCAGCGGCTCAGTTCACCCAATCGCTCGATGCCCTGCGCGTCCTGACCCTGGCCGAGCGTTACGAACACCCGGCAGCGCTCTACCTGGGCGACATCGCCGACGTCGAAGACCGTGAAGAACTGCTCTGCGCGAAAAGCCTGGCGCTGGGTTTTGCCCATGGCCTGATCGCCGCCAAGGTCATCAGCGAGGCCCAGGGTGAGGCGCTGCGCCAGGTGTTCCAGGACGCCGCCGATCGCGCTTCGGCCGAGCTGCTCAGCAAATCCTGATCCACGCCCAGCAGCCCGCCGGCGCGCCCGGCCTATTGCCCGGCTGAACCCCGGCCTCTGGTATTTCTGGACCGTTTCGGCATGTACCCCACCACCCCGGATGGTCGCTACTTCGTGGTCAAAGGCCAGTTGTGGCGCTGCAGCAACCCGGCCTTGAGCGATGCCGAGCGCCAACGCCTGGTCAAGCTACTGATGACCGCGCGCCGCGCGGTGAAGGCGGCCAAGGCCAGCCACGATGAACATGCCCTTCGCCAGGCCAGGGCGCAGGTCGATGCCGCCAAGACCGACCTGGGTGAGCGTGGCCCGGTGTGGTGGAGTGATGCCAGCCCCGACTACAATCGCCGACGCGTTGCCAACACCCCCTATGCCGCGTGGTACCAGGCGCTGGACGCTGCTGACGCTTCCTGATAGCCCACGTACGCCCAGCCCATTGCCAGCGGCCCCGCTGGCCGTCACGTACCTGTCCGCCCTGGCCTTGCCGGCCGCCTTCACCGTCTGAACGGCCTTGATTGCTGGGGGTAGGGTGCGCGCGTCTCTCGTTGCTGCCTTCTGTAGCCAGCCGGCACTGCGCCGCCTCGTGTGTTCCGCCCCGGTGCACGCTGCCTGCAACCCTGCCGTTTTGGGCTAACCCTCCGCCGGCCAGCGGGTCTAGCATCGATTCCACGCACACGGCCGTGTCTACACAGTGCGATGCAACGTGCAACGTCGCGCCAGACCACAGACTGCCTCATACAACAAGGTCAATAGCATGAGCGTTTCCCTTCCTGCGAACAGTTCCACGGAGCTCAGGCGCGGTACCCTGGGCGTCGGTTTCATCATCTTTTTCGTGATCTCGGCGGCCAGCCCGCTCAGCGTGATCGCCGGCGGCTTTCCCATCGGCATCATGCTCGGCAACGGTGCCGGCACCCCGGCCTTGTTGATGGCCACGCTGCTGGTGCTGCTGGCGTTCTCGGTGGGGTACACCACCATGGCCCGCCACGTGACCAACGCCGGTGGCTTCTATGCATTCTGTTCGCGGGGGCTGGGTGGCACCGCCGGCGGGGCGGCCGGGGTCCTGGCGATGTTCGCCTACAACATCCTGCAGGTCGGCCTGTACGGCATGTTCGGTGGGGTCGTGGCCGGCACCCTGAGCGCGGTGTTCGGCATCGACCAGCCGTGGTGGGTGTACTCGCTGTTGGCCATGGTCAGTATCGCCATCCTTGGCTACCGCAAGATCGACCTGTCGGCCAAGCTGCTGTCGTTCGTGGTGATCGCCGAATACCTGGCCATTCTGGTGCTGGACCTGGCGATCATCCACAGCGGCGGTGACAGCGGCATCAACTTCGACTCCTTCGAACCACGCACCATCGGCAGCGGTACACCCTCCATCGGCTTGCTGTTCTGCTTTGCCGCCTTCATCGGTTTCGAGGCCACCACCATCTACGGTGAAGAAGCCAAGGACCCGAAACGCACCATTCCGATTGCCACCTACGCCTCCGTGCTGCTGATCGGGGTGTTCTACACACTGTCGGTGTGGGCCATCGTGGTGGGTGTGGGCAGCGTCAAGATCGTGCCCACCCTGCAAGCCTTGCAAGACCCGACCACCCTGCTTTACGGGCTCTCCGATCACTATGTCGGGCCGCAGCTGACCCAGGTGATCCGCGTACTGTTCATGGTCAGCATCTATGCCGGCCTGCTGGCCTTCCACAACGCCGCCGCACGCTACTTCTTCGCCATTGCCCGCGACGGCCTGCTGCCACGGCAGCTGGGCACCACCCACCGGGTGCATCAGAGCCCGCACATGGGTTCGGCCCTGCAAAGCCTGATCGCGGCGGTGGTGGTGATGATCTTCGCCGCCATGGGCGCTGACCCGATCCTGCAGCTGTTCGCCTGGTTCTCCAGCCTCGCCACGCTGTGCGTGATCCTGTTGATGGCCATGACCTCCGCCGCGGTGCTGATGTACTTCCGCCGCCAGCCTGAGCTGCGCCTGGGCTGGTGGCGCCGGTGCCTTTTGCCGAGTTTCGCCATGCTGGCCTTGCTGGGTGTGCTGAGCGTGGCGGTGCTGCACTTCGACGTGCTGACCGGGGCCAGCAGGGGGCTGTCGTACACCCTCTGTGCGGTGATCCCGGCGGCCCTGCTCGGTGGCGCGCTGCTGGCCCGGCGCCTGCGCCGCAAGCATCCGCAGCGCTTCGATGCACTCGGCAGTCACAAGCTCTGACGCCTTTCTCTACCGGTGGTGGCGCGCGGTGCGCCGCCTCAGCCAAGGAAATGACCCCATGCAAACCTTCCACTTAGTGATCGACGGCGCCCAGGTGGCTGGCCAGGCCGGTGACTTTGCGGTGCTCAACCCGGCCACGGGCGCCGCCTTTGCCCGCTGCCCGGCAGGCTCGCTGGAGCAGCTCGACGATGCCATCGGCGCTGCCCGCGCCGCCTTCGCCACCTGGCGCCTGAGCAGTGCCAGCACCCGTCGCAGTTGCCTGCAACGCGCTGCCGATGATCTTGAAAGCGAAGCTGAAGAAATCGCCCGCCTGATCGTCCAGGAGCAGGGCAAGCCCATGGCCCTGGCCATGTCCGAGGTGATGGGTGCAGCGGCCTGGACGCGCTACAACGCCGAGCTGAAGATCCCTGTCGAGCTGATCGAGGAAACCGCGCAACAACGTATCGAACTGCACCGCAAGCCGCTGGGCGTGGTGGCCTCGATCACGCCGTGGAACTGGCCTCTGATGATCGCCGTGTGGCACATCATCCCGGCCCTGCGCGCAGGCAACTGCGTGGTCAGCAAACCGTCGAGCCTGACCCCGCTGAGCACTCTGCGCCTGGTGCAGATCCTCGACCGCCACCTGCCGCCGGGGGTGGTCAATATCGTGACCGGCGAGAAGGGCTTTGGCAGCGCCATCACCACCCACCCCGGTATCGACAAGATCGTCTTCACCGGCTCCACCCCGACCGGGCAGAGCGTGATGCGCGGCGCGGCCAGCAACCTCAAGCGCCTGACGCTGGAGCTGGGTGGCAACGATGCGGCCATCGTCTTGCCAGGCACGCCACTGGAGGCGGTGGTAGACGACATCTTCGACGCCGCCTTCCTCAACATGGGCCAGACCTGCGCTGCGCTCAAACGCTTGTACGTGCACGAGTCGCAATATGCGGCCTTCACTGCCGCCCTGGCTGCGCGCGCGGGGCGGGAAGTGGTGGGCGACGGCCTGCAGCCGGGCGTGACCTTCGGCCCGGTCCAGAACATGGAGCAGCTGGAGCTGGTGCATGAGCTGGTCGAAGACGCCCGCCAGCGCGGCGCCACCATCCTGTGCGGCGGCGAGCGGCTGGCGCGCGAGGGGTACTTCTATCCACCCACCATCGTCGCGGATGTCAGTGACGGTCACCGCCTGGTCGACGAAGAGCAGTTCGGCCCGGTCCTGCCGGTGATCGCCTACCGCGACATCGAAGACGTACTGGCCCGCGCCAACCGCAGCAGCATGGGGCTGGGCGGCTCGGTCTGGGGCACTGACCTGGAACAGGCGCAAAACCTGGCTTCGCGCCTGGAAAGCGGCGTGGCGTGGGTCAATTGCCATGCGCGGATTCAGCCGAACACGCCGTTCGGTGGCAGCAAGATGTCGGGCTTCGGCGTGGAGTTCGGCGTCGAGGGCCTGCTGGAATTCACTGGCCAGCAATTGTTGTTCGTGCGCAAGACCGAAAACGCGTGAACCCAGGCTGATCCGCTCACCCGCGCTGCCGGCAGTGCGGGTGGGCGGATCGGCTGTCCTCGCGCCCCGGCCCGAGGGTAACTGACCCCCGGTCAGCGATCGGTGTCGTTGACCTTTCATCTGTACCCATAAGAATGCCGCCAAGGCACCCAGGAGCACCTGCATGACCCCAACGTTGATCACGAAAACCGCCCGCCATGGCCTGGCCCTGACCCTGGCCGTCGGTCTCGGCGCCCCGGCCCAGGCCCTTGAGCTCTACAGCAACGACGATGCCCACCTCAACGCCGATGTGCTGGCGGTGTATGGCCTGTTCAACAGCCGCAAGAACTATGACGGCACCACCGGCGGCTCGACCTGGCGCGAAGGTTTCGTCAAGTACGGCCTGAGCGGCGACTATCGCCTGCGCGACGCCGGGACCGCCTACGGCGCGTTCGCGCTGGTCAGTTCCGGCACCTGGGGCGATGGCGATGCGGGCGGCAACAGTACAGGCGCCGAGCGCACCACCAAGATCGAAGATGCGTACCTCGGCTGGCGCTCCGGCGAGCTGTTCCCGGTGCTGGGCAAGGATGGCGTGGACGTGTCGGCCGGCCGCCAGCAGGTGCGCCTGGGCCGTGGTTTTCTGATCAACGATGACGGCGCCAACCTCGGCGAGGGCCCGGCCGATGGCGCGTTGAACCGTGGCGGCGCGTATTATCTGGCCGCGCGCCACGCCTTTGACCGCACCGCGGTGATTCGCCTGGGTGGCACCGACGGGTTGCACGGCAGTGCGGTGTGGCTCAAGTCCGATAACCGCGCCCAGGCCAAGACCGAAATGGCCGCCGGCACCCTCGATTACACCCATGCGCTGGGCACACTGGGCGTGACCTACATCCATGGCCTGGAAGTCGACGACCGCTGGGCCAGCGACTTCCAGCGCCAGCGCGATGGCATGAACGTGTACAGCCTGCGCGGCGAGGGCAGCCTCGGTGTGCCCGACACCACCTTCGCCTTCGAGTACGCGCGTCAGTCTCCGCGCAGCGCCAGCGAGCGCACGGCCTGGTACGCCGAGGCGGCGCACAGTTTCTCCAGCGCACCGTGGACGCCATCGGTTACCTATCGCTATTCGCGCTACTCCAAGGACTGGGACTTGCTCTTCACCGGCCAGAGCACCGGCTACGGCACCTGGTTCCAGGGGGAGGTGGCGGCCAACTATTCCGGGCCATTTGCGACCAACGCCGCCATTCACCATGTGGGCCTGAAAGCCAACCCCTTGCCCAATGTCACCCTCGGCGCGCTGTACTACGACATCAACAGCGTCAGCACCGGCGCTGCCCCCGACCTCAGCGCCCGCGAGCTGGACCTGTACGTGGAATGGGCCATCAACCAGCACCTGATCGTCACGCCCCTGGTGGGCCTGTACAAGCCGGACCGTGATGCCCAGAGCGGTGGTAACCAGGTCAATGGCAATGGCACCAACGTGTACACCCAGCTGGTGGTGGCGGTGCCGTTCTGATGGCGTGAGGCGTGCAGGATCGCGGCCGACCGCTACGCCAGGTTGGCCGCGATCTTCTGCGCCGTCTGCATCACCCGCGCGGTGACGGCGTCCTGGCGCAGCAGCTGGAAGTTGTCGCGCGTGCCGACGGCCGCCAGGCTGCCAAGGATGTCATCGCTGCCTGCGGCGAAGATCGGGGCGGCGATGCCGGTCAGCCCCAGGTTGAGTTCGTCGTGGGTTACGCAGAAGCCGTCCTTGCGAATCTTCTTCGCCGCCTTGGCAAAACTGTCCCAGTCGTACGGCGCATCGGCTTCGCTGGCCATCTGTTCATCGAACAACCGCTGCAGGCGCCGGCCTTTCTGATAGGCGATCAGCACCTTGGACTGCGCGCCGCGAAAGAACGGCAGCGGCTGCCCGCGGCCGAAGGCAAAGCGATAGGTGTCGCTGGGTTCGGCGATGTAGGTGTTGATGATGCGCCCGTCATAAAAAACGCTGGCGAACACCGCGAGCCCGGTTTCCTCGGACAATCCATGCATCAGCTCGCGCCCGGCGATCAGGATCGGGTCGTACTGACGCATCATCCAGTCCAGCTCGATGATCCGTGGCCCCAGCCCATAGCTGCCGGCGTCCACGCGCACCAACAGCCCCGCCTCACACAAATCCTTGACGTAGCGGTACACCGTAGCCCGCGACAGGCCCATGCGTTCGGCAATGGCATCGGGGTCGATCTTCAAGGTGTCCGGACTGAACAGGTCCAGCACGCTCAGCATCTTGCTCAGGCTGCTCATCTTGCTCCAACGGGTTGATACAGAAAGGTTGATACGTAAGGGGCAGCAGACTGCCGTGATGGCGCGTGCCTGTGGCGCAGAGCTTAGTGCATTCAGGGTGAGAAAAACAGTGTTCGGGGCCAGTCTTTAGCAGCCGATCGATTACATAAATCTCAAATTAAGAGAAAAAAGACAAATAACCGCTTGTTGAGATCTCTTTTATATGTGATAAATCTCTCCATCTGAAACGGCAGCACGTGGAAGGGGTTGAACATGAATGGCGCGCAATGGTTGGTGAAGGCGGCGGTAGCCAGTGGGATCGAGTACTGCTTCGCCAATCCCGGCACCACGGAAATTCCACTGGTGGCGGCGCTGGCCGGCGAGCCTTCGCTCAAACCGGTGCTGTCCTTGTTCGAAGGGGTGTGCACCGGCGCGGCTGATGGCTACGGGCGCATCAAGGGGCGGCCGGCCATGACGCTGACGCACCTGGGCCCAGGCTTTGCCAACGGCATCGCCAACCTGCACAACGCCCGCCGCGCCAATACGCCGATCGTCAACGTGATCGGCGACCACGCCGCCTGGCACGTCAATTACGACCCGCCGCTGGCCAGTGACATCAACGCCCTGGCGGGCACGGTCTCGAGTTGGGTGCGCACCTCGCGCGGCGCCAATGCCCTGGGCGAAGACCTGCACAGCGCCGTGCGCGCGGCATGGCAGCCGGCCGGGCAGATCGCCAGCTTGATCTTGCCCATGGACCTGCAGGCCCATGAGGTCAGCCACACGGCCAGCCTGCCTGCCTTGCAGGCACCACGTCGGCGCTTCGACGGCCAGCGCGTAGAGGCGCTGGCCATGGCGCTGCGCAAGGGCGAGCGCCTGGTGTTCATCGTCGGCGACGAAGGCCTGAGCGAAGCCGGGCTGCTGGCCGCCGGGCGCCTGGCGCACCTGCCCGGCGTGAAACTGTTCGCCGAGACCTTCCCGCGCCTGAGCCATCGAGGCGGCGGTCTGCCTGACCTCGACCGCCTGCCGTACTTCCCCGAAGTCGCCATCGCCGAGCTGGCCAGGTACGACCGTGTGGTGTGCGCCGGCGTACCAGAGCCCATCAGCTATTTCGGCTATGAAGGCATTGCCTCGCGCCTGGCCGAAACCGATCGCCTGCTGCCCCTGGCCGACGTCGGTGATGACGTCAGTGGCGCCTTGGTCGCCCTCGCCGACGTGCTCCAGGCACCGGCCTGCCAGCCCGCGCCGATGGGCATCACGCTACCGGCCGAAGCCGACGGGCTGACGCCGCAATCGATTGGCAGTGTGCTGGCCGCAGCCTTGCCAGCCGGCAGCATCGTCTCGGTGGAAGGCGGCACCTGCGGCTACCCGTTCTTCACGGCTTCGGCCCGCGCCGAGCGCCACCGGGTGATGACCAACACTGGCGGTGCCATTGGTCAGGGCCTGCCGGTGGGCTTCGGCGCCGCGCTGGCCGAGCCCGGCACCCCGGTGTTCTGCCTGCAGTCGGACGGCAGCGCCCAGTACACCATCCAGACCCTGTGGAGCATCGCCCGCGAGCAACTGCCGGTGGTGATCCTGATTGCCGCCAACCACCGCTACGCCATCTTGCAGAACGAGCTGCGCCGCTTCGGCGTCACCGAGTTCGGCCCGCAGGCCCTGGCCCTGACCGAGCTCGATCGCCCGCGGGTGGACTGGAAAGCCCTGGCCCAGGGCTACGGCGTGCCGGCCTGCACGGTGGTGAGCAATGGCGAGCTGCACCGCGCCCTGAGCCAGGCCAAGGCCCTTCCTGATCGAAATGTCTCTCTGAGGAACTGACCATGAGCACCGTGCAACTTGTGCCCGAGCTTCACGCGTTTCTGGACCGCCCCGGCCAGCTGTTCATTGGCGGCAGCTGGCAAGACGCGCGCAGCGGCGAGCGTTTCGAGGTGGAAAACCCGGCCGAGCAGCGCGTCATCAATGACGTCGCCCAGGCCGGTAGTGCGGATGTCGACGACGCCGTGGCCGCTGCCCGCGCCGCCTTCGAAGGCCCCTGGCGGCACTGT
>NZ_DAMCCR010000106.1:0-14419 GCF_032058845.1 Pseudomonas sp. | reverse complement strand
CAGGCGCCGGCCGGGCGGGCACAGCTGCTGCGGGTCGATCCAGGCCGCGCGGGCCAGGTGCGCGCAGTGCTGCCACTGGTCCCAGGGCGTGCCCTGGCTGGCTTGGATCAGGTTGGCGTCATTCATCAGGGCAAAGCTCCAGGGCAGGCGGCGCGCGCGCTGGCACAGGGGGCGCCAGTGCAGGTGGCCAGAACTCATCAAGGTACCGAGGGTTCAGAGGCCGCTGCGCGGCTGGGAGTTCCACCGCGCCGCTGGCCGGGGCGGCGGCGGCAGAGGTGCGGTTTGTCCGGCCAGCGCCCCCGATTCGTCGATCCGGCACCTGTCGTGGAATTTTGCCCTCCGCGCCTGATCCCAGTAGCGTGCCCGTCGTCTGTTCAGGAAGTGTCGCTCCATGGATTCCATCACCCAAGCCCTGCTGGGCGCTGCATTGCAAGGCTCGCTGCTGGGCCGTATTCAGGGGCGCCGCGCGCTGGTCTACGGCGCCGTGCTGGCCACCGTGCCGGACCTCGATGTGTTCGTGCACTACGCCGACCCCGTGTCACAGATGACCTACCACCGTGGTTTCTCCCACTCGCTGTTCGTGCTGACCGCACTGGCCATGATGCTCACGACCCTGGTCATGGCCTTGGCTCGATGGCGATGGCCGGACCACGGCTACCGCTGGCCACGCGTGATGCTGACGTTCTGGCTGGTGCTGGTGACCCATCCATTGCTCGATGCCTTCACCGTCTACGGCACCCAGCTGCTCTGGCCGCTGCAGGTCACGCCGCAGAGTTGGGCGGGGGTGTTCATCATCGATCCGCTGTACAGCGTGCCACTGCTGCTGACGGTGATTTATGCCGCCGTGCGCGGGCTGGGCGAGGGTGCGCGGCGCTGGCTGGCGGCGGCGCTGGTGTTCAGCACCCTGTACCTGGGGTTCGGCATTGCCGCACGAGTGGTCAGCGAGCAGCGCTTTGCCGCTGCTCTGGATGCCCAGGACATTGCCCACAGCCAGGTGCGCGCCGTGCCGATGGCGTTCAGTACCGTGCTCTGGCGGGTAATGGCCAAGACCCCGGACGGCCACTACTACGAAGGTGTGAGCAGCCTGCTGGACACGGAGCCCCCGGAAATGCAGCGCCAGGCCTTGCACCTGGACGCCGCGCAGCCCCTCACGGGCGTGCCGTTGCACGAACGCCTGCGCTGGTTCACGGGCGACTGGCTGCGCTACGACATCATCGGCGACGCGCTGGTGGTCAGCGACCTGCGCATGGGCATGCCGAGCGACTACAACTTCCGCTTCCTCATGGCCCGGCGCGATGCGCAAGGCCGGTGGCAGCCGGTGCAGCCGTCACGCTGGCCGGGCAACAGTGCCCGCTCCATGTTCGACCGGCAGATGCTGGGGCTGCTCTGGCAGCGGATCTTCGACCAGCAACCGCCGCTGCCACTGGCCGCCTGGCAGGCGCGATCCCTTGGGGAGCGCGCTGCGCCTTAGCGGGCCTGGCGGTCAGTCAAGCGGTGTGGTCATCATTGGGGCTGCCTTGCAGCCCATCGCGGCTGACCGGAGCGCCGGACCGGCCGCCTACAAGGCGCGCGGTCGGCCGGACACGCTGCCCCCGCAAGAAAATGCAGTGGGTGTAGGAGCGGCTTCAGCCGCGATGGCCGGCGCAGCCGGCCCGGCACAGATACCACCGGACAACCTGCAGGAAGGGGGTAGCCGCCATTGGGTCGGCTGCGCCGCCCATCGCGGCTGACCGGAGCGCCGGACCGGCCGCTTCTACACGGGGCGCTCTGGACCGAACACGATGATTCCACTAAAGGAATACAGTCTGTGTTGCAGCGCTTCAGCCGCGACGGCCGGGCCAGCCTTTCCCATACCTGCCCCAATCCGCCCATTCAGCGGCAGTTACCGGCCTTGCGATACCCCTCGGCCTGCGCCTGCGCTTCGGATTCGAAGCTGATTCGGTTCTTCGCGCCCACTTGCGTGTAGCTCGGGCAGCCGGTGGGCAGGTGATACACGTGGCTGTTACGGTTGCCGACGATGGTGCCACTGGCCGAGCCCGAGGGTTTTGCAGCAGCGGCGCTGGCGCCGGCTTTTGGCGCACTCGCGACCGCAGGTCCCACGCCATCCCCTACCGGCTTGTAACCCTGGCTCCAGTGGCGGGCGCCGCTCACGAACGGGTTGCCGTGGCCCATGATCGCGCTGATACGGCGGTCACGTTCCTTTTCCCAGGCATTGACCGGGAACTGTTTGTCCCAGGCCATCAGCAGGCGTTGCTGCTGGTTGGACATGTTCAGCTTGTAGCGATCGAACATGTAGAACGTGGTGCGCGCCACCAGGCCCTTGACCTCGTCGCGGGGCTCTGCGGTGCGCTGCTGGAAGTCGATGCGGGTCTTGCACTGGCCGTACTGCGCGGCCACACCGGAAGTCATGCCGTAGTTGAAGTTGCTGCGGTCGCCGTTCACTTCGCCCACCGCAGGGTAGAGGTTGAACAGGTCGGCTTCCATGGCGCGGAACACCGGGTCGTTATCGACGCACTGCTTGCGCCCTCCGTTCTGCCAGCACTGGCGCTGGTGGCCGAAGGTCCAGGCCGGGACGATATGTTCCCACTCGGTGCGTTCGGCACGGTTGGCCTGCTTCCGGGTGGTGTAGCCGCACGAGGCCGGGTCGATACGCCCGCCGGACTTGCCCACCCACTGCCACTTGCAGCCGCAGTACAAGTCACCCGTGGCGCTGCTGGCCTGGTCAAGGTAGACCTTCTCCTTGGCCACCACCTTGGCTTGGGTGAACGTGTCAGGCGGGCTGGCGAAAGTGGGGAAAGCGACAGCGAAGGTAAGGGTTAACGCAGTTAACAGCTTGATCATGGTCACGAAGTTGTCAGAAAAGGGCACGCATTATAGTCATTCCTTTGACGCGAGCCCTACCCGTTACTGCGCCGTATCGATGCTCACCACCACCGACATGCCGGGGCGCAGGCGCTCGGCGTCGGCCTGGTCGGCGTCAACCGTGATGCGCACCGGAATGCGCTGGGCGATCTTGACGAAGTTGCCGGTGGCATTGTCGGCCTGCAGCAGTGCGAATTCCGAGCCGGTGGCTGGGGCGATCTGCTCGACATGGCCCCAGAGCTTGCGGTGGTGCAGGGCATCGACGGTGAAGCTGACCTTCTGGCCAATGCGCACGTCGGCCATCTGCGTTTCCTTCAGGTTGGCGATGACCCACAAGGTGTCGGGCACCAGCGCCATCAATTGCGCACCGGAATTCACATACGCACCCAGGCGCGTACCGATCTGGCCGAGCTGGCCATCGCGCGGCGCCACGACGCGGGTGTTGTCCAGATCGATGCGCGCCAGGTTGACACTGGCCTTGGCGTTCTCCACGGCCGCTTCCAGGGCACCGCGGTTGACGATCACCGATTGCAGGTCTTGCCGGGCGATTTCCAGCGCCGCCTTGGCCTGGGCCACACTGGCTTGCGCCTGCGCGGCCGCGGCGCGGGTGATGTCGAACTCACGGCGTGACACCGAGCCATCACTGACCAGCGCCTGGTTGCGGCGCAGGTCGGCCTTGGCCTTGTCGCCTTGGGCTGCGGCGTCGTTGATCGCCGCCTGACGCTGGGCGATGGTGGCTTCAGCACTGTGACGCTGCTGCAGGTTATTGGCCAGGGCCGCTTCCTGTTGCTGCTGCTGGGCGATGGCCTGGGCCAGGCGCTGGCGGTAGATGCGGTCGTCCAGACGCACCAGCAGGTCGCCGGCCTTGACGAACTGGAAGTCGTGCACCGGCACTTCGACGATGTAGCCGGCCAGTTGCGGGCCAATGGTCGTCACCTGACCTTTCACCAGCGCGTTCTCGGTGCTTTCGATGGGGCTGCTGAACGGTGGCAGGCGCCAGGCATAGAGCACCAGCAGCACCCCGGCCAGGGCGATGGCGGCGAACACCAGGGTCGACAGCAGGCGCACGCGGCGCGAGCCGGACGGGTTTTCCGGCTCGCTGGGTGGCGCTTTGCCCTCCGGGGTCTCGGCCAGAGCGGTGGTGGTGGTCGAAGGCGTTTCCTGGGTCATTGGGGTGAGGCACCGGCAGTGGAAGAGGATGAAGGCGTGCGGCGGGCCGAGTACCAGACCCACAGGCTGCGCAGGAAAATCCAGGCCATGGTCAGCAGGGCAATCACCCCGATCAGCATGAACACATCGTTATAGGCCAGCACATTGGCTTCGCGGGTAGCGGCGTTGGCCAGCAGGCGCGTGCCGACCTCCGTGCGCAGGCCAGGATCGGCGACCTGCCCGGCGTAACTGGCGCCGCCACTTTGCACGCGTGCCGCCACCAGCGGGTCGAAGGCGCTCAGACGCTCGGTGATCTGGCTGGAGTGGAATTTTTCCCGCCAGATCTGAAAGGTGCCCAACAGCGCCGCGCCGATCAGCCCGCCGAGGTTGTTGCAGATCCCGAACAGCACGGAAAAGCTCACCAGGTTGCGCGGGTTGGCCCGCACGTGGCTGATGCCCAGCACCATGCAGGGGCCCAGGAAGAAGGTGCCACCGAAGGCCAGCAGGAACTGGCTGAAGTACATCTGCGCCGGGCGTGTGAGGTTGCTTGAGGTGCTGTCCATGAAGGCGCCTGCCGCCATGGCCGCGACCGAGATGAACAGCGGCCAGATCAGGTGCGCGGGGTTGATGCTCAGCGCGCTGGTGGCCAGCCCCGCCACAGCGCCCAGCAGCATGATCGCGTACAGCGAGCGCATCTGCTCGCTGCCCATGTTCAGCGCCTGCAGAAAGCCCACCGCGCCGGTGGACTGCTCGGAGGTGACCATGCGAATCAGGATGACGCACAGGGCCAGCCGAATCACCGCCGCGCTGCCCAGCCAGCGGGTCATCAGCAAGGGGTTGCGGCGGTTGTGCTCGATCGCCAGGCCACTGCAGATCAGTGCAATGGAGGCGGCCAGGGCGATGCCGATCCAGGGCGTTTCCAACCACCATTCGATACGCCCCAGCGACAGCGCGGCGCACAACAGCGCGGTGCCGCCGGCCATCAGCGAGAAAGTCAGAAAGTCCAGTGGCTCGAAGGTCTTGAAACGGTCCCCGGGCGGTAGCTTGAGCATCAGCACGCAGCCCAGTGCGGTCACTGCCAGCCCCAGCTCGAACAGGTACAAGCCGCGCCACTCGGCGATCTGCAGCAGGTCTTCGGAGAACACCCGCGCCAGCGGCAGGGCCAACTGTGAAGCGCCCAGGCCCAGCACCATGGCACGCAAACGCCACTTGGCCGGAAACGCCTGGATCATGTAGTACAGCCCCAGCGAGCTCAGCGCCGCACCGACCATGCCGTGCGCCGCCCGTACCGCTACGGCGGAATTCAGGTCATTGACGAACAGGTGGGCAAAGGTCACCAGCGCGTACAGGACCAGGAACACTTCGGTGAAGGCACGCAGGCCGAACTCCTGGCGAAATTTCACCAGCAGCAGGTTCATCGACACGTTGGTCATCACGTAGGCTGCCGGCAGCCAGGCCATCTCGGCGGTGGTGGCGCCCAGCGCGCCTTGGAGAAACACCAGGTTGGCGGTGACCAGCGCATTGCCCAGCCCGCCGGTGATTGCCACCAGCAGGCCAACGATGCCATAAGCCAGGCGCTTGCTCGGCGCGTGCAGCGGCGTGGACGGCGAGCCAGGCAGCACCGGTCGTTCATGCTCTTGCCACTGGCGGGGGGCGAACTTGTCCATGACGGGGTCTGCGCGGGTCGTTGGGGCGTGAAGGTGAGTCTAATGGACTGGAAGGAAATGGAAAAATTCTGTTACGTAGGGCTGGAAAGAGGGGCTGGCCCGCAAGCGGGGGTGCGACGCTTACCCTGTGCAAGCGACGGCGGGGCGTACGCTCAGCCGCGCCGCCATCAGGGCCGTGCGCTCAGAACGATCGGATGATCCGCCCCAGGGTTTCCATGGCCCGCTCGGCGCTGTCGTTCCAAGGGCTGCCGTAGTTCAGGCGAATGCAGTTACCGAAGCGCCGCGTCGGCGAAAAGATCGGCCCCGGCGCAATGCTGATGCCTTGGGCCAGCGCCATGTGAAACAGCTTCAGGGCGTCGATCCGTTCGGGCAGTTCAAGCCACAGGAAATAGCCTCCGCTCGGCTGACTGACTCGGGTCTGTGGCGGAAAATACTTGGCAATGGCCGCGAGCATGTTGGCCTGCTGGCCTTCCAGGGCATAACGCAGCTTGCGCAAATGGCGGTCGTAGCCGCCGTGCTGCAGGTAATCGGCAATCGCCGCCTGCGCGGGCATCGAGGCGCAGAGCGAGGTCATCAGCTTGAGCCGCTCGATCTTCTGCGCAAAGCGGCCGGCCGCCACCCAGCCGATGCGGTAGCCCGGCGCCAGGCTCTTGGCGAATGAGCTGCAGTGCATCACCATGCCCTCGGTGTCGAAGGCCTTGGCCGGTTTCGGGGCCTGCTGGGCGTAGTACAGCTCGGCGTAGACATCGTCTTCGATCAACGGCACCTGATGGGTGCGTAGCAGCGCCACCAGCGCCTGCTTCTTGGCCTCCGGCATGCTGGCGCCCACCGGGTTCTGGAAGTTGCTCATGCACCACACTGCCTTGACCGGGTGCTTGGCCAGGGTGTGCGCCAGCACCTCGAGGTCCATGCCTTCGCGCGGGTGCACCGGGATTTCCACCGCCTTGAGCTTGAGCCGCTCCAGCACTTGCAGGCAGGCATAGAACGCCGGTGCTTCGATGGCCACCAGGTCACCGGGCTCGGTCACCGCCTGCAAGCACAGGTTCAGCGCTTCCAGCGCGCCATTGGTGATCAGCAGTTCCTCCATCGGCAGCATCAACCCGGTGACCATGTAGCGCAGGGCGATCTGCCGGCGCAGCTGCGGGTTGCCCGGCGACAGGTCGGTGACCGCCACCCGTGGGTCCATGCTGCGTGCGGCGCTGGCCAGCGAGCGCGCCAGGCGCTGCAACGGGAACAGCATCGGGCTGGGAAAGGCCGAGCCGAACGGCACGGTGGCCGGGTCTTTGATCGATTCGAGGATGGAAAACACCAGCCCACTGACGTCAACCTCGGTCGACTCGCTGACCGGCGCAAGGGTCTGCGGCTCGACGAAGGCGCGGGGCGCATGGCTGTTGACGAAATAGCCCGATCGCGCACGCGCACGTATCAGGCCGCGGCGCTCGAGCAGGTAGTAGGCCTGGAACACCGTGGAGGGGCTAACCCCGTGGGTCTGGCTGGCATAGCGCACCGACGGTATCCGCTCACCAGGGCCCAGCACCCCGCTGCGGATCAGTTCGGCAATGTCGTCGGCAAAGCGTTCGTAGCGTTTCATGGCAGCTCGGCGGGCGGATCAAGGTGGCAGGCGGTTGACTCAACCGCCTGCCACTATGGCCGCCGCGCTGCTTTCAGTACAGCCTCAGTCAGCACGAATAAAACCATATCAGTGAGGCCGCTGCGCTCAGATGACCGAGCCTGGCACGCTGGCCTTGAGGTGCCGGCGGCTATCACGGGCGCCGGCCACGGTCAGGGCGTCGGCCTCGACTTCGGTGATCGGCACGCGCTCGCCCTGGAGCACGGCAATCGACATGCGCAGGGTATCGTCGGTAATGATCTCGATCTCCGGGCCTTGAGCCTCGAGTGTGTTCTGCGCACCCAGCAGGGTGCAGCGGTGGGTGGTTTCGTCGATCTGGACAGGCATGGCGAGTTCCTCTCGGTGTATGACACAAGGCTATGACTGCGCCTGTGGCACGGTTGCTCACCCGGATGGGCGAACGGTTCACGGGCACTCCGGGTTTCGCCCACGGTCCACCGTTCATCGAAGGCGTGGGAGCGGGTATCAATGGACGATTGGTTAGCCAATGTAGGAGAGGCCATTGCGGCTGAATTTGCCGACGTCACTGACGAGCAGGAGGTGGCACGCATCCTGGTGCGCCTGCTGATGGCAGCGATTCTGGGGGCCGTGCTGGGGTTCGAGCGTGAGCACCGGGGCAAGTCTGCCGGGGTGCGCACGCACATGCTGGTCTCGATGGGTGCGGCGCTGTTCGTGCTCGCGCCGAGTATGGCCGGGGCTGACGATCAGGCCATGAGCCGGGTGATCCAGGGCATCGTTGCCGGGATCGGTTTCCTGGGTGCTGGCACCATCCTCAAAGGCAATGGCAGCGACCCGAGCCACGTCAAGGGCCTGACCACGGCAGCGGGCTTGTGGATGACGGCGGCCATCGGCACGGCGGCGGGCATGGGACGTGAGGCAACGGCGCTGATCAGTACTGTGCTGGCCCTGCTGGTGCTGGGCAGCATGCCGGCGCTGGTCGAACGGCTCGAGGGCGAGCATGAGGACAAGAAGAAGGAGGAGGGCAACAAACGGTGAGGCCAATGCTCACGTGGCAGGACCCCAGACAGCACTAAGGGGAGCCGAAGCTCCCCTTGAGGTGTGTTGCCTGCACTGTTCTTGTTATTAGTGACGGGCCGATTGTTGTTTTTGTTGGCCAGTCCGGGTGGTGCGGTGGCCCCTAACCGGGGCTCAAGAGCAAACGTATTTTTTTGAGCGCTGATCGATGTTCATCATTGCTGATCCAGCCTGACCGTCGCTACCTGAGGGTAGTTTTGTTGTTCTGTGCCAGGTGCGGGGCACTGACCCCGGAAAACCCATCGACTCCAAAAAGATCTGCTTGCTACGTTTCTGCCGTGTTGTTCTTGTTATGTCAGAACCGTTGTCTGTTGTTTTTATTGGGTGGTGCGCTTTGTTGTTCTTGTTGTACGAAAGATATAGCAGGTGCCGTGCCAACTTTTCAAAAGCCCCGTATTCCGGGGGGTAAAGCCCACTGCCGGGTGTTCTGCTACCGAGAATATCTGTCGAATTGTTTCCGTGTTACCCGATTTTTCGCTGCAAAGGGGGCTGGGGTAACACTTCCCCTGTGGCAATGTGTCACCTCTGCCGCTCAGCCCGCCGTACGCGCTCTTGCCACGCGCGAGCCGGTAGCACGCCCCAGAACAGTGCTGATGCGCTGGCCTGCGGCGATCAATCGGTCAAGGTCGATACCGGTTTCGATGCCCAGCCCTTGCATCAGGTACACCACGTCTTCGGTGGCGATGTTACCGGTCGCGCCCTTGGCGTATGGGCAGCCGCCGAGCCCGGCCACCGAGCTGTCGAACACGCTGACCCCTTCGAGCAGGCTGGCATAGACATTGGCCAGGGCCTGGCCATAGGTGTCGTGAAAATGCCCGGCCAGTTGCGCACGCGGCACGTTATTGCCGACTACCTCGAACAACCGGCGTGTGTCGCCTGCCGTGCCGGTGCCGAGCGTGTCACCCAGCGACACTTCATAGCAGCCCATCTCGAACAGGGCCCGGGCCACCGGCGCGACCTGTTCGGCGCGCACTGCGCCTTCATAAGGGCAACCCAGCACACACGACACATAGCCGCGCACCCGCACATCATGCTGGCGGGCCAGCGCCATCAGCGGCTCGAAGCGCTTGAGGCTGTCACTGATCGAGCAGTTGATGTTGCGCTGCGAGAACGCCTCGGAAGCCGCGGCGAACACCGCGACTTCCTTGACTCCGGCTGCCAATGCGTCTTCCAGACCCCGCAGGTTGGGGGCCAGGGCCGCGTAGGTGACACCCGCACGTGGAGTGATACCGGCGAACACCTCAGCCGAGCCGGCCATCTGCGGCACCCATTTGGGCGAGACGAAACTGCCTACTTCGATATAGGCAAGCCCTGCGGCGCTGAGGTCGTCGACCAGTCGCACCTTGTCGGCCACGCTGATCGGTTGGGCTTCGTTCTGCAGGCCATCGCGTGGGCCGACATCGACCAGGCGTACGGAAGAGGGCAAGGACATGGCAGAGGTTTCCTGTGCGTAATAGGGTGAGCTTCAGAGCGGGCGGGGTCGGCTGGCACCGGCCAGGGCCTGTTCACAGCGTTCCTGGGCAGTGTCCAGCTCCAGGTGCATCTGCTGAATGTCGAGCATCTGCTGCTCCAGCTGGGCGCGGCGCTCGGCAATCTTGGCCAGCATGCTGTTCAACTGCCGCGCGTTGCCGCCGCTGGGATCGTACAGGCTGATCAGCTCGCGGCACTCGGCCAGGGAAAAGCCGATGCGTTTACCGCGCAGGATCAGCTTCAAGGTCACTTTGTCGCGGGCCGAATAGATGCGTTCCAGGCCTCGCCGCTCGGGCGTCAGCAGGCCTTGCTCTTCATAGAAACGAATGGCCCGGGTGGTGATGTCCAGTTCGCGGGACAGGTCGGAGATGCTGTAGGTCGGGTTGCTCATGGTTGGCTCTGCGGCAGTGTGGCACTAGGCTATAACCCGCTTTCCGTATACGTCAAGGCGCTTGACTGCGTTCACGAACCGAACACATTCATCCGAGTGGCAGGGAACGTCTGCGCCAGATTGGTCTCATAGGTCTCAGACTCGGGCACCTGGCCCCGCTCATGATGATGGCTTGTATGAGATGAACCTTTACCTTGACGGCGACGCAGAGCGCCGGAATACCGTGCCGCCAGGCTTTCTGCTCGAAGGCGGGACAGTGGCGACCTTGCTGCAGACCCTTGAGCCGCGCAACACGCCCCTCGGCGCGCCGGGCACATGGCCGCTGAGCCTGCAGACGCTGATGGCGACCATTTTGCCGGCCAAGGCGCAGATCGTGCTGTTCTGGGGGCCTGACTACGTGGCCCTCTACAACGACGCCTATGCGCCCACCATCGGCGTCAAGCACCCCCGGGCCCTCGGTCGACCGGCTCAGGAAAACTGGAGCGAGCTGTGGGACGACCTCGAGCCCTTGCTGCGTGGCGTGCGCGAGACGGGCGAAACGTTTTCGGCAACCGATCGGCCTTTCTATCTTGAGCGCCGCGGGCTGGGGGAGACCGCCTGGTTCGACGTGTCCTATTCGCCAGTGCGAGAAGTCGACGGCAGCATCGGCGGCATTCTGTGCATCGTCACCGAGACCACCGAGCGCGTGCAGTTCGAACAGCGCCAGGCGTTTCTGCTGGAGCTCGGCCGCACCCTTCCGCAAATCAAGGATGCCGCGCAGATCGAGGCCTTCGTCACGCGTCGCCTCGGTGAGCAGTTGGGCGCTTCGCGGGTATTCTTCGCCCATGACGCCGGTGACGAGCAGCACTTCTGCATCGAGCGGCAGTGGCTCGATGGCGCCCCGACGCTGGCTCGCGAGCATGCCTACGCCACCTACGGCGAGCATCTGCACGCCACCTTGGCCGAAGGCCAGAGCATCACCGGCGATTTTGCCGCAGGCGACATCCACGACCTCTGCGCCAGCCTGCTGATGCCGGTACGCACCGGCACGCAGCTGGACGCCACCCTGGCGGTACATTTCCATACACCGCATGCGTTCACCGAGGCCGAGCGGGTGCTGATCGATGAAACCGCCAAGCTGGCCTGGGTGGCCATTCTTCGCGCCCGCGCCGAGGCCAGTCTGGTGGCATTGAACGTCAGCCTCGAAGAGCGGGTGGCGAGCATGCTGGCCCAGCGCGAAGCGTCGATGCTGCAGCTGCATGAAGCCCGCAAGATGGAAATGATCGGCCAGCTCACCGGTGGTATCGCCCACGACTTCAACAACATGCTCACCCCCATTATCGCCTCGCTGGAATTGATCCAGCGCCGCTCACCCGAACCGCGTTCCCTGCGGTTGATCGACACCGCACTGCTGGCCGCCGATCGCGCGCGAACGGTGGTGGGACGCCTGCTGACCTTCGCCCGGCGCCAGACCCTCAAGCCGCAGGTGGTGGGGCTGGCCACGCTGATCGAGGACATGCGCGAACTGATCGCCCGTTCACTGGGGCCGACCATTGCGCTGCACGTGGAGGTTGATGCCGAGCTGCCGGGGGTGGTGATCGACCCCGGGCAACTGGAACTGGCCCTGCTCAATCTGGTGGTCAACGCACGCGATGCCATGCCCCAGGGTGGGCGCCTGGCGATTCGCGCGGGGCTGGTCGACGACAGTACCGCGCGGCCCACAGGTATCGTGGCCGGCCAGGTGATTTGGCTGCAGGTCTGCGACAACGGCTGCGGCATGCCCGATGAGGTGCTGGCGCGCTGCTTCGAACCGTTCTTCTCGACCAAGAACGTTGGCCAGGGCATCGGCCTGGGCCTGCCCATGGTGCAGGGGCTGGCCTTGCAATCAGGCGGCGGCTTTACCCTGTGTTCGCAGGAGCACAGCGGCACCCAGGCCACGCTGTGGTTGCCCGCCAGCGAAACGCCCGCTGAAGGGCGTGAAGCAGACAGCCAGGAACCATGGTCGACCCCTTGCGGCGGCCATGTCCTGGTGGTCGACGATGAAGAAATCGTGCGCCAGGCCACCGCCCTGCAGCTGCGCGACCTGGGCTATCAGGTGACCGAGGCGCAGAGCGCTGCGCAGGCCATGGAATTGCTGGCCGCCGGCCTGGTGCCGGATATGCTGGTCACCGATCAGGTCATGCCTGACATGACCGGCGCAGCGTTCGCCCAACAGGCCCGCGAGGGTCTGCCGCAGTTGCCGGTGTTGATCATCACCGGCTATGCCAACCTCTCGCCCAGCGAGCTGAACGGCTTCGAGGTGCTGCGCAAGCCTTTCCGTCGTGCCGAGCTGGCCCATGCGCTGGCGCGGTTGATCGAGCGCAAGACCCGCTGACCGCCCTGCTCAGGGCTCGCTGCGGGCATCGATCAAGGCCCACAGGCGCGGATCGTCGAAATCATCGATCACCAGTTGCGCCCCGGCCGCCAGCAGGCGTTCGGGCGTTTGCGTGGTGCTCAGGGCAACCGTGTAGATACCCGCCGCGCTGGCCGCAGTGACGCCCGGCACTGAATCCTCGAAGGCCAGGGCCTGGCTGGCCGCTGCGCCCAGGCGCTCGAGCCCGGTGAGGTAGGGCAGCGGGTCGGGCTTTGGCCGCGACAGCTCGTCTGCGACCACTACTTTCGCGAACGCCTCTTCCAGGCCCATGGCCCGTAGCATGTGCTCGGCATTCAGGCGCGGGGCATTGGTGACCACGCACAGGCCCAGCGCCGATCGACGCGCGTGCGCCAGCAGGCGCAGCAGGCCGGGCAGGGGCTGCAGTGTGGGTGAACGGTCTCGGAACAGCGCTTCCTTGCGCTCGGCCATGGCTTGCCGATCAGTGGGCGAGAGCTCGGGAAACAACTGGGCAAACAACTGTGTGTTGGCCTGGCCGCTGACCTTTTCCTCGAATTCCTCCTGGCTCAAGGCGCGCCCGTCGTGTTCGTGGAGCAGGTCGCGGAAGGCCTGCAGGTGCAAGGTATCGGTGTCGGTGAGGGTTCCATCGAGGTCGAACAGCAACGCGGTCAGCATGGGTGATCCAGATCATTCGCAGCGAAGAGAAACGAATCATACCCATCTGCGCGACAAAGGGGGCTGTTCAGATTTTACGGAAAAGAGTACAAATGTGCTCCATGGATACCTTGACCCCCAAGCGCCGCGCCATTCTCGATTTCATTCGCGAGCGCATCCTCGAACACGGCCAGCCACCCAGCCTGGCCGACATCGCCACGCGCTTCGGCTTTGCCTCGCGCAGTGTGGCCCGCAAGCACATCACCGCGCTGTGCCAGAGCGGTCATATCGACATCACGCCCAATCAGGCGCGCAGCATTCGCCTGGCCGATGCCCCGCGCCGGCCAGAGCTGCTCGAGTTACCGGTGCTGGGGCGGGTGGCCGCCGGTGCTCCGATCGGCCCGGACATCGACATTCATGAGCGCCTGCTGATCGACCCGAGCCTGTTCCGCCGCACCCCGGATTACCTGCTCAAGGTGCGCGGGGATTCGATGATCGGTGACGGCATCCTCGACGGTGACCTGGTCGGCATCCGCCAGCAGGGCGAGGCCCACGAGGGCCAGGTCGTGGTCGCGCGGCTGGATGGCGAAGTGACCATCAAGCGTCTGCACCGCCTGCCCGGCGGTTACCGGCTCATGCCGCGCAACCCGGCTTACGCGCCGATCGACGTCGGGCCTGAGCACGAGCTGGTGATCGAAGGCGTGTTCTGCGGCCTGGTGAGGCGCGATTGATGAGCGCGGTCGTCGACCTCGAGCGCCTGCTCGAACAACGCCAGATCTGGCGTGGCCGGCAATCGCAGGTACGCACCACCGGGCAACAGCCCACCGGCCACCTGGCGCTGGATGCGCACCTGCCCGAAGGCGGCTGGCCGGCCGCCGCACTCAGTGAGCTGTTGCTCGCCAGCCCCGGATGCGGGGAATTGCAGTTGCTGTGGCCAACCCTGGCGCGGCTGACCGGCGAGCAGGGGCGGGTGGTGCTGGTCGCGCCGCCGTTCATTCCCTATGCGCCCGCCTGGCTCGCGGCAGGGGTCGACCTGCGTTGGTTGGCCCAGGTCGATGCCGAGCCCGATGAGGTGCTCTGGGCCGCCGAACAATGCCTGCGCTCGGGCAGCTGTGCCGCGGTGCTCTGCTGGCCACAGCGGGCCGACGATCGCGCCTTGCGCCGCTTACAGGTGGCGGCCGAAACCGGTCAGGCCCTGGCCATCGTCTGTC
>NZ_DAMCCR010000105.1:14269-14600 GCF_032058845.1 Pseudomonas sp. | reverse complement strand
CTGCGCCTGGGCCAAGGCCAGCAGTGGCAGGTGCGCCGCACGCCACACCGCACTTACTCCGGCGAGCAAGGCACCGGCCACGCTGACCAGCAGCCCCGTGGCCCACCACGCCGGGCTCAGGCTCAACTGGCCGGCTACCTGTGCGCCATAAAGCCCGCGCATGCTGGCGGCCACATCCGGCAGCAGCAACGCCGCCAACAGGTAGCCGCCAGCCACCCCCGCCAGGCCGCCGAGCACGGCGAACAGCCCCAGCTCAATGGCCAGTGCCGTCAGCACCGTGCGCAAGTTGACACCGCAGGCGCGCAGGGTGCGGATCAATCCACGGCGCTGT
>NZ_DAMCCR010000105.1:0-14014 GCF_032058845.1 Pseudomonas sp. | reverse complement strand
GCCCCGCCTGCACCTGCAAGGGCGGCAAAGGCTGGCCATCGCGGGTGCTGGCCACGTCCCCCACGCGCAGGCCAAGCCGGCGCAAGGTATCCGGGCCAATCCAAGCTTGCCCGGGCGGGCTGACGAACGCAGGCAGGTCGAAGCCTTCGGCGCGCGTGCCGGCCACAGCAAAGCCGCTCGGCAGGCTGAGCGGTTCGATGCCGATCAGGCGCACGTTCGGCGCCGTGTCACCTGCCAGCGCCAGACGCCCTTCCAGCACCGGGCTGACAGGCCATCCGAGCACGCGCAAGCGCACATACAGGGCCTGGTCGAAATGCTCACGCTCGCGCGCCAGCACCTGCACCTGACTGCCCGTCACCAGCACCGCGCTGGCCCGGGCATAGTCGCTGCGCGCTTGGGCATTCAAGGCCTGCACACCGGTCCACAAGGTGGTTGCCATACACAGCCCGAGAAAGATGCTCACCCCTTGCAGCCGGTGTCGGCGCCAGTGGCTGAGCAGCGTGTGCAAGGTGATGCGCAAGGTACTCATGGGCGCCTGCCCGGCAAAGGTCGAGGCATTTGCTGGCAGCACGGCGAGCCTGGCCGAGCCTCATCCCACCCACACGCCGTCCGCCGGCCAGTCATCGATCCACCTGCGCCATCACCCGCCCAGCCTGCAACCGGCAGCGCACTTGCAGCCGCTCGGCCAGGCGCTCGCTGTGGGTCACCATCAGCACGCTGCTGCCGGCCTCCTCGATCAACTGCAGCATCAGCGCCAGCACCTCTTCGCTGCTGCCCTCGTCCAGGCTGCCGGTCGGCTCGTCCGCCAGCAACAGCGACGGGCGCCCGGCCAGCGCCCGAGCGATCGCCACCCGCTGCTGCTGCCCCCCCGACAGTTGCTCGGGGTAGCGCGCCAGCAAGCCACTGAGCCCCAGACGCTCCGCCAAGTAGGCCGCCCAGGCCGGGTCGTGCCGCTCGGCCAGGCGTGCCTGGAAGCTCAGGTTGCTGGTCACATCGAGGCTGGGGACCAGGTTGTACTGTTGAAAGACCAGGCCGATGGACTCGCGCCGCCACTGCGCCAGCCCCGCCTCGGTGCGCCCGTCGAGCGCCTGACCGTGAATCAGAATGCGCCCGCTGTCGGCCCGATCGAGGCCTGCGATCAGGTGCAACAGCGTACTTTTGCCACTGCCCGACTCGCCCATCAGCGCCAGGCTGCTGTGGGCGTCGAGCTGTAGATCGACGCCCTGCAGCACTGGCAGCGGGCCTTGGGCAGTGAGGTAGTGCTTGTGCAGGTCTTCGATGAGCAGCATGGGCGTCCTTGGAATCGGGCAACGGTGCGCGGCAGCGTTCGGATCAGTCGCGTACCAGCTTGAACATGCCGTTGTCGTACCACCTCAGTGCCAGCGTGCCATCCACCCCTTTGAAGAACGTCGCCGTGTCGGCATCGGACGGTCCCCAGGAGCCGGACTTGCAGATCACGCTATACGCCGTCGCCTGATCGACACCCAGCTTGCGAAGCTGTGCCGTCGTATCGGCATCGCTGGTTGACGCCACCGCCTGGAAGGTGGGCTGGGTGCAGGTGTCGTCAACCAATCCCTGGCGCTTGTCTGCCTCAAGACGGTCATGGCTGAACCTCAGGCGCCAGCCCATCACCTGAGGATCGTCGTCGGCCAGCGCCTGCACGCCTGTGTCAGGCACAGCGACGCCGGCGACATGCCAGTTGCCGGAGAGCGCTTGCTCCACTGTCGACGCTGCAGGGCTGACGGGTTCTTTGCCGCAGGCGGCGAGCAGGCACAAGGCGATCACTGACGTCGCACGTTTGACAGGCATGTTCATGGGTACTCCTTGAAAACATCGGGTGGAACCGGAGGCGTCAAGCGCATCGGTCTGACATGAGCCAGATGCTGGATGCCAGCGCCGCGCGGGGTTTCTCTGTGACAACGCACGCACCTGACGGTGCCGGCCAATCAGCCCGGCTGCACCTGCAGCAGTTCACTCAACACGTCGGCCAGCGCCCTGACCCTGCCATCCGCAGTGGGCCGGTGGACGATGATGATCTCGTAACTGTCCACCTCCGGCAGCCCCTGTGGCGCGCCGAGCACGCGGTGTGCGGTGCTGGCGGCACGCGGCGGCAGCAGGCTGATGCCCATGCCGTCGGCCACCGCCGCCTGCAGGCCGCTCAGGCTGGAGCTGGTGAAACTGATGCGCCACGCGCGGCCCATGGCTTCGAGCGCCTGGATCATGTCGTCACGGTACAGCCCGCGCGGCGGGAAGGTCACCAGGGGCACCGGGTCAAGGTCGAAGGTCGGCGCCTGGGCGCTGTCGATCCACTGCAAGCGTTCAGGCCAGCGCGCAATGCCTTCGCGGGCGTTGCGCCGCTGCTTGAGCAGAATCAGGTCGAGTTCGCCATTGTCGTAGGCCTGGCTGATGTCGCGACACAGGCCGCTGGTGACCTCAAGCTTCACCTGCGCATGCGCGCGACTGAAGGCAGCGAGGGCCGTGGTCGTGCGCCCACCGACGAAATCTTCCGGCACGCCCAGGCGTACCGTCACGCCGACCCGCGCGCCGGCGAGCGCTTCGAGCATCTGGTCGTTGAGCGCCAGCATGTGCCGCGCATAGCCCAGCAAGGTCTGCCCGGCATCGGTGGGCAAGACGTCGCGGTTGCCGCGCACCAGCAAGCGATGCCCGACCATGTCTTCGAGCCGGCGCACTTTCTGGCTGATGGTCGACTGAGTGGAATGCAGGCGGGCCGCCGCCGTGGTGAAACTGCCGCAGTCGGCGACCACGACGATGGCGCGCAGCAGGTCGAGGTCGAACAGGGCTTTATTGGCTTTGCTAATAGTGGGCATGGGTTCATTCAGCGGGCAAATGGCAGGGGCGGTTCTACCACGCCAGCGCCAGCGCAGCAACGCCAGTGGAACTCGCCCCTCGCTTGAGCCTCTTAAAGCTGAGTGCCGCGCCCTCAGGCACCCCTTTCCTTCCGGAGGTTTCGCCATGCGTCAGCTAATTCTCATTCCTGCTCTCATGCTTCTGCTGCCTGCGGGCGCAGCCTTCGCCCGTGTGGATGGTCGTGATGTCGCCACCTCCGCCGGCGTGTCAGCCTCGCTCTATTCCACCTTCAAGGATGACAAGCGCATCCTGCCTGCCCGTGACGAGCTGTCGGCGTTCGTTGCCAGCGGTGGCGAGATCCGCGGCGCGTACGTTGAATCGGCCTTGCAGCACGTGCGTCAGGCCAACCCGGGCCTGAACATCAGCGACGAGGCACTGGCCCAGGCCATTCTCACGCAAGAGGATCCGCTGGCCGCCAACTGAGTCAGCCACCCACGAAAAAGCCCGGGCCAGCACAGCGGACCCGGGCTTTTTCATGCGCGCGTGATCAGGCCTTGAGGGTGGCCATGTCGATCACGAAACGGTATTTCACATCGCCCTTGATCATCCGCTCGTAGGCTTCGTTGATGTGGCGGATGTCGAGCATCTCGATGTCGCAGCTGACGTTGTGCTCGGCGCAGAAGTCGAGCACTTCCTGGGTTTCGGCGATACCGCCGATCAGGGAACCGGCGATCACGCGGCGCTTGAGCACCAGATTGGCAGCGTGGATCGGCGGTTCGACCGGCTCGATCAGGCCGACCAGAATGTGTACGCCGTCGAACGTCAGGGTTTCCAGGTAGGGGTTGAGGTCGTGCTGCACCGGGATGGTGTCAAGCAGGAAGTCGAAGTGGCCGGCGGCGGCCTGCATCTGCGCCTCATCGGTGGACACGATCACATGATCGGCGCCCTGGCGACGGGCTTCCTCGGCCTTGGCCGCCGAGCGGGTGAACAGCGTGACTTCAGCACCCAGCGCCTTGGCCAGCTTGATGCCCATGTGGCCCAGCCCGCCCATGCCGAGGATGCCGACCTTGTGCCCAGGGCCCACACCATGATGCTTGAGCGGCGAGTAGGTGGTGATGCCGGCACAGAGGATCGGCGCGGCAGCAGCCGGGTCGAGGCCTTCGGGGATGCGCACCACGAAGTGCTCGCTGACCACGATGCTGCTGGAGTAACCGCCCATGGTGTTGCTGCCATCGACCCGGTCCGGGGTGGCGTAGGTCATGGTCGGGCCCTCCTCGCAGTACTGCTCCAGGTCGGCCTGGCAGGCCTTGCACGAGCGGCAGGAGTCGACCATGCAGCCAACGCCGACCAGGTCGCCCACCTGGTAGGTGGTCACATCGCTGCCAACCGCGGTGACGCGGCCGATGATTTCGTGGCCAGGCATCAGCGGGTAGACGGCAATGCCCCACTCGTTGCGGGCCTGGTGGATGTCGGAATGGCAGACACCGCAGTACAGGATGTCGAGCGCGACGTCGTCCGGGCGTGGGCTGCGACGCTGAAACTGCATGGGTGCCAGGGGACTGGTGGATGTCTGGGCGGCGTAACCGATGGCGGTATACATGAATGACCTCGCGGGCAAAGTGAAACGATTCAGTTGCCGTTATTTTGCCAAGAGCCGGCGAGATGGCCCACCGCAGATTCTCCGGTACTCATGCCTGATTCTCCGAACATCAGCAAACGGCGCTGGCGCAAAAGGTTCAATCTGCGATCATGCAGCTGTCTGATTCTCTACCCTGCCCTCTCCACCTGATCCCCCTGATGAAGTACCGCCATGCAACTGACCCGCCACGTCGACGCCAATGCTTCCCTGTGCACCCTGATCAGCGCCCTGGCCACGCGCCCGGGTTTTGTACCCACCCATCTGCCCCAGGTGCACGTGCTGAGCTGGGATCACTATGTGGCCAGCAGCCCGCAGATCTACGAGCCGAGCCTGATGATCCTCGCCCAGGGCAGCAAGCTGGCGCGCCTGGGCCCACGCACGCTCGAATATGGCGCCGGGCATTACCTGGTGCAGGCCCTGTCGGTGCCGTTCATGTGCGAGACCTTCGCCACCGCCGAGGCGCCACTGCTGGGTGTGGCGGTGGACATCGACCGCAATGTACTGGCCGAACTGGTACAGCACCTGCCAGCGGCCGCCGAGGTGCAGGCGCAGACCCCACAGTCGATGACCTCCGCGGCGCTTGATGCACCCATGCGCGCCAGCGTCGAGCGTCTGCTGGCGTGCTTGCAAGACCCGCTCGATGCCCAGGTACTGGGTCCGGCGCGAGTGCGTGAGGTGCTCTACACCGCCTTGCGTGGCCCACAGGCCAGCGTGCTGCGGGCGTTGGTGGAGCAGCAAGGGCATTTTGCCCGGATCGGCGCGGCGTTGAGTTTTCTGCGTGAGCACTACCCCGAACCGCTCGGGGTCGAAAGCCTGGCCGAGCGCGCCAACATGAGCGTGTCGACCTTTCATGAGCACTTCAAGCGCTGCACCGAGCTTGCGCCCATGCAGTACCTCAAGCGCCTGCGCCTGCTCAAGGCGCAGCAGATGTTGCTGGGTGAGGGTGTGGGCGTGGCGCAGGCCGCGCATCGGGTGGGCTATCAGAGCACCTCGCAGTTCAGCCGCGAGTACAAGCGCCAGTTCGCCCGCAGCCCTGGCGAGGAGCAGCCCTACCAGAGCCTGCCGGTATGAGGGTCAATGGCTGCGCTGCTGGCGCTTCCAGCGCGCAAGGTTGCGGGTCACCCATTGCTCGGCCATGCCCGTGCTGACCAGCGCCTTCATCAGTTGCCCCAGGCGCTCGCGCAGCGCAGCGGTGTTGCACGGCGAGGCCTTGGACAGCGCCAGGTACAGGCCTTCACTGGAAATCGGCGGATCAAGCACGCGCAATGCCTGGTCAATGCCCAGCGATTGCGCCATCGCCGCCCCGGGGTAACGCTCGTAGATCAGGTAGTCGGTGCGCTTGTGCAGCAGCTTTTCAAAGGCCTGGCTGGCCTTCGGCACGGCTTCCAGGTCGAGGTTGGCTTCGGCGTAGTCGTCAAAGGCCTGGCCATAGCTGTTGTTCACCAGGGTGCCGCCCTTGTGGCCCTTGAGATCGGCCCAGGTGGCATAGGGAAATGGCTCCTCGCGACGCACCCAGACCATACTGTGGGTCGCGATGAAGGCCGGGCTGATGAAATCGGTGGTCTGCGCGCGATCCTCGGTCCGAAAATAGCCGGCCATGCCATCGACGCGCCCCAGGCGGACTTCCTCCTGCGCGCGCGGCCACGGCCCGGCGTAGCGCACCTGCAGCGTGAGCCCCAGCTGATTGGCCAGGTAGTCGACCAGGTCGGCGTTGGCGCCGATCAGTCGGCTGGGATCGTCGGGGTCGCGCCACAGATACGGCGGGTATTCCGGGTTGCCTGTCAGGGTGAGCTGGGTGCAGTCCTCCTGTGCCTGGGCGAGTGACGCCCCGAGCAACGATGGCAGCAGCAGGCACACGCAGCACTTGAGCATCGACGACTCCCGGGCAAGAGGTTTGCAGATGGGGTTGATGCTAGTACAGAGTGACTTGCCAGAACGTTGCTTTCGGACAGTTCTGTGAGCGATGACCGGTTTCCCATCGCTGTGCTCGTGCAGGCAACGCTCGCAATGACCGTTGCACTGGCCTGCCGGCGCTACTCAGCCGGTGCAGGGCGCCCGACCAGCGCAGGTGCAAGACGCGACTATTCGATCTGTGGCAGAGTGCGTCGCCAGGCCTGAGCCTCGTTGAGCGAGGGTGGCAGCGGCTTGATCAGGCCCCGGAGCAGCGCATGAAAAACCTGGCATCGACCGGCTCAGCGAAGGGCTACCGACGCATCATTCCCTCCATGACCGCTTTGCTGCAGTTCGAAGCGGTGGCGCGCCTGAACAGCTTCACCCTGGCCGGTGAAGAACTGGGGGTCTCTCAGGCCGCAGTGAGCAAGCAGATCAGGTTGCTGGAAGCCACCGTGGGCCGACCCTTGTTCGAGCGCCAGCATCGCAGGATCGCCCTGACGGCCACCGGCGAGCAGTTGTTCGCGGTCATCTCGTCGTCGCTGCAGCATATTGCCAGCGGGTTCGATCAGATCATCGAGGGCGAGCAGCCAGACGAAATCGTCCTGGCCTCGACCGCACCGGTATCGCAACTGCGGATCATGCCGCGTCTGCACAAACTCGAAGACGTCTTGCCTCACGTGCGGCTACGCCTGGCGACGCAGATGTTCACGGGCGACCTGAAACGTCGTGATTACGATCTGGACATCCGCTTTGGCCATGGGCAATGGACCGACGGCGACGCCATCCTGCTGTTTGAAGAAGAAGTGTTCCCGGTCTGCTCCCCTGCCTGGCTGGAGCGCCATGCCACCCCCGCGACACTGGCCGATCTGTCTGCATCAGGCTTGCTGGAATCGGACAGCACCTCGGAAGGCTGGATGACCTGGTCAGGCTGGTTCAAGGAGCTGGATGCCTCGTTCGCCCGCTTGAACATCAACCTGCGTTGTACGCTGTACACAGACGTCATCAACGCTGCCGTCAGTGGGTACGGTGTAGCGCTGGGTTGGGGGCGACTGGTCGACCATCTGATCCACAGCGGGCAATTGGTAAAGATCGAGCCCCATGTGGTGCGGCAGAAACATGCCTATTACCTGGTCGTTGCCAAAGGGCGTGAAATCGATCAGAGCGTCCGGGCGATCGTGCAATGGTTGCAGAGCAGCGCCACGTATTGAAGTCGAGCACTTGTTTGACCCGGTAAGTAGCCCCTGTTCAATAGCGCCTGATTCATACAACGCCCTGCACGGAAGTGTGTTCATAACCGCCGGTGATCAACAGCCCTCCCAAAATGTTGCTTTATGGGCTGAACAAGGCTCGGTAGCGTGATGAGTGGCGCGTTGGAATAACCACTCTCCAACGGCGCACGCAGATAACGCATCGCCCCGACAACAATAAAAAACCGCGCGACCGGAGACTACGATGTCATCCCCTTATTCGATCTCTCCTGCGAATCGTCGTATCGATCCGTCCCGACTCTCCGTTCCCGGCTTGAAACCGGACGGTTCGCTCGACGACAACGACCGCGTCGAAATCGGCCCCACCCCCCTGGCTTTCACCGAATGGGCAGCGCTTGGGCTGCAGGCACCTGATCTGCACGCCATGCGGCGCTTTCGGCTCGAGCGTCTCGTCAGACAACTGCAGCACGCCAATGTCGGCGGCATCCTGCTGTTCGATCCGCTGAATATCCGCTACGCCACCGACACCACCAACATGCAGCTCTGGACCACGCACAACCCGGCGCGGGCGTGCTTCGTGTCGGCAGGCGGCCATGTGGTGCTGTGGGATTTTCACGGCTGCGATCATCTGTCCGCGCACCTGCCGTTGGTGGCGGAGCTGCGCAGTGGCGCCTCGTTCTTCTATTTCGAGACCGGCGACAGGACCGAGGAACACGCCCGGCGCTTCGCGGGCCAGGTCAATGACCTGATGCGGCAACATGCCGGCAGCAACCGGGCGCTGGCGGTCGACCGTATCGAGATCGCCGGGCTGCGTGCACTGGAGGCGCTGGGCTTGCAGGTCAGCAGTGGCCAGGCGATCACTGAACTGGCGCGGGCGATCAAGGGCCCGGATGAGGTCATGGCGATCCGCTGCGCGGTGGCCTCGTGCGAGGCGTCGATTGCCGAGATGCGCCAGGTCATGCGCGCGGGCGCGACCGAAAATGACGTCTGGGCGGCGCTGCACGCCGGCAACATCCGCCGCGGCGGTGAATGGATCGAAACGCGCATTCTCAGCTCCGGACCGCGCACCAACCCCTGGTTTCAGGAATGTGGCCCGCGGGTGCTCAGCGACGGCGACCTGCTCTCGTTCGACACCGACCTGATCGGCGTGTACGGCATGTGCGTGGACATGTCGCGCAGCTGGATCTGTGGTGGGCTGGCGCCGACTGCCGAGCAGAAGCGGCTGTACCGCATCGCCCATGATCACATCCTGCACAACACCGCCCTGGTCGCACCGGGGGTGGCATTCTCCACGCTCAGCCGCGATGGCCACCGCCTGCCCGAATCGTGCCGGGCGCAGCGCTATGGCGTGATGTTCCATGGGGTTGGGCTGTGCGATGAGTATCCGAGCATCCGCTACCCGGAAGACGTGGCGGCCTATGGCTACGACGGCGAGCTGGAGCCGGGAATGGTGCTGTGTGTGGAGGCGTATGTCGGTGAAGTGGGTGGTAGGGACGGGATCAAGCTGGAGAACCAGGTGCTGGTGACCGACACCGGGTGCGACGTGCTGACGCGATATCCGTTCGAGGCGAGTTTTCTGGATCGTTGAGGTGCTGGTCAGCTCAGGCGTTCATGGAAGCTGGTTGGCTTCGAACTTCGCTCCAGTCGTCGCTCAATGCTATGTGCGCGGGAGAGTGCGGTCTCTGGGGGGCGACTGCCGCGATGGCCGGGAAAACTGCCCCAAGGCTGCAACCGCGATTCATGTTTATTACGCGGCGCCTGAAACAAGCCGCCAGTCCGGCGATCGAGGCCTGAAACAGGCCTCGCAGAATCAACCGGCACCCTGACCGATGCCTGCGCCTTGCAGCTGTCGGGCGCCAACGCAATCCGCTTCTACCGGCTCCATCAACCCACAGAGCGCAACGCTGCCCTTGCATCCAGGCGATCAAGCATCGTCTCGCAATACCAGTCATCGAACTGGCATACGCCATTTTCCGCGTTTTCCGAAAATGGCCCAGGCTCGTACGCCGGTGACGACACGCCGGCAAAGGTGCCCTCCACCAGGCGCCGGTCCTGGTCGTTGGTCGCCAGCCAGACCTTGGTGAGACGATCGAGGTCGTAGTCCACGCCCTCCACTGCCGACTCGGGCACCAGCCACTTGGTGGTCACCAGGGTTTCGCCGGGGCCGATGGGCAGCACGCGGAAACTCAGGGCGTGGTCGCCGAGAAAGTGGTTCCAAGTCGAGGGGTAGTTGAAGTACAGCAGCGCGCCGATGTCAGGCTCGCCACTGTGGTCCAGGCGCCCGGCGACGGCCGGCTTGCCGTCCATGGTGTAGCTCACTGCACCGGCCGACAGCGGAATGCGCGTCATGCGGAAACGCCCCAGCGGGTCCATGTTCAGGCGGCTGGGCATGCCGGCTGCTTCGCAACGATCCCAGTGCGCAACCAGTTCCGAGTCATCGTCGCCACCCACGCCCGCCACCGACAGGTTTTCGACGAAGGAATTGAGCAGTTCCGGGTGGGTGCCGTCGCAGTGGTAGCACTCGCGGTTGTTCTCGAAGACCAGCTTCCAGTTGCCCTTCTCGATCAGGTTCGATTCGAACGCGACCTTGGCCTGTTCCAGCCCATGGGGCGCGATGAAGGGGCTGACGGCCGCGCGGAAGCGCGCGAAGTCGGGTGCCTGTTCGGCCACGCAGACATAGATGAACGTGTGCACCACTTCGATATGCACGGATTTGAGGCCGTACTGGGCGCGATCGAACTCGGCGCCCATGTTGCCGGCATAGATCAGGTTGCCATCCAGTTCGAATGTCCACTTGTGATACGGACACACCAGCTTGGCGACCTTGCCGGCCGAGTGCTCGCAGACCTTGGCGCCACGGTGACGACACGCGTTATGGAAGGCGCGCACTTCACCGTCCTTGCCACGCACCACCGCCACGGGATAGTCGCCGATCTGCAACGTGAAGTACTGGCCGCCCTTGGCGATTTCGAACGTATGGCCGGCGAATACCCAGTCCTTGTGCCAGATCTGTTCAAGGTCCTGACGATACACTTCGGGATCGAAATACAGCTCGCGCGGCAACACGTGCCTGGGTTTGCGCTGTTTGATCAGGTTGATCACGGAGTGGCTGCTGTTCATATTCATCCTCCAGGCACTTCGGTACTTCGACGCATGGCCTCGAGATACGAAGTTCTATTGTTATAAGCGCAACCCGAACAAGACCCTGATGCGCTGAAAACGCCCTCGGACGCATGACGGCGCCATGTAGCAGGAGGCTCCAGATACTGTTCGACAGCTATGTTCATTGACACTGAAAACGCTACCAGCGCTTCCAATAAAAAGCACGGCACTTAATTTACTTGTCGTATAACTTAAAGTTATCAAGAAATGAATCGCATTTAATTGATAGACAACAGACGCGTTGAAACTTATGTTTACTATCAACTTCAACCTGTTGCCTGCTGGTTCGACCGTAATCCGACGTCGTTCTCAGAGTCCTGCCATGACCACCCTCACTCGTGCCTTCAATCCAACCTTCGCCGGCCACAACCTGGGTTCCGTCACCCAGCCCCGGGTGCTGCAAAAGACCTCGAAGATCGGTTTTCTCCTGCTCGAACATTTCTCCCTGGCGTGCTTCACCCAGGCGCTCGATGTGCTGGTCACCGCCAACCTGATCGCGCCCGGTGCCGCGCGCGTGCACACCTTCAGCCACACCACCGCCGAGGTGATGAGCGACCTTGGCATCCCGATTCGGCCAGACACGCCGCTGACCGACATTCGCCTGGCGGACCTCGACCTGCTGGTGATCTGCGGCGGACTGCGCACGGTCCGCAGCCCGCCGCCCTGGCTGACCACCTTGCTCCGGCAGGCGGCCAGGCGCCGGATCGCGCTGGGCGGGCTGTGGAACGGGGCGTGGTATCTGGCGTGCGCCGGGCTGCTGGACGACTACCGCTGCGCCTTGCATGCCGATCAGCGCACTGCCTTGGCCGAGCGCGTACCGGGCGTTCGCGTGTGCCGCGAATCGCAGGTGGCTGACCGCGATCGAATCACCTCTGCCAGCCCCGCCGGCGCCTTCGACATGATGATCCACTGGCTGGGTGAACGCGCCGGCGCACCGCTGGCCGCCGCAGTGCTGGCGACGCTCGACACCGATCAGAGCAGATACCGCAGCGTGCAGGGGCCCGCCTCCAGGCAGCCCCAGGTGTGCAAGACGCTGCGCGAAGTCATCGGGCTGATGGAGGCCAACCTGGAGGAGCCGTTGAGCCCTGAACACATCGCGCAGATGATCGGCCTGTCGATCCGGCAGATTCAGCGCATGTTCAAACTGCAGCTGAACACCACGCCACAGCGCTATTACTTTCAGCTGAGGATCACCGAGGCCCGGCGGCTGATCCAGAACTCCCATGCGCCGATCTTCGAAGTGGCCCTGGCCTGCGGCTTCGTCTCCTGTACCCACTTCAGCCGCTCGTACAGTGCGTTCTTCGGACATCCGCCCTCAAGAGAGCCGCGCCACGAGACCTGAACGGGGCACGGCAGCTGCCCTGTGTGAACGGCATCGCGCCAGTGAGCGGGCCTGAGGCGTCAAGGCCAGGCGTCAGGGCAGCCCAGGCGGCAGAGCGCACAACCGTCACGTCCGTCAGTAATCGTCGTGGCGCGATCCCCATCAGGCATAATGCCGGCCTTTTTTCGCCGACAGCGCAGGACCCTCCATGAAAGCCCAAGCCCGTCACATCCTGGTCAAGACTGCCGCCGAGGCCGAGCAGCTCAAGCAACGTATCGACAAGGGCGAGGCGTTCGATGTCCTGGCCCGCAAGTACTCCACCTGCCCGTCCGGCAAACGCGGCGGTGACCTCGGCGAAATCCGTCCGGGGCAGATGGTCGGCGCCATCGACCAGGTGATCTTCAAAAAGCCATTGCGCGTGGTGCATGGGCCGATCAAGAGCAAGTTCGGCTACCACCTGGTGCAGGTGTTCTACCGCGACTGATCGTTGCAGCGCACGCGGTACCTGACATTTCTGTCAGTTGTCAGCCCCCGGCCAGGCGCGCAACGTTGCAGGCGACCCTCGAACCTGGAGTCGCCCCATGCGTGCCTTATTCGTCGTCACCGGTGCCACCCTCATCTCGCTCATCTCCACAGACCTGCAGGCTGCCTGCACCTTCAACCCCGGACTGGGGGATGACGCCTATGTCTGCGACAGCGGCAGCGCGCCGGGGCTGCTCGACCTGCAGGGCAACAACAGCCTGGCCTTGCCTGCCGGCGGCACCGGGGTCATCGCCGGCGACGTCACCTTCGGGCCCGGCCAGGATACGCTGGACATGGCCTCGGGGCGCATCGAAGGCTCGGTCAACCAGGGAGCGGGCATCGACACCTTCACCATGACCGGAGGGGTCATTACGGGCGGCGTCAATCAAGGCGATGGGCTGGACCGCTTCTTCATGCGCGATGGCTGGATCGTCGGCACGTTCGACAGCGGCGACTACGCCGAGATGGACGGCGGGCGCATCGGCACGGTGAACATGCGCCTGGACCAGAACACCTTTCTGATGCGCGGCGGCGCCATCGACCGCAACTTGGTGACCGGTTTCGATCGCGACTATGTCGAGCTGTTCGCCGGCACCATCGGCGGCAACATCAGCGTCAGCGGCGGCGATGATCAGGTGTTGATCCACGGTGGCAGCGTGGGGGGCGACGTGCTGCTCAGCACCGGTAACGATCAGTTCACCTGGGACGGCGGCAGCATCGGCGGCCTGGTGCAGATGGGGCCGGGCGACGACCGGGCGCTGCTGCGTCAGCTTGGGCCTGAACAGTTGACCATCACCGTGGATGGCGGCGATGGCCAGGACACCTTGCGTTTCGAGCAGAGCACCGCCAGCCAGGGCAGCCTGTACCCCAACTGGGAGCAAGTGGAGCTGGCCGACAACAGCCGCTTTGCCCTCGACGACACCTGGGTGCTGGGTGATACAGCCAGCGGCACCGGCACCGTCGGCATCGACGCCAGCAGCCAGTTGCTGTCGCGCAGCGGGGTGATTCGCGCCTTCGCTGCCAACCAGCCCGCCACCCTGAACAACGCCGGGCTGATCGACCTGAGCAGCAGCGATGGGCTGGGCCGCCTGACGGTGCAAGGCAACTACATCGGCAACGGCGGCACCCTGAAGCTTGCCAGTGTGCTGGCCGGTGATGACGCGCCGTCCGACCGTCTGGTGGTCAATCAAGGCAGCATTGACGGGCGCACGCTGCTGGTGATCGACAACCTCGGGGGTGGGGGTGCAGCGACGCCGCTCAACGGCATTCAGGTGGTCGAGGCCGGTACAGGAACCACCAGCCCCCCGACTGCCTTCGTGCAGACCCAGGTGCTCTCGGCCGGGGCCTATGATTACCGGCTGTTCAAGGGGGGGGTGACCGCCGGCAGTGAAAACAGCTGGTACCTGCGTTCGACCCTGGCCGCGCCGGTGGTGGTCCCCCCGCCAGTGGTCACGCCCCCGG
>NZ_DAMCCR010000104.1:0-15026 GCF_032058845.1 Pseudomonas sp. | reverse complement strand
GCCGGGTCCTTGATGTCGCACGTCTTGCAGTGCACGCAGTTCTGCGCGTTGATCTGGAAGCGCTTGCTGCCGTCTTCCTGCGTCACCACTTCGTACACGCCGGCCGGGCAGTAGCGCTGCGCCGGCTCGTCATACAGGGGCAGGTTGCTGGCGATCGGAATGTTCGGATCGGTCAGCTTGAGGTGGCAGGGCTGCTCTTCTTCGTGGTTGGTACCGGAGATGAACACCGAGCTGAGCTTGTCGAAGCTGAGCTTGCCGTCGGGCTTGGGGTAGTCGATTTTCTTCGACTCGGCGGCCAGCTTCAGGCAGGCGTAGTCAGGCTTGGTGTCACGCAGCGTGAAGGGCAGCTTGCCGGCGAACCAGTTCTGCTCGACATAGTTGAAGGCGGCGCCGAACAACGGGCCGAACTTGTGCATGGCTGGGCCGAAGTTGCGGCTGCTGTACAGCTCGTCATGCAGCCAGCTGGCCTTGAACGCCTCTACGTACCCGGTCAGCGCATCGCCACCCTCGCCACCGGCCAGCAGCGCGTCGGCCACGGCGTCGGCGGCAAGCATGCCGGACTTCATGGCGGTATGGCTGCCCTTGATCTTGGCCACGTTCATGGTGCCAAGGTCGCAACCGATGAGGGCGCCGCCGGCGAAGATCATCTTGGGCAGCGAATTCAAACCGCCCTTGGCCAGGGCGCGAGCGCCATAGCTGATGCGCTTGCCACCTTCGAGGTACTGGCTGATCACCGGGTGGTGCTTGAGCCGCTGGAACTCGTCGAACGGTGACAGGTACGGGTTGGCGTAGGACAGATCGACGATCAGGCCCACCACCACCTGATTGTTTTCCAGGTGATAGAGGAACGAGCCGCCGGTGTTGTCCTTGGCCACCACGTCCAGTGGCCAGCCGGCGGTGTGCACGACCAGGCCCTGCTGGTGCTTGCTCGGGTCGATCTCCCAGATTTCCTTGAGGCCGATGCCGTAGTGCTGCACGTCCGACTCGCTGGCCAGATCGAAGCGCTTGATCAGTTGCTTGCCGATATGCCCGCGGCACCCTTCGGCGAACAGCGTGTACTTGGCGCGCAGTTCCATGCCGGGGGTGTACAGGCCTTCCTTGGGCTTGCCTTCGCGGTCGACGCCCAGGTCACCGGTGACGATGCCGCGGACCACGCCCTGTTCATCGATCAGCGCTTCCTGGGCGGCAAAGCCCGGGTAGATCTCGACGCCGAGGTTCTCGGCCTGCTGTGCCAGCCAGCGGCACAGGTTGCCCAGCGAAATGATGTAGTTGCCCTCGTTGTGCATGGTCTTGGGCACGAACAGGTCGGGCACCTTGATGGCCGTTTCGCCATCTTTGAGCACGTAGATGTCATCGCGCTTGACCGCGGTGTTGAGCGGCGCGCCAAGGGCTTGCCAGTCAGGGAACAGTTCATTGAGCGCACGGGGCTCGAACACCGCACCGGAGAGAATGTGAGCACCGACCTCAGAGCCTTTCTCGACCACGCAGACGCTGATCTCGTTACCGGCTTCGGCGGCCTTCTGCTTCAGGCGGCAGGCGGCGGACAGTCCCGCCGGGCCAGCGCCGACGATGACGACGTCGAATTCCATGTATTCGCGTTCCAATGGTTCTCTCCTACTCATCAAGGCTGTTTCGCGGTGCTTGTCTGGGATTCAGTGCAGTCGACCCTGGCTATCTTGGCTGTAGCTTCTGGAATGACTGACTACACCGTTTTGAGGTGGCCGGCATTATATCTACACCACCTCGGCGGTCCAATACAAACGTTTGTTTGAATTTGCCGCAGCCCTGTAAATTCACAGGGGCGGGGCTGGAAACTGGCCGATTTGGCGTATTGACCGAAGGGGGTGTTGCAGTCAAGATACGAGCGCTTTTACGCTTGCCGCGGGCTGCCTGCCAGGCGCAGGAGCACCTCTAAAAACCCGGCGCCAGGCAAGGTTTTCCGGCCATTGAACGTGTTGTAGTGAAGTCTACACGCCACCACCTGGATTGACCCGCAGGTTTTGCCAGGCCGGTGCGCAACCGGCCACAGGCTCCGCGCTAAATTTGCCAGCGTTGGACCGTTTTTCAGAGGTGCCCTTGTACCCACGCGCATTCGCCGGGCCAGGCCCGAGCGACATTCTTTTCACCGGAGAGTAACGAGGAATCCATGAAGGTTCTTGTAGCTGTCAAACGAGTGGTCGACTACAACGTCAAGGTTCGCGTCAAGGCGGACAACTCCGGCGTCGACCTTGCAAACGTCAAGATGTCCATGAACCCCTTCTGCGAAATCGCCGTGGAAGAGGCTGTGCGCCTGAAAGAGAAGGGCGTGGCCACCGAGATCGTCGCCGTGGCCGTAGGCCCGACCGCTGCCCAGGAACAACTGCGCACCGCCCTGGCACTGGGTGCTGACCGCGCCATTCTGGTCGAAGTGGCCGATGAGCTGAACTCGCTGGCCGTGGCCAAGGCGCTCAAGGCCGTCGTCGACAAGGAACAGCCTCAGCTGGTGATCCTCGGCAAACAGGCCATCGACAGCGACAACAATCAGACCGGCCAGATGCTCGCTGCCCTCACCGGGTTCGCCCAGGGCACCTTCGCGTCCAAGGTCGAAGTCGCCGGCGACACGCTCAACGTCACCCGTGAAATCGACGGCGGCCTGCAGACCGTTGCCCTCAGCCTGCCTGCCGTGGTCACCACCGACCTGCGCCTGAACGAGCCGCGCTACGCGTCGCTGCCGAACATCATGAAGGCCAAGAAAAAGCCCCTGGAAACCGTTACGCCCGAGGCGCTCGGCATCGCCATCACCTCCACCACCAAGACCCTCAAGGTCGAGGCTCCGGCAGCCCGTGGCGCCGGTATCATGGTCAAGTCGGTGGCTGAACTGGTCGACAAACTGAAGAACGAGGCGAAGGTAATCTAAATGACTATCCTGGTTATCGCTGAACATGAAGCCGGTGCAATTGCCCCGGCTACGCTCAACACCGTTGCTGCGGCCGGCAAGATCGGTGGTGACGTGCACCTGCTGGTGGCGGGCGCCAACGTCGGCACCCTCGCCGAAGCCGCTGCCAAGATCGCCGGTGTCAGCAAGGTGCTGGTTGCCGACAATGCGGCCTATGAACATGCCCTGCCTGAAAACGTCGCGCCGCTGATCGTCGAGCTGGCCGCCAACTACAGCCACGTGCTGGCCCCGGCGTCCACCAACGGCAAGAACATTCTGCCGCGCGTGGCTGCACTGCTCGACGTCGACCAGATTTCCGAGATCATCTCGGTAGAATCTGCCGACACCTTCAAGCGGCCGATCTACGCCGGCAACGCCATCGCCACCGTGCAGTCTTCGGCCGCGGTCAAGGTCATCACCGTGCGTGGCACCGGTTTCGACCCGGTTGCCAGTGAAGGCGGCTCGGCGTCGGTCGAAGCCGTTTCGTCGGCCCACGACGCTGGCAAGTCGACCTTCGTCAGCGAGGAGCTGGCCAAATCCGACCGTCCCGAACTGACCGCCGCCAAGATCGTCATTTCCGGCGGCCGTGGCCTGCAGAACGGTGACAACTTCAGCCACCTCTACAGCCTCGCCGACAAGCTTGGCGCCGCAGTAGGCGCATCGCGTGCGGCGGTCGACGCCGGCTACGTGCCCAACGACATGCAGGTCGGCCAGACCGGCAAGATCGTCGCGCCGCAGCTGTACATCGCCGTGGGTATTTCCGGTGCCATCCAGCACCTGGCGGGCATGAAGGACTCCAAGGTGATCGTCGCGATCAACAAGGACGAAGAGGCTCCGATTTTCCAGGTCGCCGACTATGGCCTGGTCGCCGACTTGTTCGAAGCCCTTCCCGAGTTGGAAAAGCTGGTCTGATCCGGCGCCTTCCCTTATAAAGAAGCCCGGCCCTCACTTGGAGGGCCGGGTTTTTTTTGGCGGCTAGGAGCGGGGCATGGCGGTTCGGACATGGGCAACAGGGAGCATGCTGGCACTCGCGCTGGGCTCACCGCTGGCGTTGGCCGCGGGCAAGTGCGAGCGGCTTGTCGTGACAGGCAGCCCGGATGCGCCGCCTTACTCATGGCAGGACCCGAACGACCCTCGGCACCTGATCGGTGCCAATGTCGACCTGTTGCGTCAGATCACCCAGGAAATGGGCATCAGCGTTCAGGTGCTGCAGGCCGGCCGCCGCGAACAGGCCCTTGAAGAGGTGCGCAGCGGACGCATGGACCTGCTGCTCGACGCCCCGCTGAACACCGATCAGCTCACGGCACTCGACTACATTCACCCCCCGCTGCAGCTCAACGAATACCTCATCTGGACCCGCGCCGATGCCGAGCTCAACCTGGAGGGCGTGGCAGATCTGGCTGCGTACAAAGGCAGCGTGTCGGCCAAGGCGCGCCTGTCGCCTGCCTTTGAAACCTTCGCCAAGAACGCCTTGAAGCTGGAGCGGTCGCAGAACCTCACCCAGGCCTTCCAGAAGCTGGTGCTTGGCCAGGTCGATTACGTGCTGGCCGGGCGCTACGCTGGCATGGCAATGGCACAGGGCCTGGGCGTGGCCAATGACCTTGCGCCGCGCGGGCTGCCGGTCGACCGGCCCGGGTTGTACCTCGCGGTCTCGCACAATTCGGCCTGCAACGATCCGTGGTTGCGCGGACAACTGGCGAAAAAACTGACAGAATTATCGATTTCCGGCGCCTCTGAGGCCGTGCTGCAACGCAACGTCGAGCGTTGGAAAGCGCAGATGCAGCCCTTGCCGGAAGCCCCCAGACACTAGGAACAGTCGCTTGAGAATCCCGACCTTGACCCTCGCCCTGGCCCTGTGTGGCCTGACAGGCTGCGCCAGCGATCCGGCGCCCACCGAACAGATGCGCCTGTCCGAGCAGGCGCTGGAGCAGGCCAAGGCCGTCGGTGCCACCGATGAAGTGCCTGAATTCAAACTCGCGCAAGACAAGCTCGACCGCGCCCGCGGCAACATGCTGTCGGCGCAGTACCGCGATGCTCGCATGCGCGCCGAGCAGGCCGAGCTGGATGCCCGCCTGGCCGAGGCCCGGGTACTGACGCAAAAGAGCCAGACCCAGTTGAACGTGGTACAGACCCGCGTTGATCGTCTGCGCAAGCAGTTGGCGGTGCAGCCATGAGCCGCATCAGCGCAGGCCTGATCGCCGTGATGGCCGTTGCCGGCTTGCAAGGGTGCGCCAGCGAGCGCAGCGAACAGACCCTCACCGACGCCTCCAGCGCATTTCAAGCCGTCAAGGACGATGCCGATGTGTTGCGCAGTGCGCCACGCGACGTGATCCGTGCCGGTGAGTCCTTGGGCCGCGCCGAGCGCCTGTCCAGTTACATCGGCAGCGGTAGCGATGTGCGTCACTATGCCTACCTCAGCCAGCGCTACAGCGAGATTGCCCGCGAGCACAGCAAGCTGGCCCTGAATGAGGAGCGCCTGGCCAAGCTCGATCTGGAGCGTCAGCGCCTGCAGCTGGCGCTGCGTGAAGCCAAGCTCGACAGCGTTCAGCAGCAGGGCAAATGGCTGGAAACGCAGATCGCGGCACTGGCCTCGGAGCAGGGTGACCGCGGCCTGGTCATGACCTTGAGCGATGTGCTCTTCGACACCGGTCGCGCCGAGTTGAAGAACGCTGCCAGCCGCACCGTGCTCAAGCTGGTGCAGTTCCTGCAGCTCAACCCGCGCCGCGTGGTGCGCATCGAGGGCTACACCGACAGCACCGGGCCCAGCGAGGAGAACCTCATGCTGTCGCGCGACCGCGCCCAGGCCGTAGCCGACATGCTGGTCGACCTGGGGGTCGATGAGCGGCGTATCGAGGTGCAGGGCTATGGTGATCAGTATCCGATCGAAGCCAACGCCTCCGAGCGCGGGCGGGCGCAGAACCGCCGCGTCGAAATCGTCTTCTCCGATGCCAAGGGCAAACTGGCACCGGCGCGATGAGCGACCGGGGCCAGTGATCTGATGGCGACCTGACGGCGCGCTACCTGCAAGGGTGGCGCGTCGGCGTCAGTGGCGGGGCTCCAGCACGAGCTTGTGTTCCAGGCGGTCGAGGTGTTCGTGCATCAGGGTCAGTGCCGCGTTGGCATCGCCTTGCTCGATCGCATCGATGATCGCGGCATGCTCTTCCCAGGCGCAGTGCTCGCAACACGGCGACTCATAACGCGCGATGATCAGCGAGGTCATTGGCACCAGTCCATTGAGAAATCGCGCCAGCGGGGCGTTGTCGGCCATCTGCGCCAGCTTCAGGTGAAACTCGCCACCCAGACGAATCGCCGTGCAGCGCTCGCCGCGCTCATGGTGCTGGCGTTCGCGCTCCACCAACTGGCGCAATTGGCGAATCTGCGTGGGTCGGGCGCGTTGCGTGGCCAGGCCGATCAACGTGGTTTCTGCCAGGCGCCGCGCGCTGAGCACCTGTCTGGCCTGCTGAGGGTCCGGGGCGGCGAGGTGCGCGGTGTGGCTCGGACGCTGTACGATCACTTGCTGATCCGACAGCCGCCCGAGTACGCGCCGAATCACCGTACGGCTGACCCCGAAGGCATTGCTCAGCGCTTGTTCAGGCAACGGGCTGCCCGGTGGCAGGCGCTGCTCGAGGATGGCGTCGAACAGGCGTGGATAGATCTGCTCGGCAGACAGGCGTGTTTCACCGCCGAGCAGCAGCTTGGGCAGACGGGGGGCGGCGTGGGCGCAGGCGGGCATGGTCGCTCTCCAGTGTCAGGGGGACGGGCTTTCGTCCGGTATGTTCAGCTCGATGCCCATGCGCAGACCTTCCTGAAGGATGTGGCGACGCATCTGGGCGCTGGCCTTGGCGCTGTTCTTTTCGCGGATCGCGCGCACCACGGCTTCATTTTCAGTCAGCCGCGCGGCCAGGTGTTCGGGCGATTTGCGCAGCATGTCGGCGCTCTGCTTGAGTGCAGTGCCGGTCTGTTGGACCACGCTCTGGAAGATCGGGTTGGTGGTCAGCGCGAACAGCGCTTGGTGAAACGCGATGTAGGCCGAGACCCCGGCTTCACTGTCCTGCTCGTCCAGCGCTTCACGCATGTCCATCAGGGTCAGGCGCAGTTGGCCGATGTCCTGGCTGTTGGCTGACTGCGCCACCAGCCCGACGATGAACGGCTCGAGGGTGTAGCGCAGTTGCAGTACGTCAGCCAGGCTGGCGCCCGCGACCTGTTCACCGGCGTTGCTCAGCACCCCGGCATCGACGTCCAGCACCAGCACGCCTTTGCCTGGCAGCGAGCGCAGCAGGCCCAGGGTTTCCAGTACGGTGACGGCTTCGCGCAGGCTGGGGCGGCTGATGCCCAGTTGCTCCGCCAGCTCGCGCTGGCCAGGCAGCATGTCACCGCTGCGCCATTGGCCACGGGCCAAAGCCTGACGCAGCTTTTCCACTACAGCGTTGACCACGGTCGATGAGCTGATCACAGGTGGCTCTCCGGGTGTGGATGCATCGGGATTCCTCGCGCGCCGACGCGGGGCGCCGGCGGCTGTTGCAGTCTTGCTATTGATGGGCGGTGCCCGGTTTGCGAGCGGCGAGGGCAAAGCCCGGCTTGCCGGCGAGCACATTGTTGGCGCGTTCCAGATCGATGTCTTTTTCCCAGCGAGCGATGGCCACGGTGGCAACGCAGTTGCCGATCAGGTTGGTCAGCGCGCGGCCAATGCCCATGAACCAGTCCACTGCCAGCACCAGCACCAGGCCGACCACCGGAATCGCGGGCACTGCGGTCAGCGTTGCGGCAAGGATCACCAGCGCCGAACCTGGGATGCCGTGGGCGCCTTTGGACGTTACCAGCGAGACCAGCAGGATGGTGAGCAGGTCGGTCATGGCCAGCGGTGTACCGGTGGCGTTGGCGATGAACACGATGGCCAGGGTCAGGTAGATCGAGAAACCGTCGAGGTTGAAAGAATACCCTGTGGGGATCACCAGGCCCACGGTTGAACTGCCGATGCCCAGGTGTTCGAGCTTGCGCATGATCTGCGGCAGCACCGCATCGGACGAGGCGGTGCCGAGCACGATGGTCAGTTCTTCACGCAGGTATTTGATCAGTGGAATCAGCTTGAGCCCCGACACGCGCATCACGGTCCCGAGGATGATCAGCACGAAGCCTGCGCAGGTCAGGTAGAAGAGCGCCACCAGGCCGCCCAGGTGCTGCAGCGACTCGAGGCCATATTTGCTGGTGGTGAAGGCGATGGCGCCGAACACGCCGATGGGCGCCAGGCGTACGATCATGCCCATGATGCGGAACACCACGTGGCTGAGTTCATTGATCAGGCGGGAAATGCCCGAAGCCGGCTCGCCGACCAGGTTCAGGGCGCTGCCGAACAGCACCGAGAACAGCAGTACCTGCAGAATGTTGTTGTCTGCAAAGGCACCCACCACCGAAGTGGGGATCAGGTCCATGAGGAAAGTGGCGGTGCCATGGATCTGATGGCCGCGCTCGGCCAGGCCGTTGGCATCGGCGCTGGACAACTGGTCCAGATGGATATTGGCGCCCGTACCGATACCGCTGGTGAACGCGAATACCAGGCCGATCACCAGCGCAATGGTCGTGAGCACTTCGAAGTAGATGACCGATTTCAAGCCGATACGACCGACCTTCTTCAAGTCACCTGCGCCGGAGATACCGCTGACCACCACGCAGAAGACGATGATGCCGATCAGCATCTTGATCAGTTTGATGAAACCGTCGCCGAGGGGTTTGAGCTGCAGGGAAACTTCGGGGAAGCTGAGGCCGCAGATCACCCCGAGGGCAAGGCCTAGCACGACTTGCAGGAAGATCGAACGCGAGCACCATTTGAGCATGGGAGGAGTCTCTTGGTCGGTGTCCTTGCTCGCCGGTGGTGGAGCGCCCGTGAGCGTGGACTTAATTATTGTGGTCTTACCGGTTTGTCCAGTGCGCGCTCACTCTACGCCCGCCTTTTTCCGCATTGCAAGGTGTTTCAGGCTGACCGGTCTGACCAGTTGCCGAACGTTTCCGCGGTGATGGCTCTAGGGTGACGGCTTGAACGTTTCACCCGGGCGAAAAAAAACGGCATCTCGCGTCGAGATGCCGTTTTCGCTTGCTGAGCAGGCCGCTGCGCGACGCCTGATACCCCTAGGCGTGCAGCTCTTCAGCCGCGAACAGCGTGTTTTCCAGCAGGCAGGCGCGAGTCATCGGGCCTACACCGCCGGGTACCGGCGTGATCCAGCCGGCGCGGGGCAGGGCGCTTTCATAGACCACGTCGCCGACCAGTCGGCCGTCTTCCTGACGGTTGATGCCGACATCGATCACGATCGCGCCCGGCTTGATCCATTCACCTTTCACCAGGCCTGCCTTGCCCGCAGCCACGACCACCAGGTCCGCGCGGCCTACATGGCCGGGCAGGTCCTTGGTGAAGCGGTGGCAAACGGTCACGGTGCAGCCGGCGAGCAGCAGTTCCATCGCCATGGGGCGCCCCACGATGTTCGACGCACCCACGATCACCGCGTCCATGCCGTACAGGTCCTGCCCGGTGCTTTCGAGCAGGGTCATGATGCCTTTGGGCGTACACGGGCGCAGCAGTGGAATGCGTTGCGCCAGGCGACCGACGTTGTAGGGGTGGAAACCGTCGACGTCTTTGTCTGGACGGATACGCTCGAGCAGGCTCGAAGCATCGAGGTGAGCGGGCAAGGGCAGTTGCAGCAGGATGCCGTCGATGCTCGGGTCGTCATTGAGGCGATCGATCAACCCGGTCAGGTCGTCTTGGGCGGTGGCGGCAGGCAGGTCGAAAGCCTGCGAAATGAAGCCAACCTCTTCGCAGTCCTTGCGCTTGTGCGAGACATAGACTTGTGAGGCAGGGTCGGTGCCGACCAGGATCACCGCCAGGCCCGGTGTGCGCAGGCCCTGCTGGCGGCGCTCAACGACACGTTGAGCGATCTGCTTGCGCAGGTTGGCGGCGATCGCCTTGCCATCGATAAGGTGTGCAGTCATAGACGCGTGTTTAACCATCAAGATGAGAACAGATAAGGGGCGGCATTCTCGCACGACACAGCCTGGGGGCAAAAGGCGCGTGGTCGGGCAAATCCTCTAACCCCTTCAATAGGCTAAATTTTTTTTAGAAAAGTGTTGACGACATGAAGGCTCGTCTATAACATTCGTCGCACTTGTCGGGCAGAGCCTAGCACTGGTTAGCAAGGTCAGGCAGAATGAGCAGATTTGCTAGCTTGTTCGGTACGGCTGAAGTTGATTTGCAATCCTACCAGAAAGCAGATTGAATATGTGCCCGTAGCTCAGCTGGATAGAGCATCCGCCTTCTAAGCGGATGGTCGCAGGTTCGAGTCCTGCCGGGTGCGCCACTAAGGCAGCTTTGGCAAGCAAGTGAAGTTTCAACGTAACACCGCAATATGGTGGGCGTAGCTCAGTTGGTAGAGCGCTGGATTGTGATTCCAGTTGTCGTGGGTTCGATTCCCATCGTCCACCCCATATTCTTCGAAGGCGCCTTGATTAAATAATCTGGCGCCTTTGTTTTAACTGTTGCATGGTTTTAACGGTTGCATGCGGACGTGGTGGAATTGGTAGACACACTGGATTTAGGTTCCAGCGGCGCAAGCTGTAAGAGTTCGAGTCTCTTCGTCCGCACCATCTAGCGCCCTGTTGGGCATACGAATAAAGGCAGCCAAACGGCTGCCTTTATTCGTTTCTGCTCGGCGAAAACCTCTCGTGATCCGCGTATTTTCTGCCAATGTGCAATATAAAGAGGGTGTGGGGCTGAGGCAGCGCGATCCGCTTGGGCTGCAGGCCTGAATGCAGAGACGCACTTTTCTTCGCACACCCTTGAATTTCTCGCGCAGCCCCCCATTTCTGATCGTCACTGACAAGCGTTTGGCCATCGAGCGTCGAGTTCGAGGTGAACGCCGTTCGCCGTGCTGGCAGAAGGAAGTCCCATGATTGCAAAAGAACATCGCCAGGCCGTCGCGCTGCAGCGTTTTGCCGAAGCCAATGCGCAGTTGCTCGAGGAGATACAAGGCCTCGATGCGCGCGAGCAGGCCCAGCAGATCCAGTGGGCGTTCGAGGATCAGGCGCAGGCGCAGGGTCTGCAGGCTTGGGAGCTAGCGCTGGAGCTGATCGCCGAGTCGCCCGAGGCGCTGGCCAGCATGCGCCTTGAAACCCACCAGGAGGTGGCCGAGGCGCTGGGGCTGGAGTGGGAAGAATACTGTCATTTCAACGAGCTCGACCCTGCGGCGCCCTGATGGGCGCTGGCTGAGGTCCAGTTCACAGGTCACAAGCGCGCGTGGACGTTTTTGCGTCTGGGCGTCCTGGTTTTGCCGGGTCTGGCGCAATGTCGCGAGGCCTTTATCACAAAAACGTCCGGCGCGGGTTTACGTCGTCTGGAGTGGGGTGACTTCTGGTGCGTGAGTCACTAGAATGTTTGCCCTTGATTTCTGGAGTCGGGCTATCGCCGGCTAACGTCTGTGCAACGAGGAATATCCATGCAAGTTTCTGTTGAAAACACTTCTGCTCTCGAGCGTCGCATGACCATCGCCGTTCCGGCTGAGCGCGTCGAGAACGAAGTCAACAAGCGTCTGCAACAGACTGCCCGTCGCGCCAAGGTCCCAGGCTTCCGCCCTGGCAAAGTGCCTATGAGCGTTATCCGTCAGCGCTACGAAGCGGCTGCCCGTGAAGAAGCGTTCGGCGAGCTGGTCCAGGCCTCTTTCTATGAAGCCATCGTCGAGCAGAAGCTGACCCCGGCCGGCGCACCTGCCGTTGAGCCCAAGTCGTTCGAAAAGGGTGGCGATCTCGAGTTCGTCGCGATCTTCGAAGTGTTCCCGGAGTTCACCGTTGCTGGCCTGGAATCGATCAACATCGAACGCCTGAGCGCCGAAGTGGCCGATGCCGACCTGGACAAGATGCTGGAAGTGCTGCGCAAGCAGAACGTGCGCTTTGAAACCGTCGAGCGCGAAGCGCAGAACGACGACCAGGTCACCATCGATTTCGTCGGCAAGGTAGACGGTGAAGAGTTCCAGGGTGGTTCGGCCAAGGGCACTCAGCTGGTGCTGGGCTCGGGCCGCATGATCCCAGGCTTCGAAGACGGTCTGGTCGGCGCCAAGGCTGGCGAAGAGCGTGTCGTCAACGTCACCTTCCCCGAGGACTACCAGAACCTCGACCTGGCCAGCAAGGCCGCTGAGTTCACCATCACCGTCAATGCCGTGGCGGCGCCTCAGCTGCCAGAGCTGAACGAAGAATTCTTCGCCCAGTTCGGTATCAAGGAATCGTCGCTCGAAGGCTTCCGCACCGAAGTGCGCAAGAACATGGAGCGCGAGCTGCGCCAGGCCATCAAGGCCAAGGTCAAGACTCAGGTCATGGACGGTCTGCTGGCGGCCAACCCGATCGAAGTGCCAAAAGCGCTGCTGGAAAACGAAGTCAACCGTCTGCGCGTGCAAGCGGTGCAGCAGTTCGGTGGCAACATCAAGCCTGATCAACTGCCGGCCGAGCTGTTCGAAGAGCAAGCCAAGCGCCGCGTTGTGCTGGGCCTGATCGTGGCTGAAGTGGTCAAGCAGTTCGAGCTCAAGCCTGAAGACACCAAGGTTCGTGAAATGATCGAAGAGATGGCTTCGGCGTATCAGGAGCCTGAGCAAGTCATCGCCTGGTACTACAAAAACGACGAGCAGATGAACGAAGTGCGCTCGGTTGTGCTCGAAGAGCAAGTTGTAGATACTGTTTTGCAGAAAGCGACTGTGACCGACAAGTCGGTCTCGTACGAAGAAGCGGTAAAACCAGCACAGGCTCCAGCTGCTGAGTAATACGTTAATTTCGTAGGAAACCCTCACAAGCCAGCCTTCGCGCTGGCTTGTGCGTATTCAAGCCATGACTATTTCGGAGTGAGTGCAGGACATGTCCCGCAATTCTTATATTCAGCAGAGCTCTGACATTCAGGCCGCCGGCGGCCTGGTCCCAATGGTTGTCGAACAGTCCGCCCGCGGCGAACGTTCCTATGACATCTACTCGCGTCTCTTGAAGGAGCGCGTGATCTTCCTGGTAGGGCCGGTCGAAGACTACATGGCCAACCTGGTCGTGGCGCAGCTGTTGTTCCTCGAAGCAGAAAACCCTGACAAGGACATCCACCTGTACATCAACTCCCCAGGTGGTTCGGTGACTGCCGGGATGTCGATCTACGACACCATGCAGTTCGTCAAACCTGACGTGTCGACCATCTGCATGGGTCAAGCCTGCAGCATGGGCGCGTTCCTGCTGGCCGCCGGCGCCAAGGGCAAGCGTCACTGCCTGCCCAACTCGCGGGTGATGATTCACCAGCCACTTGGCGGTTTCCAGGGGCAGGCGACCGACATCGAGATCCATGCTCAGGAAATCCTCAGCATCAAGGCGCGCCTGAACGAGCTGCTGGCCTACCACACTGGCCAGGACATCGACACCATCAAGCGCGACACCGAGCGTGACAACTTCATGAGCGCTACCCGCGCTGCCGAGTACGGCCTGGTCGACTCGGTGTATGACAAGCGGCAACTGGTTTCCTGATCACGGCGCCAGAGCAGGCGGGCGCTGTGCGCGCCTGCCTGCGGACTTGAAAAAGACCGCAATTGCCTTCATCTTGTGTTGCAAGCCTACCCGGATTGGATCGATCGAATGACTGACACCCGTAACGGCGAGGACAGCGGCAAATTGCTCTATTGCTCCTTCTGCGGCAAAAGCCAGCACGAAGTGCGCAAATTGATTGCCGGGCCCTCGGTATTTATCTGCGACGAGTGCGTCGACCTGTGCAATGACATCATCCGCGAGGAGGTGCAGGAAGCACAGGCCGAGAGCAGCGCGCATAAACTGCCTTCGCCGAAAGAAATCAGCGGTATCCTGGATCAGTACGTCATTGGTCAGGAACGCGCGAAAAAGGTGCTCGCCGTAGCGGTCTACAACCACTACAAGCGCCTCAATCAGCGTGACAAGAAGGGCGACGAAGTCGAGCTTGGCAAGAGCAATATCCTGCTGATCGGACCTACCGGTTCGGGCAAGACCCTGCTAGCCGAGACGCTTGCGCGCCTGTTGAACGTTCCGTTCACCATCGCCGACGCCACCACCCTGACCGAAGCCGGTTATGTGGGTGAAGACGTCGAGAACATCATTCAGAAACTGCTGCAGAAGTGCGATTACGATGTCGAGAAGGCCCAGATGGGCATCGTCTACATCGACGAAATCGACAAGATTTCGCGCAAGTCCGACAACCCGTCCATTACCCGTGATGTTTCGGGTGAGGGTGTGCAGCAAGCCCTGCTCAAGCTGATCGAGGGTACCGTTGCCTCGGTACCGCCTCAGGGTGGCCGCAAGCATCCGCAGCAGGAATTCCTGCAAGTCGACACGCGCAACATCCTGTTCATCTGCGGCGGTGCCTTCTCGGGTCTGGAGAAAGTCATCCAGAACCGTTCTGCCAAGGGTGGCATCGGTTTCGGTGCCCAGGTGCGCAGCAAGGAAGAGGGCAAGAAGGTCGGTGAATCTCTGCGTGAAGTCGAGCCGGACGATCTCGTCAAGTTCGGTCTGATCCCTGAGTTCGTCGGTCGCCTGCCCGTGCTGGCAACGCTCGATGAGCTGGATGAGGCTGCCCTGGTGCAGATCCTGACCGAGCCGAAGAACGCCCTGACCAAGCAGTACGCCAAACTCTTCGAAATGGAGAGCGTTGACCTCGAGTTCCGCAGCGATGCACTCAAGGCCGTGGCGCACAAGGCGCTGGAGCGCAAAACCGGTGCGCGGGGCCTGCGTTCCATCCTCGAAGGCGTGTTGCTCGATACCATGTACGACATTCCTTCGGCGAAGGATGTCAGCAAGGTCGTGATCGACGAGAGCGTCATCGAAGGTACGTCCAAGCCGCTGTTGATCTACGAGAACAGCGAGCCGCAAGCCAAGGTTGCGCCCGACGCCTGAGTCGCTGGCGCACACTCTGCAACACCCAAAGGGGCCCTCGGGCCCCTTTCTGCATTTACTGGCCGAAGCGCTTGTAATTTTGCGGACCTGCCCCCACATTAACCCCAAGCACTATTTCCAACGGTTTCCGGCCACAGGGCCGCTGTAGAGGCGAAATCATGAAGACCACCCTCGACTTGCCTCTTTTGCCATTGCGCGA
>NZ_DAMCCR010000103.1:0-15076 GCF_032058845.1 Pseudomonas sp. | reverse complement strand
CCGGCCGAGCTTGCCGGCCTGCGCCTGGCCGAGCGCCTGCGCGACCGGCTGCCCTCGCTGCGCCTGGCGGTCAACGCCGGTGCCGGCAGCTTCAAGAGCCAGTTCAAGAAAGCCGACAAGAGCGGCGCGCTGTTCGCGCTGATTCTGGGCGACGACGAACTGGCCGCCGAAGTGGTTGGCTTCAAGCCCCTGCGTGGCCAGGGCGAACAACAGAACATTGCCTGGGATGCTCTGGCCGAGCACCTGGAAACCGCTATCGCGCAGGCGTGATGCGGTTCAACTGCCGAATTGCTGAGAAGGAGTATTGGGGTGTCGAGTATCGATGATGATGGCCTGGCTGGCGCCAAGGACTGGTGGAACCGCAACGGCAAGCCGTTGCTCACCGGCGCCTTGCTCGCCGCTGCGGTGGTGATGGGCTGGCAGGCCTGGCACAAGTACCAGACCAATCAGTCCCAGGGCGCCTCGAGCTTGTACCAGGCGCTGCTGGAAACCACCCTGACCCCGACCGGGACACCGGACACGGCCAAGGTGGCCGAACTGGCCGGCAAGCTCAAGAGTGACTTCGGCGGCACGCCTTACGCGCAATACGGCAGCCTGTTCGTGGCCAAGGTCGCGGTCGAGAGCGGCAAGCTCGATGACGCTGCGTCCGAGCTGAAAAGCGTGATGGACAAGCCGGCCGATGCCACCCTGGGTGAAATCTCGCGTCAGCGCCTGGCCCGTGTGCTCGCGGCGCAAGACAAGGCGGAAGAAGGCCTCAAGCTGCTCGAGGGGGATGCCGACAAGGCCTTCCTCGCCAGCCGTGAGGAGCTCAAGGGTGACCTGCTGGTGCAACTGGGACGTGCCGATGATGCGCACGGCGCCTATCAAAAGGCCAAGGCCGCGATGTCCGATGACGCCGCGACCGGTGGACTGCAATTGAAGCTGGACGACTTGGCCAAAGGGGACGCGTGACGTGATCGGTTGGAAACAAGCAGCAGTGCTGACCCTGGCCGTTCTGGCCGCGGGTTGCAGCAGCAACAGCAAGAAGGAACTGCCCCCGGCCGAACTGACCCAGTTCAACGAGGAAGTGGTACTCAAGAAGCTGTGGAGCCGTTCGATCGGTGAAGGCCAGGGTGAGAAGTACAACACCCTGGTTCCGGCCATCGAGAACGATCGCATCTTCGCCGCAGACGTGACCGGCGAGGTCTACGCGCTGAACCGCCTCACCGGCGACGTGGCCTGGGAACGAGACCTCGACCTGCCGGTCTCCGGTGCCGTCGGCGTGGGCTACGGCCTGCTGACGCTGGGCACGCTCAAGGGTGAAGTCATTGCCCTGGACGCCAGCACGGGCAAGGAACGCTGGCGCTCACGGGTGAGCAGCGAAGTGCTGGCGCCGCCCGCCAACAACGGTGACGTGGTGGTGGTGCAAACCCAGGACGATCGTTTGATCGGCCTGGACGCTGCCACTGGCGAGCGCCGCTGGATCTACGAAAGCTCCCCGGCCGTGCTGACCCTGCGCGGTACCGGCGCGCCCATCGTCACCAATCGCCTGGCCATCGCCGGCCTGTCGAGCGGTAAGGTGGTCGCGGTCGACATCCAGAACGGCGTACCGGTCTGGGAAAGCCGGGTCGCGGTGCCGCAAGGCCGTTCCGAGCTGGACCGCGTGGTGGACATCGACGGCGGCTTGCTGCTGTCCGGTGGCACGCTGTACGTCAGCACCTATCAGGGTCGGGTTGCCGGCCTGGATCTGGAAAGCGGCCGCGTGTTGTGGCAGCGCGATGCCTCGAGCTATGTCGGTGTCGCCCAGGGCTTTGGCAACGTCTACGTGAGCGAAGCCTCCGGTACGGTCGAAAGCGTCGATGAGCGTTCCTCCAGCGCGCTGTGGAGCAACGACAGCATGGCGCGTCGGCAACTGTCGGCGCCGGAAGTGTTTTCCAGCTATATCGCCGTGGGCGACTTCGAAGGCTACCTGCACCTGCTCAGCCAGGTCGACGGTCGCTTCGTCGGCCGCGAGCGCATCGACAGCGATGGATTGCGCGCCCGCCCCCTGGTGGTCGGCGATACCATTTACGTCTACGGCAACAGCGGCAAGCTCGAGGCACTGACCGTCCGCTGACGCTATGCTCAAGGTCTCGCCGACCTTGAGTCGCGGTGCTTCGAGCACCGCACGAACTCCGGCCGCTGCCCTGCAGCGGCCTTTGCATTTTCAAGAATTCACCATTGGAGAGCCGCATGGTTCCCGTAATCGCCTTGGTAGGGCGGCCGAACGTCGGCAAGTCCACCATGTTCAACCGCCTGACCAAGACCCGCGACGCCATCGTCGGGGACCTGTCGGGTCTGACCCGTGACCGCCAGTATGGCGATGCCAGCTGGCAGGGTCGTTCGTATATCCTCGTCGACACCGGTGGTATCACCGGTGATGAAGTGGGCATGGACGAGAAGATGGCCGAGCAGTCGCTGATGGCCATCGAAGAAGCCGACTATGTGCTGTTCCTGGTCGATGCCCGTGCGGGCATGACTGCGGCGGATCAGATGATCGCCGAGCACCTGCGCAAACGTAACAAGGCCGCCATCCTGGTCGCCAACAAGATCGACAACATCGACGCCGACGTCGCTCGCGCCGAGTTCTCGCCGCTGGGCATGGGCAATGCGATGCCGGTCGCCGGCGCCCAGGGCCGCGGCATGAATGCGCTCATGGAATCGGTACTGGGCCACATTCCTCGCGATGCCGAGGAAGAAGCACTGGATGCCGATGTCGCCGAGGGCGAAGAGGCGGTGCGCATTCCGGGCCCGAGCGAAAAGGATGGCATCAAGATCGCCATTATCGGCCGCCCCAACGTGGGCAAGTCGACGCTGGTCAACCGCATGCTTGGCGAAGAGCGTGTGGTGGTCTATGACGAGCCGGGCACCACCCGTGACAGCATCTACATTCCCTTCGAACGTGATGGCGAAAAGTACACCTTCATCGACACCGCCGGTGTGCGCCGGCGCGGCAAGATCCACGAGGAAGTCGAAAAATTCTCGGTGGTCAAGACGCTGCAGGCGATCAAGGACGCCAACGTCGTGGTCTTCGTCATGGATGCCCACGAAGGGGTGGTCGACCATGACCTCAACCTGCTGGGCTTCGCCCTCGAAGCCGGTCGGGCCATCGTCATCGCGCTGAACAAGTGGGACGGCATGGAGCCGGGCGAGCGTGACTACGTCAAGACCGAGCTGGAGCGTCGGCTGTTCTTCGTCGACTTCGCTGACATTCACTTCATTTCGGCGCTGCACGGCACCGGCGTTGGCAACCTGTACAAGTCGGTACAGGCCGCGTTCAAGTCGGCGGTCACCCGCTGGCCGACCAGCCGCCTCACGCAGATCCTCGAAGACGCCATCAGCGAGCACCAGCCGCCACTGGTCAATGGTCGTCGGATCAAGCTGCGCTATGCCCACCTCGGGGGCGCCAACCCGCCGCTGATCGTGATCCACGGTAACCAGACCGAGAAGATTCCGCGTTCGTACTCGCGTTACCTGGAGAACACCTACCGGCGTGTGCTCAAGCTGGTCGGTACGCCGATCCGCATCGAGTACAAGGGCGGCGAGAACCCGTTCGAGGGCAAGAAGAACACCCTCACCGACCGCCAGGTCAACAAGAAGCGCCGCTTGATGTCGCACCACAAGAAGGCCGAGAAGAAGCGCCGCGACAAACGCTGATCCGGTTGCGCATCGAGGCACAAGAAAGCGGCATGGAGTGATCCATGCCGCTTTTTCTTATGGCCCAGAGCTTGTAGCTTATAGCCCTCGGACCCCGTAGGGAGAGGGCGACATGATCCGCAGCAAACTGCCGAACGTCGGCACCACGATTTTCACCACCATGTCGCAGTTGGCGGCGCAGACCGGTGCCGTGAACCTGTCCCAGGGTTTTCCTGATTTCAACGCACCGCTGGCACTGCTCGACGCGGTCGGCCGGCATGTGGCGGCGGGTCATAACCAGTACGCGCCGATGACCGGCGTGGCGGCCTTGCGCGAGCAAGTCGCGTGCAAGGTCGCGCGGCATTACGGCGTAACGGTCGATGCCGAGCTCGAAGTGACCATTACCCCGGGCGCTACCGAAGCGATCTTCTGCGCCATTCAGGCCGTGATCCAGGCCGGTGACGAAGTCATCGTGTTCGACCCCTGTTACGACGCCTACGCGCCGGCGGTGGCCCTCGCCGGCGGGCAGTGTGTGCACCTGCAGCTGAGCGGTGACGATTTTCGCATCGATTGGCAGGCGTTCGCAGAGGCCCTGAGCCCACGCACACGGCTGGTGATTCTCAATGCGCCGCACAATCCCAGCGGCGCCCTGATCACCCGCGCAGACCTCGACCAGTTGGCGCAGCTGACTGCCGAGCGCGACCTCTACCTGATCAGCGACGAAGTCTACGAGCACCTGGTCTACGACGGTGCCCAGCACGTCAGCGTACTGGCCCATGAACAGCTCTATGCGCGCGCCTTCGTGGTCAGTTCGTTTGGCAAGAGCTACCACGTGACCGGCTGGAAGACCGGCTATGTGATCGCCCCGCCGGCGCTGAGCGTGGAGCTGCGCAAGGTGCACCAGTACGTCAACTTCTGTGGTGTGACGCCGTTGCAGCACGCGCTGGCTGACTTCATGGCCGAACAGCCCGAGTATCTTGACCAACTGCCGGCGTTCTATCAGGCCAAGCGCGACCTGTTCTGCGACTTGCTGCAAGGCTCGCGCTTTCGCTTCACGCGCACGCCGGGCACGTATTTCCAGCTGGTCGACTATTCGGCGATCCGCCCTGACCTGAATGATGTCGAGATGGCCCAGTGGCTGACCCGTGAACATGGCGTGGCCAGTATTCCGATCTCGGTGTTCTACCAGCAACCTGTCGCCGAGCAACGGCTGCTTCGCCTGTGCTTCGCCAAACGTGAGGAGACGCTGCAGCACGCAGCGGAGAAACTATGCGCGATCTGAGCCAATTGCCCGACCTGAACATCGCTCTGGTGCAGACCCGCCTGGCCTGGCAGGACCGCCAGGCGAATTACGAACACTTCGAGACGTTGCTGCAGCAGGCCGCCGGCGCTGACCTGATCGTGCTCCCGGAAATGTTCACCACCGGGTTTTCCATGGAATCGGAGCGTCTGGCCGAGCCGGAGAACGGGCCAACCAGCAAATGGCTCAAGGCCCAGGCGAAGAAGCTCGACGCCGTGGTCACCGGCAGTGTGATCATCCGCGCCGCCGACGGCAGCCACCGTAACCGCCTGCTCTGGGCACGCCCCGATGGCGAGGTGCTGCACTACGACAAACGCCACCTGTTCCGCATGGCCGGTGAGCACAAGCACTACACGCCCGGCGAGCGCCAGGTGCAGTTCGAGCTCAAGGGCTGGCGCATTCGTCCGCTGATCTGCTACGACCTGCGCTTCCCGGTGTGGAGCCGCGATGCGACCGACACCGATCTGCTGCTGTACACCGCCAACTGGCCTGCCGCGCGGCGCCTGCATTGGAATCGGCTGCTCCCTGCACGGGCCATCGAAAACTTGTGTTTCGTCGCGGCCGTGAATTGCGTGGGCACCGACGGCAAGGGCTTTGCCTACACCGGTGACAGCCAGGTGCTGGACTTCCAGGGCGAAAGCCTGCTGAGCGCAGGGGAGGCAGACGGAGTGTTCATGATCGAGCTTCGCGCAGCCGAGCTGGCGGCCTATCGCAGCCGATTTCCGGCCAATCTGGATGCCGACCGTTTCAGCCTTGAACATTGACGCGAGGGGCACGTGGCGGGCGGCCTGATGGAACCCTGCACAAGCGGCGGAGGTTGAGCGAGGGGTGGGGGGAGCCGCTGCGAGGGGAGGAACGCTACCCTCAGCGGTCACAGGCATCAAGGGCTGCCGAGCAGTCCTTGATGCCTGCATCAGTCAGACGTAGAACGCTTTCAGCGGCGGGAAGCCGTTGAATTCCACCGCGCTGTAGCTGGTGGTGTAGGCGCCGGTCGACAGCCAGTACAGGCGGTCACCGATGGCCAGGTTCAGCGGCAGGCCGTACTTGTACTGCTCGTACATGATGTCGGCGCTGTCGCAGGTAGGGCCCGCGATGACCACTTCTTCCATCTCGCCTTTCTTCTCGGTCCAGATCGGGAACTTGATGGACTCGTCCATGGTTTCGATCAGGCCCGAGAACTTGCCCACGTCGGTGTACACCCAGCGCTCGACCGCCGTGCGCGACTTGCGTGCTACCAGCACCACTTCACTGACCAGAATGCCGGCGTTGGCGATCAGCGAGCGACCCGGCTCCAGGATGATTTCCGGCAGGTCGTCACCGAAGTCTTCCTTGAGGAAGCGGATGATTTCCTCGGCGTAGGTTTCCAGGCTGTTGGTGCGGGTAATGTAGTTGGCCGGGAAACCGCCGCCCATGTTGATCAGCTTCAGCTCGATGCCGTCTTCTTCCTTCAGCCGCTCGAAGATCACCTTGACCTTGGCGATGGCCGCGTCCCAGACGCTGATGTCGCGCTGCTGCGAACCGACGTGGAACGAGATGCCGTACGGCACCAGGCCCAGGTCACGGGCCAGGATCAGCAGGTCCATGGCCATGTCGGTCTGGCAGCCGAACTTGCGCGACAGCGGCCAGTCAGCCGTGGTAGAGCCTTCGGTGAGGATCCGCACATACACTTTCGAACCCGGCGCGGCCTTGGCGATGTTGCGCAGGTCGGCTTCGGAGTCGGTGGCGTACAGGCGCACGCCCTTCTCGAAGAAGTAGCGGATGTCCTTGGACTTCTTGATGGTGTTGCCGTAGCTGATGCGGTCGGCGCTCACACCCTGGTTCATCACCTTGTCCAGCTCGTAGATCGAGGCGATGTCGAAGTTCGAGCCCTTGTCCTTGAGCAGGTCGATGATCTCGACGGCAGGGTTGGCCTTGACGGCGTAGTAGACCTTGGCGAATTCGAACCCGGCGCGCAGGTCGTCGTAGGCCTGGCTGATCATCTGCGTGTCGATGACCACGAACGGGGTTTCCTGCTTGTCGGCGAACGCCTTCATCTTGGTGAAAGTGTCACGTGCGAAATAGTCTTCGACTTGAATCGACATACTCAGGGACTCCATGGGCAAACGGAATGAATAAGTGGTTGCAGACGAACGCCCTCCGTATCCCCACGTTGGTTGGCTCGCCGCAGCCTTGGAAAGCGCAGCTTCGAGCCGGATGGATCGTTTCCAGCATGGACGTTCGGCGCGCACTGTAGGGCGTGGAGACCGGGGAATCAACAGGCGAATCCGGCCAGCGCCCTGAGTTACCGACTGGCTCGGCGGGCAGATGTTCCAGTGGGATCGGCAGGCGTTAAATATTGTGGAAGGGCCTGTGTAGGAGCGGCTTCAGCCGCGATGGCCGACGCAGTCGGCCGAATCGGGCGAATGCGTTACCTCATGGGGCATGCGCTGCCTTGACAGGGGCTGCTGCGCAGCCCATCGCGGCTGAAGCCGCTCCCACAGGGGGCGTCCGGTGTGCATATTTATGGCCACGATTTCCTCTCGAACTGCAGAGGAAATCGACCATAAATTTTTTGTTACCGACTCAGGAAGCGACCGCTTCAGCTGGCGAGACGATGCTCGTCTTCGCCCCACGCGAACGCCCTGAACTCAGGTAAGCCGCGATGGACTCCTGCGTCACCTCACCGAGGAACACCTGCTCGGCGTCGAGCACCGGCAGCCAGGCGCGGTTGAACTCGTACATGCGCGACAACAGGATGCGCAGGTGTTCGTCATACGACGCCGTGGCGTTGAACGGGCGCAGGAAGTCGGCGCAGGTGCCTTGCTGGCGGTGCATGTCGCGGCGGCGCACATAGCCCAGGGCCTTGTTCTCGGCGTCGGTCACCACCACGTAGCGGCGGTCATGTTCGTCGAGCAGCTCCAGGGCGTCGGCCACTGGCGTTTGCGGGCTCACCGAAGGCGCGTTGTCGGCGGCGTCTTCGGCTTTGACCAGGAGCAGGCGTTTTAGCGTGCTGTCCTGGCCGACGAAGCTGCTGACGAATTCATCCGCCGGGTGGGCGAGCAGGGTGTCGGGGTGGTCGAGCTGCAGCAGCTTGCCGGCGCGGAAGATGGCGATCTTGTCGCCCAGCTTGATCGCTTCGTCGATGTCATGGCTGACCATGATCACGGTCTTGTTCAAGGCCCGCTGCATCTCGAAGAACTCGTTCTGGATCATCTCGCGGTTGATCGGGTCGACCGCACCGAACGGCTCGTCCATGAGCAACACCGGCGCATCGGCGGCCAGTGCGCGGATCACGCCGATTCGCTGCTGCTGGCCACCGGACAGCTCGCGCGGGTAGCGCTGCAGGTACTGCTTGGGTTCGAGCTTGATCATGCTCATCAGCTCGCGGGCGCGGTCATGGCAGCGCTGCTTGTCCCAGCCCAGCAGGCGTGGCACCACGGTGATGTTTTCCTCGATGGTCATGTTCGGGAACAGGCCGATCTGCTGGATCACATAGCCGATGTGCCGGCGCAGGGTCACTTCGTCCAGCCCGGTGGTGTCTTCGCCATTGATGAACACCTGGCCACGGGTGGGCACGATCAGCCGGTTGATCATCTTCAGCGTGGTGCTCTTGCCGCAACCCGATGGCCCGAGGAACACGCAGATTTCGCCTTCATTGACGGTCAGGTTCACATCGTCGACGGCCTTGATCTCTTTACCGTTGGCGGTGAAGGTCTTGCTGAGGTTTTTCAGTTCGATCATGAGCGCAGTCCTTCTGGAGTCAGGGCACGTTGCAGGGTTTGCAGGAGCAGGTCGGCGAGGATGGCCAGCAGGCTGACCAGTACGGCGCCGACGACCAGCATCGACATGTCGCTGCGGCTGATGGAGGTGAGGATGAGCACGCCCAGGCCGCCTGCGCCGATGGTGGCGGCGATCGTCATCACGCCGATGTTCATCACCACGGCGGTGCGCACACCGGCCAGGATCACCGGTACGGCAATCGGCAGCTCGACCATGCGCAGGCGTTGGCCGAAGGTCATGCCGATGCCGCGGGCTGCTTCACGGATGCCCGGTTCGACGCTGGTCAGGGCCAGGTAGGTGTTGCGCAGGATCGGCAGCAGTGAATAGAGGAACACCGCGGTGATGGCCGGCAACGGGCCCAGGCCCTGGCCGAACTTGGAATAGAACGGCAGCAGCAGGCCGAACAGGGCGATGGCCGGTACCGTCAGCAGTACGGTGGCGCCAGCCTGTACGGGGCCGGCCACGGCAGGGAAACGCGTCATCAGGATGCCCAGCGGCACGCCGACGATGATCGCCAGGGTCACCGCGATGCCGACCAGGGTGATGTGTTGCCAGGTCAGGTGCAGCACTTGCGCCCAGTCCAGGTGAGCAAAGGTGTCGAGGAAGTTCATGGCTTGGCCTCGCTGAAAGGATGATCCCGCAGGAAGGCGGCTGCCACGCGGGTCGGGCTCTGGTGCTCGACATCGACCTGGGCGTTGAGTGTGCGCATGGTCTGGTCGTCGAGTGCTTCGGCCAGTGGCTTGAGCAGCCCGGCCAGTTGCGGGTTGGCCTTGAGCACCTCGGTGCGCAGTACGGGCGCTGCGGTGTAGTCGGGGAAGTAGTGCAGGTCGTCGTCGAGCAGCTTGAGGTGGAAGGCGTTCAGGCGGCCGTCGGTGGTGTAGACCAGGCCCGCGAACACTTGATTGTTGCGCATCGCGGTGTAGACCAGGCCGCTGTCCATCTGGCGGATGTTGCGCCGGTCCAGTGGCATGTCGTACAGCTCGCGCAGGCCCACCAGGCCATCGGGGCGGTTGGCGAACTCGGTGTCCAGGGCCACCAGATGGGTGCGCTCGGACTCATCCTTCAAGACCCGCGTCAGGTCGCTGATGCTGTTGATCTGCGGGTAGTTCTCGGCCACTTTCTGCGGCAGGCCCAGCGCATAGGTATTGCTGAATTTCGAGGGCGTGAGCCAGGTCAGGCCTTTCTGCGCATCCAGCTGCTTGACCTTGTCGTAGGTCGCCTCTGGGCTAGGCATGCGTTCCTCGATGTGGTTGTAGGACACCAGCGAGACCCCGGTGTATTCCCAGAGCATGTCGAGCTGGCCGGTTTCCTGGGCCTGACGGGCGATGTTGCTGCCCAGCCCCGAAGTGATGCGCACGTCGAAGCCGTTCGCACGCAGGTACTGGGCGGTGATTTCGGCGAGCACGGTCTGTTCGGTGAACACCCGCGCACCGATGCGGATCAGCGGTTTTTCGGCGGCCTGGGCGAATCCTGCGAACAGCAGGGCCGCGCCCAGCAGCAAGGCGATGGTTCTTTTCATGGACATCCTCTCTTATCGGGCCAGGCCGCGTTCCAGCCAGCGCCGGCTGGAGAAACTCACCAGCGCATCGAGCAACAGCGCCAGCAATGCGGTGCACGCAGCGCCCAGCAACAGTTGCGGCTGATTGTTCAGGGCGATGCCGGGGAAAATGAGACTCCCCAAGCTGTTCGCGCCGATCAGGAACGACAGCGGCGCAGTGCCGACATTCAGCGCCAGGGCGACCCGCACCCCGCCAACGATGATCGGCACGGCATTGGGCATCTCGACCTGCCAGAGTTGCTGACGCGGCGTCATGCCGATACCGGTGGCGGCTTCCTTGAGCGAGGCGGGGACGTTTTTCAGGCCTTCGTAGGTGTTGCGCACGATGGGCAGGAGAGAGGCGAGGAACAGGGCGAAGATCGCAGGGCCTGCGCCGATGCCCAGAACGCTGAGCGCGATGGCCAGAACGGCCAGGGGAGGAATGGTGTTGCCAACGTTGAAGAACTGCATGAAGCGCTCGGCTTTGTCGACCCGCTGCGGTCGACTCAAGGCAATGCCGGCCGGGATGCCCACGGCCAGTGCCGCCGCCATCGAAGCCAGAACCAGTACCAGGTGCGCTTGCAGGTAGAAACCGAGATCGCCCCGGTAGCGGGCGATTGTATCGAGGCCGATCCAGTGGATCAGCAGGGCCAGGATGATGAGCACGGTGGCCCATCCCAGCAGCCCTTTTCCGTAGCGTTCAGCCACAGGTGGACTCCTTTTTTTTGTCGGCGAACGCACTGTTCTGGGCCAGCCATTGCTGGCGGCAGGCAGTGGGGTCGCGAGAAGCAGCGCGGTGCCTGGGGGAGGCAGCAAAACACGCCATGAGCCAAGCCTCGTCAGGCTTGTGAAGCAGGTGTTTACAGCCCTGTAGCACACGGTGCAGCAGGGAAGTGGACGTCTCGCAGGGCGCAAAGGTTCCCATGCCAGACGGCATTTGGCCAGCGTTAATCCACTAGTTGGCACGGCAAAAGGCAGGATAAAAAGGTGCTGGAAGGGGGTTCAGGCCAGTGAAAACACTGCTTTGACGGGTATTGTCCGACAGCGCCTGCCGCAGGCTTGCAACTGCGCTGCGGACCTTGGCGCAAACGATCTTCAGCCGCCGCACAGCTTTGGTCTGTGGCGCAGATCAGGTATGATACCGCCCCTTTTTCGAAGACCCAGTCAGGCGATTTCCCATGACCCATCAGGCCGCCGAAGTCGCGAAGCGCCGCACTTTCGCCATCATCTCCCACCCCGACGCCGGTAAGACCACCATCACCGAGAAACTCTTGCTGATGGGCAAGGCCATTGCCGTCGCCGGTACCGTGAAGTCGCGCAAGTCCGACCGCCACGCCACCTCCGACTGGATGGAAATGGAGAAGCAGCGCGGTATCTCCATCACCACCTCGGTGATGCAGTTCCCCTACCGCGAGCAGATGATCAACCTGCTCGACACCCCCGGTCACGAAGACTTCTCCGAAGACACCTACCGCACCCTGACCGCCGTCGACTCCGCGTTGATGGTGCTCGACGGCGGCAAGGGCGTCGAGCCGCGGACCATCGCCCTGATGGATGTGTGCCGCCTGCGCGACACGCCGATCGTGAGCTTCATCAACAAGCTCGACCGCGACATCCGCGACCCCATCGAGCTGCTCGATGAAATCGAAGCGGTGTTGAAGATCAAGGCGGCGCCGATCACCTGGCCGATCGGTTGCTACCGCGATTTCAAAGGCGTGTATCACCTGACGGGTGACTACATCATCGTCTATACCCCAGGCCACGGGCATGAGCGTACCGAAACCAAGATCATCGAGAAGCTGGACTCCGATGAAGCCCGCGCGCACCTCGGTGATCAGTACGACAGCTTCGTCGAGCAGCTGGAACTGGTGCAGGGCGCCTGCCACGCGTTCAACCAGGACGAGTTCATCAATGGCCAGCTGACCCCGGTGTTCTTCGGCACCGCGCTGGGCAACTTCGGCGTCGATCACGTGCTGGACGCCGTGGTGGACTGGGCGCCGCGTCCGCTGGCGCGGGTTGCCAATGAGCGCACCGTGGAGCCGGTCGAAGAGAAATTCAGCGGTTTCGTGTTCAAGATCCAGGCCAACATGGACCCCAAGCACCGCGACCGTATCGCCTTCATGCGGATCTGCTCCGGCCGCTACGAAAAGGGCATGAAAATGCGCCATGTGCGCCTGGGCAAGGACTTGCGCATCGGCGATGCCCTGACGTTCTTCTCGTCCGAGCGCGAACAGCTCGAAGAAGCCTATGCCGGCGACATCATCGGCCTGCACAACCACGGCACCATTCAGATCGGCGATACCTTCAGCGAAGGTGAAGTGCTCGGTTTCACCGGTATTCCGCACTTTGCGCCCGAGCTGTTCCGCCGCGTGCGCCTGAAAGACCCGCTCAAGTCCAAGCAGTTGCGCCAAGGCCTGCAGCAGTTGGCCGAAGAGGGCGCCACCCAGGTGTTCTTCCCCGAGCGCAGCAACGACATCATCCTCGGCGCCGTCGGTGTGCTGCAGTTCGATGTGGTCGCCAGCCGCTTGAAAGAGGAATACAAGGTCGAGTGCGCCTACGAGCCGATCACCGTGTGGTCGGCGCGCTGGATCACCTGCGACGACAAGAAGAAGCTCGAAGAATTCGAGAACAAGGCCATCGAGAACCTGGCCATCGATGGCGGCGGCCACCTCACCTACCTGGCCCCGACGCGGGTAAACCTGGCGTTGATGGAAGAGCGCTGGCCCGATGTGAAATTCCGGGCCACGCGCGAGCACCATTGATCGTCTGTAGGCGCGGCCGCTCCCACAGGATTTCTATCGTGTTCGGCACGCGCATTTCTTCAGAAAAATGCGGTCGGTGTAGGAGCGGCTTCAGCCGCGATGGCCGGCAACGCCGGCCTGACTCAAGCAACGCGCAATAGCAGGCAGACAGTGATCGCAGTCTTGGGTCGGCTCCGCCGGCCATTGCGGCTAACCGGAGCGCCGAACCGGCCGCGCCTACAAGGCGCTGGTCATTCCTGTGGGGTCAGTTTCCCGATTTGATGCTGGTCCAGATCCGCGTACGGATGCGGTCGATCTTCGCCGGCATCGATTCGAGTGCAAACAGTTTGCTCATCCCATCGTCGCTCGGGTAGATCATGGTGTTCTGCGTCAGCTCGGGTTTGACCAGCGCATTGGCCTTGGCGTTGCCGTTGGCGTACTGCACCGAGTTGCTGATGTTGGCCATCACGTCAGGCTGCAACAGGTAGTTCATATAGGCGTAAGCCTGTTTCTCGTCCGGCGCATCGACCGGCATCGCAACCATGTCGAACCACAGCGGCGCACCTTCCTTGGGGATCGAGTACCCCACTTTCACGCCGTTCTTCGCTTCTTCGGCGCGGTTCTTGGCCTGCAACACGTCGCCAGAGAAGCCTACGACCACGCACACATCGCCGTTGGCCAGGTCGCCGGTGTACTTGGAGGAGTGGAAGTAGCTGATGTACGGCCGCACCTTCATCAGCAGTGCCTTGGCCTTTTCATAGTCTTCAGGCTTCTGACTGTGGTGCGGCAGGCCCAGGTAGTTGAGGGCGATCGGCAGTAGCTCCGGGCCGTTGTCGAGCATGGCCACCCCACAGCCCTTGAGCTTGCTCAGGTACTCGGGCTTGAAGATCAGGTCCCACGAATCCAGCGGCGCGCTGTCGCCCAGCACGGCCTTGACCTTGTCGATGTTGTAGCCGATGCCGGTGCTGCCCCACAGGTACGGAAAGCCGTACTGGTTACCCGGGTCGTTCACCTCCAGCACCTTGAGCAGGCGCGGGTCCAGGTTCTGCCAGTTCGGCAGTTGCGCCTTGTCGAGCCGCTTCAGGGCCTTGCCCTGGATCTGCCGAGCCATGAAGTGGTTGGAAGGAAACACCACGTCGTAACCGGAGTTGCCGGTCATCAGCTTGCCGTCGAGGGTCTCGTTGCTGTCGTAGACGTCATAGGTGGGCACGATGCCGGTGGCTTTCTGGAAGTTCTGCAGCGTGTCCGGGGCGATGTAGCTGGACCAGTTGTAAATCTTCACCGATTCGGCGGCATTGGCCACACCAGCGGCGAGCAACAGCGGAGCGATAAGGAGTGTGCGCATGTCCGGTTTACCTTGCTGGGTTTGTTGTTATTGAAGAACGGCAGGCGATCAGCGGATCAGAACATCAGTACGTAGGTCTTGCGCACGGTCTCCTGGATGTCCCAGGTGCCCGTGCTGTTGGCCGGTAGCAGCAGGGCGTCGCCGGCTTCTATGAAGAGCTGCTCGCCATCATCGGGGGTGAAGGTGCAGCGGCCCTTGATGAAGTGGCAGAACTCCTGCTGCACGATCTGCCGCCGCCAGCGACCCGGGGTGCATTCCCAGATGCCGGTTTCCACGCCGTCGCCGCGCTCGACGCAGGTGACCGAGGTCACTGCCACCGGCTCGCCTAACGGGACGGCAACGGGGTTGGACGTTTCCAGCACAGCGCGCTCGGTGTGTTTGAACTGGATGATGCTCATGGCTGCGAGGTCTCCTGTGACAGTGGGTGCAACTCAATGCATGAAGCTTTCCATGAATTCGGCCAGGCGCCTGGCCAGGCGCCGGCGCCAGACCGGGCTGGCCGGGTTGGCGAGGACGCGGTCCTCAAGGATGAAACTCTGGATGATCGCGTTGTAGCCCAGCCAGCGGCACGGTTCAGGCGGCCAGCTGGCCAGGCTCGACAGCGGCCGGTTGTCGTGTACCCAAGGCTGGGCGGTGAGTGCGTTGTGCTGGCCGAGGATCAGCGCGGCCAGGGTGCGGCCGCCCAGGTTGCTGGCGCCGACGCCTTCGCCGCCATAGCCCCCGGCCAGGGCCAGGCCGCG
>NZ_DAMCCR010000102.1:0-15101 GCF_032058845.1 Pseudomonas sp. | reverse complement strand
AAAGGCAAAGGCAAAGGCAAAGGCAAAGGCAAAGGCAAAGGCAAAGGCAAAGGCAAAGGCACACGCTGGGCGCTTTGGGTAATGGTCTCGCCGATTTTACAGATAGATGTGGTCTAGGTCGGAGCCAACTGTCTTTCACGAAAGGCTGACAAGGGGTCAGGCAGGTCCATGTCGGCAGCATTGCGGTCTCTCATCAATACCGCATCGCGCAAGGCAACGCGGTCCGTGTAGGAGCGACTTTAGTCGCGATGGACGGCGCAGCCGACCCAATGGCTGCAATTGTCCTCTGCCTGTCGATACGCGCGGCCTGAGTCAGGCCGGCTGCGCCGGCCATCGCGGCTGAAGCCGCTCCCACAGGTCAATGGCTTGTTCCTCCACAACAAATGCCCTCAGGCCACCGCAATCCTGGAGCGAGCTTGCTCGCGATGGACGTCAACGATGACGCGAACGCCTGACGTATCGCGGTGCCTGGGCGTTTTTCGCGAGCAAGCTCGCTGCTACGGTGGGCGGCTCGAGGCAAATTGCTGCAACTCCAGCTCGCTCTGTAGGAAGCGGCCGGTCCGGCGCTCCGATCAGTCGCGATGGCCGGCGCAGCTGGCCCAGCACAGGCGACACGGATCAGCTGGCAAAAACCGGCCCCCTCCCTGAGCCGAAGCGCGCTCATCCACCCGCCCATGTGCTCAACGCTTGCGCAGCAACACGCTACCAATCGAATAGCCGGCGCCGAACGAACTGAGCACACCCAGCGTGCCCGGCTGCAGGTCGTCCTGGTACAGGTGGAAGGCGATCACAGAGCCCGCCGAACTGGTGTTGGCGTAGCGGTCGAGGATCACCGGTGCTTCGGTTTCACTCACCTCACGGCCCAGCAGCTTCTTGACGATCAGGTGGTTCATGCTGAGGTTGGCCTGGTGCAGCCAGAAGCGCTGCACATCGCTTGGCTGCATGCCGTTGTCGCTCAGGTGCTGGGCGATCAGCTCGGCGACCATCGGGCAGACTTCGCGGAACACCTTGCGCCCTTCCTGCACGAACAGCTTGTCGGCATCGGCGGCGTGGCTTTCGTCGGCGCGGTTGAGGAAGCCGAAGTTGTTACGGATGTTGTTGGAGAACTGGGTCAGCAGACGGGTGCTGACGATATCGAACTGATGCGCCGAGGTGGCTTGGTCCTGACGCTCGATCAACACTGCCGTGGCAGCGTCACCAAAGATGAAATGGCTGTCGCGGTCACGGAAATTGAGGTGGCCGGTGCACACTTCCGGGTTGACCACCAGCACCGCACGGGCCTGGCCCAGCTGCACGCTGTTGGCGGCGGTCTGGATACCGAAGGTGGCCGACGAACAGGCCACGTTCATGTCGAAGGCAAAACCCTGAACGCCCAGCGCGTCCTGGACTTCAATGGCGATGGCCGGATACGGCCTTTGCAGGTTGGAGCAGGCGACGATCACCCCATCGACATCGGCGGCGGTGCGCCCGGCGCGTTCCAGTGCTTGCCGAGCGGCGGCCACGGCCATCTGGCAGAGCACCGAGGGCTCGTCGTTGCTGCGCTCGGGCAGGTTGGGCTTCATGCGCTGCGGATCGAGAATCCCGGCCTTGTCCATGACGTACCGGCTCTTGATGCCTGAGGCCTTCTCGATGAAGGCTGCGTTGGACTCACCCAGCGGCTCGACCTCACCGCGCTCGATGGCCCCGGCCTGCTCGCGATTGGCCTGCTGCACCCAGGCATTGAAGGCGTTCACCAGTTCTTCGTTGGAAATGCTCTGGGCCGGGGTGTACAGGCCGGTGCCGCTGATTACGACGTTATGCACGGTCGTTCCTCTGATCTATGGCCGGCACCCGACGTAGGGCCGACGCGAAACACACCAGGATGCTGGCACGGTGGTGCCAACTGTAAGCCGTGACACCCCCGTACGATCATGAGGCCATGCACCTGAACCGACGGTGCGCTGTGTGGGCCTGGATTGCAGGCCTGGCGCTTGGGTCAACCGCCAGCCACTGCAGCACAGCGCCGATCGATTCAGTGAACAGCCACACGATGAAGCCAGGAGTATCCGTTCAAGCGAAAACTGCGGTCAGTCTGCCATAAATTGCCGGGATCAACCTTCGACCTGGGTCCACTGCTTGCCCAGGCGCTTTTCGGAAATCGGCACTTTGGTGCCCAGCTGCTGAGCAAACAACGACACTCGGTATTCTTCCAGCCACCAGCGGTACTGGACCAGTTGCTCATCGCGCTTGCCTTCTTGAGCGTGCTTGTCGGCGCGAACCTTGTACTGTGCCCACAGGTTGCTCAATTCACCGCTCCACACCCGATCCTTCTGCACCTGGGCGCCGAGTTTCTCCAGACGCAGCTCGATGGCCTTGAGGTAGCGCGGCAGTTCCTTGAACCACGCCCCAGGCGTTTCGCGGACGAAGCCTGGATAGACCAGGTTGCCCAATTGCTGGCGGATGTCATTGAGCGAGACCGCCTGACTCAGGTCGATTTTTCCCTTGAAGCGCTTCTGCAGCCCGTGCCACAGCTTGAGCACGTCCAGGGTCTGACGGGCCAGGCGCTCGGCGTGCTCGGCCCAGCCGCCGCGCTTGCGCTCGGCCAGTGAGGCCAGTGCGGCGCCCTCGCGCGGCAGCTCGGCCTCCCCTTCCAGAATGCAGCTGTCGAGGCTGGCCAGAAGGATATCCTCCACCAGCGCATCCAGCCGCCCCAGCTCGCGGTACAACAGCCCCAGCTCGGTCAGCCCCGGCAATTTGCCACGCAAGAACTTGGCGGGCTCTGCCAATTGCTGCAACAACAGACGTTGCAAGGCACGCCGATGCTGGAACTGCGCCTCGGCCTGGGTCGAGAAACGGCCTTCGCGCACGGTACCGTTGTCCTCGACCAACGCCGGATACACGGTCAGTGAAAGCCCCGCGATCTTCTGCTGGGTGGTCTGCGCCACCTGGGCGAAGGCCTTGGCCTGTACCGGCTGCTCGGCCTTGTCGGTGCGCGGCAGGGCCAGCGCCGCCTGGCTGGCTGCGGCAAAACGGGCCGTCAGCGCGGCCAGGTCACGACCTTCGCCAAGGAACTTGCCCTGACCGTCGACGACCTCGATGTTCATCCGCAAGTGGCTTTCGACCAGCGCCACGGACTCGGCCCAGGCTTCATCCGAAACCCGCGCCCCGGTCATGCGCAACAGCTCCTGTCCCAACGTCTGGGGCAAGGCGCCCTCGGCGAAACTCAGCCGCGTCAAAGCGGCCTTGACGAAATCCGGCACCGGCACGAAGTTCTTGCGCAGCGCTTTGGGCAAGTTACGCACCAAGGCCACGCACTTGGCTTCCAGCAGGCCGGGCACCAGCCATTCCAGACGATCGCCCGGCAGGCTCGGCAGCAGCGGCGCCGGAACCCGCACGGTCACGCCGTCGCGGGGATGATTCGGCTCGAAGTGATAGGTCAGCGGCAGGCGCAAGTCACCCAGCTTGAGGTTGTCGGGGTATTGCGCGGCGGTGACTTCGCTGGCTTCGCGGGCCAGCACATCCTCCTCGCGCATGATCAGCAGATCAGGCTGCTGCTGGCTGGTCATGCGGTACCAGGCGTCGAAGGTGGCGGTCTGGTGAATCTCAGCCGGCAGGCGCGCTTCGTAGAAGCCGTACAGGGTTTCCTCATCGGCGAGAATGTCGCGACGGCGGGCCTTGGCTTCGAGCTCGTCGAGCTGTTCGAGCAAGCGTTTGTTCGCCGTCAGGCACTTGGCCCGGGACTGGATCTCGCCGCCCACCAAGCCTTCACGAATGAACAGCTCGCGCGAGACCACAGGGTCGATCGGCCCGAAATGCACCGGCCGGCGCCCTACCACGATCAGCCCGTACAGGGTGATCTGCTCGAACGCCACCACCTGCCCGCGCTTTTTCTCCCAGTGCGGCTCAAAGTGGTTCTTCTTGATCAGGTGCCCGGCCAGGGGCTCGATCCAGTCCGGCTCGATCTTCGCCACCATGCGCGCGTACAGCTTGGTGGTCTCGACCAGCTCGGCGGCCATGATCCACTGCGGGCGCTTGCGACCGATCCCGGACGATGGGTGCACCCAGAAGCGCCGCTGGCGTGCGCCCTGGTAATCGCCCTCTTCGGCCTTTTGCCCGATCTGGCTGAGCAGGCCGCTGAGAATCGCCTTGTGCATGCGCGGAAAATCGGCCGGGTCCTTGTTCACCGTCAGTTGCAGTTCGCGGCAGATCAGTGCCAGCTGGCGATGCGAATCGCGCCACTCGCGCAGGCGCAGGTAGTTGAGGAACTGCTTGCGGCACCAGGCGCGCAGCGGGCTGGACGTCAGCGCCTGGCGCTGTTCTTCGAAGCCGCGCCACAGGTTGACCAGCGCGGCGAAGTCCGAATCAGCGTCCTTCCATTGTGCGTGCGCCTGATCAGCCGCTTGCTGACGCTCGGGGGGACGTTCGCGCGGGTCCTGCACCGATAACGCACTGGCCACGATCAACACTTCCTGCAGGCTGCCCTGGCGTGCGCCCTCGAGCAGCATACGTCCCAGGCGCGGGTCGATCGGCAAGCGCGCGAGCTGGCGGCCCAGTGGCGTGAGCTGGTTCTCGCGGTTGACCGCTGACAGCTCTTGCAACAGGTTGAAACCATCGGTGATGGCCTTGCCGTCGGGCGGCTCGATGAACGGGAAAGCGTCGATCTTGCCCAGGCGCAGGTGCAGCATCTGCAGGATCACCGCCGCAAGGTTGGTGCGCAGAATCTCAGGATCGGTGAATGCCGGCCGGCCGTTGAAATCCTCTTCGCTGTAGAGGCGAATGCAGATACCCGGTTCGACCCGGCCACAACGGCCTTTACGCTGGTTGGCGCTGGCTTGCGACACGGCCTCGATCGGCAGGCGCTGCACCTTGGCGCGGTAACTGTAGCGGCTGATGCGCGCAGTGCCGCAGTCGATCACATAGCGAATGCCGGGCACCGTCAGTGAGGTTTCCGCCACGTTGGTGGCCAGCACCACGCGCCGCCCCGGGTGCGACTGGAAAATCCGCTGCTGCTCGGCCGGCGACAAACGTGCATACAGCGGCAGAATCTCGGTGTGGCGCAGCTGCGCCTTGCGCAGCATCTCGGCGGCGTCACGGATTTCCCGCTCGCCGGGCAGGAACACAAGTACATCGCCCGGGCCCTTGCGCTGGCCACGCTCATGCGCGGCGATTTCGTCCAGCGCCGCGAGGATGGCCTGGTCGACGGTCAGATCGTCGTCCAGCGCATTGCCCTCTTCGTCCTGCTCGCGGGTCAGTGGCCGATACCAGGTGTCCACCGGGAAGGTCCGCCCGGATACCTCGATGATCGGTGCGTCGTCGAAGTGCTTGGAAAAGCGCTCCAGGTCGATGGTGGCCGACGTGATGATCAGCTTCAGCTCGGGGCGCCGGTGCAACAGCGTCTTCAGGTAGCCGAGCAGGAAGTCGATGTTCAGGCTGCGCTCGTGGGCTTCGTCGACGATGATCGTGTCGTAGCGCTCGAGCAGGCGGTCATGCTGGGTTTCGGCCAGCAGGATGCCGTCGGTCATCAGCTTGACCAGGGTATTGGCGTCGCTCTGGTCTTCGAAGCGCACCTGATAGCCCACCAGCCCGCCCAAGGGCGTGCCCACCTCTTCGGCAACCCGCGCGGCCACGCTGCGCGCCGCGATTCGCCGTGGCTGGGTGTGGGCGATCTGGCCATGCCGGCCGCGCCCCAGTTCCAGGCAGATCTTCGGTAGCTGGGTGGTCTTGCCGGAACCGGTTTCACCGGCAATCACCAGCACCTGGTGCTCGGCCAGCGCCTTCTTGATGTCCTCGCGCTTGGCAGCGATGGGCAGGCTGTCGTCATAGCGAATGACAGGCACGCTCTGCTCGCGGGCGACGACCTGGGCACAGGAGGCCTGGACCTTCTCCACCCACTGCGCCAGGCGTGCTTCATCCGGGCGTTTGCGCAGGTCGTGCAACTGCCGACGCAAGCGGTGGCGGTCGGCAATCATGGCGTGGTCGAGGTTGTTCAGCAGTTGGTCGATGGCGTGATCTGTCATGGGTCTCGGGAGGCGGCAGGTCTGGCCTGCTGGGGCATGATCGGCATTCATAAGCGCGCGATTGTCGCAGATTTATGCCTGTTCGGCACAGCGGGGGGTTGCAACGGCAGGTGTGGGCGAGGGAGGCAGGTGCGGTAAGTGCCGCGCGGCGACCCACCCGCGGAGGTGTTCAAACCTGCTTCGCGAGTGAGTCAGCCAACACGTGGAGCGATCAGGCGCTTTTCTTCACGCCCAGTTTCTTCAGCTCTTCATCGCGCAGCTCGCGGCGCAGGATCTTGCCCACATTGGTGGTCGGCAGCGAATCGCGGAACTCGATATGTCGCGGCACCTTGTAGCCGGTGAGGTTGGCGCGCATGTGTTCCATCACCTGCTCCTTGGTGAGGGTCATGCCGGGCTTGAGCACCAGGAACACCTTGATCACCTCACCCGACTTCTCGTCCGGAATGCCGATCGCGGCGCACTGCACCACGCCTGGCAAGCCGGCCATGACGTCTTCGAGCTCGTTGGGGTACACGTTGAAGCCGGACACCAGGATCATGTCTTTCTTGCGGTCGACGATGCGCATGTAGCCGTCGGGCTGGATCAAAGCGATGTCACCGGTTTTCAGCCAACCCTCGCTGTCGAGAATCTCCGCAGTCGCCTCATCGCGCTGCCAGTAGCCCTTCATCACCTGCGGGCCTTTGACGCACAGCTCACCGACCTCGCCCAACGGCAGCTCGGCGCCGCTGTCATCGATGATCCTGCACAAGGTGGAAGGCACTGGAATGCCGATGGTGCCCACCTGATTGTTCTCTGCCGGGTTGACCGCCGCCACCGGGCTGGTTTCAGTCATGCCGTAGCCTTCGCAGATGGCGCAGCCGGTGACGGCCTTCCAGCGCTCGGCGACACTCAATTGCAAGGCCATGCCGCCCGAGAGGGTGATCTTCAGTGCCGAGAAGTCCAGGGCACGGAACGCTTCACTGTTGCACAGGGCCACGAACAGCGTGTTCAGCCCCACGAAGCCGCTGAATTTCCACTTGCGCAGTTCCTTGACCATGGCCGGCAGGTCGCGCGGGTTGCTGATCAGCACGTTGTGGTTGCCGATCAGCATCATGGCCATGCAATGGAAGGTGAACGCATAGATGTGGTACAGCGGCAGCGGCGTGATCAAGATCTCGCAGCCTTCCTTGAGGTTGGCCCCCATCAAGGCGCGGCATTGCAGCATGTTGGCAACCAGATTGCGGTGGGTGAGCATCGCGCCCTTGGCCACCCCCGTGGTGCCACCGGTGTATTGCAGCACGGCCACGTCGTTGGACGCCGGGTTGGCATCTGCCACGGTCTGGCCACGCCCTTTGGCCAGGGCATCGTTGAAGCGCACGGCCTGGGGCAAGTGATAGGCCGGAACCATCTTCTTCACGTACTTGATGACGCTGTTGATCAGCAGGCGCTTGATCGGCGGCAGGAGGTCGGCCACTTCGGTGACGATGACGTGCTTGACGTCCGTTTTGGGCACCACTTTTTCCGCCAGGTGCGCCATGTTCGCCAGGCACACCAAGGCTTTGGCGCCGGAGTCCTTGAACTGATGCTCCATTTCCCGCGCGGTGTACAGCGGGTTGGTATTGACCACGATCAGGCCGGCGCGCAACGCGCCGAACACGGCAACGGGGTATTGCAGGACATTGGGCAGTTGCACGGCGATACGGTCGCCGGGTTGCAGGTCGGTGTGCTGCTGCAGCCAGGCGGCGAAATCGCCAGACAAGGCATAGAGCTCGCCGTAGGTCAGGGTCTTGCCGAGGTTGCTGAACGCGGGTTTGTCGGCAAAGCGCTGGCAGGACTGCTTGAGGACCGTCTGGATGTTGGGAAATTCGTCAGGATCGATTTCGGCCGCGATACCGGCCGGATACTTGTCCTTCCAAAAATGTTCGATCATGGAGCCCCACTCCTTTTGCTACAGCGAAGTCTCACGCGTTCATGCGCTTATTATTGGGAAATGATGACGGTTGACTGCAATCCGATCATCGAAAGCGCGCCGAGAGTACCAGCTTTGCAAAAGGCCGACCACATGCCGGCAAGGGTCAATCGGTCATAAAAAGGACTCATATGCGTTTTTTGGTCACAACCCTACACGGTGCAGCGCGCTGGTCGGGATAGCGCTGTGAGCCCCGAGCCAGTGCCGTTGGTGCTGACTCGGAGCCCTGCACGATCCTGGCTTCACGCCAGATCGCGGAGCTCGCGCCGCAGGATCTTGCCCACCGGAGTCATCGGCAGGCTCTCGCGCACCACGATCTGCCGAGGCACCTTGTAGGCGGTGAGGTGGGTTTTGCAGTAGGCCTTGAGGTCTTCCACATCCAGCCCACCCTCACGGGCCACCACGAACAGTTTGACCGCCTCGCCCGCACGCTCGTCGGCCACGCCGATGGCCGCGCAGTTGACGACGTGCGGATGCCCCATGACCACCTCCTCCACCTCGTTGGGGTACACGTTGAAGCCCGAGACGATGATCATGTCTTTCTTGCGATCGACGATGCGGGTGAAGCCGTCCGGATCGATCACGGCGATGTCGCCGGTCTTCAGCCAACCGTCGGCATCGAGGGTGTCGGCCGTGGCCTGGGGTTGCTGCCAGTAGCCCTTCATCACCTGTGGCCCCTGGATGCACAGCTCACCTGGCGAGCCCAGCGGCTGCTCGTGACCTTCGTCGTCGATCACCTTGAACGCCGTACCGACCACCGGCATGCCGACGGTGCCCAGGCGCGCCATCTGGCCATAGGGGTTGGTGCTGGCCACCGGGGACGTTTCGGTCAGGCCGTAACCTTCGACGATGCGACAGCCGGTGAGGCTTTCCCAGCGTTCGGCCGTGGCCTTGACCAGCGCCGTGCCGCCCGAGTTGGTGACCTTCAGCGCCGAGAAATCCAGCGACCGGAAGCCGGGGTGGTCCATCAACGCCACGAACAGCGTGTTCAGGCCCAGCAACGCGGAGAACCGCCACTTGCCCAGCTCCTTGATAAACGCCGGAATGTCGCGCGGGTTGCTGATCAGCACGTTGTGGTTGCCCGTGACCATGATGCACATGCAATTCGCGGTGAAAGCATAGATGTGATAAAGCGGCAGCGGCGCGATCATGACCTCGCGCCCTTCCTTGATCATCGGCTGGCCATCGGGCCCGTGCTGGGCGAAACAGGCCAGTACCTGCAGCATATTGGCGATCAGGTTGCCGTGGGTAAGCATGGCGCCTTTGGCCGGGCCGGTGGTGCCGCCGGTGTACTGCAGCACGGCGATGTCGTCACGGGTTTGCGGCACCGTCGTGTGCGTGGCGCGACGCCCCTCGCGCAGCGCTTGCTTGAAGGCAACGGCCTGGGGCAGATGATAGACGGGAACTTTCTTCTTCACCTTGTCCACCAGCAGGTTGATCAGCCAACCCTTGGCCGTGGGCAGCAGATCACCCAGCCTGGCTTCGATCAGGTACTCGAGGCCGGCGTCCTGATGCACCTCCTGCACCCGATCGCCGAACAGGTTCAGGTAGACCAGTGCCCGCACGCCTGCATCACGGAACTGGTGGCGCATCTCGCGCGCGGTGTATAGCGGATTGGTATTGACCACCACCAGCCCGGCACGCAGCGCGCCGAACACGGCAATGGGATATTGCAGGACATTGGGCATCTGCACCGCGATGCGGTCGCCCGGCTTGAGTGTGGTGTGCTGCTGCAGCCAGGCGGCGAAGGCCGCGCTGTGCTGCTCGAGGTCGGCGTAACTCAAGGTCACGCCCAGGTTGCTGTAGGCGGGGCGATCAGCGAAACGCTTGCAGGAGCGCTCGAAAACCTCGACCACGGAGGCGTATGCGTCGAGGTCGAGCGTGGCGGGTACTCCTGCCGGACGCTTGTCATTCCAGAAGTCAGCGTGCATTTATTATTGTTCCTTTGCCTGGCGCTGTGCGGTCGGTGGGACGAGGGCATGACCCTCACGACACCCGGTTCCGGGAAGGAAACCGGCATGCCATCGACGTTAGCACCTCCCTCCCCTGCGGGCGGCGGCCATTAACATCGTGAATCGTATTTCCCCCGGGCAGCGTATCCGTCCCAAGCGCAGACACATTGCTTGACGTCCTCTTGTCAGGAACCAGCATGCTCAACGAAATCAATCGCGAAGCGGCAACCGCCGATATACTCGATGGGCTGGAGCACGCGCTGGCCCTCGGTCGACCCGCGCGCAACGAGTGATCCACCTTTTTTGACCGCCCCGTTAAGGAACCCTGATGACCCAGGTCAGCAACACGCCCTACGAAGCCCTTGAAGTCGGCCAGACCGCCCGCTACGAGAAATCCGTCGAAGAACGTGACATTCAGCTGTTCGCCGCCATGTCCGGCGACCACAATCCTGTGCACCTGGACGCCGAGTTCGCCGCCAAGAGCATGTTCCGCGAGCGTATCGCCCACGGCATGTTCAGCGGGGCCCTGATCAGCGCCGCCGTGGCCTGCACACTGCCGGGCCCCGGCACCATCTACCTGGGCCAGAAGATGAGTTTCCAGAAACCGGTGAAAATCGGCGACACCCTCACCGTACGCCTGGAAATCCTCGAAAAGCTGCCCAAGTTCAAGGTGCGCATCGCCACCAACGTCTATAACCAGAACGATGAACTGGTGGTCGAGGGGGAGGCCGAAATCCTCGCCCCGCGCAAGCAGCAGACCGTCGAGCTGGTGTCGCCGCCGAACTTCGTCGCGGGCTGAGCCGCGCGGTCGACCCTGAGCTGCCAAGTGATCGGCGGAGGGTTGCTGCCGACGCCTTCGATGCAGCCGACGCAAATCTGGAGCCGGCCCAGACGGCTATGTCACAATCGCCGGCATGACAACGCTCCCCCTCTGCTGCGACCCGATCCGCTACCACTGGCCATTGCCCCGCCCCCTCCCCGGCGCGGTGCTGGCCAGTTGCGCATTCGACCCTGCACGGCTCGCTGCCGACGATTTTCAACGCGCTGGCATCGAGCAGACCGACGCACTGCAACGCTCGGTGGCCAAACGCCAGGCGGAATACCTCGCCGGTCGCAGCTGCGCTCGCGCGGCCTTGCAGCGCCTTGATGGCCGCCTCTACGTCCCGAGCACTCAAGCCGATCGCTCCCCGGCCTGGCCGCCCGGTGTCCATGGGTCAATCACCCACGGCAAGGGTTGGGCCGCTGCCGTGGTGGCTGCCGAGGGCGCTTGCCAAGGCATCGGTCTGGACCAGGAGAGCCTGCTCGACGATGAGCGCGCCGAACGCCTGGCCAGCGAAATCCTCACCCCTGCCGAACTGCAACGCCTGGATCGGCAACAATTCGGCCTGACGGTCACCTTGACCTTTTCGCTCAAGGAAAGCCTGTTCAAAACCCTCTACCCGATCACCAAGCAGCGTTTCTACTTCGAGCACGCTGAAGTGCTGGCGTGGTCGGCGGACGGATTCGCGTGTTTGCGCTTGCTGACAGATCTGTCGGAGCGCTGGCACTGCGGTGTGGAAATAGAGGGGCAGTTCTGCCTGACGGACGGTCATCTGCTAACCCTGGTCAGTGTTTGAACGGCGTCCAACATGACAGGCGGTCTCAAGCAATTTACGTGCTGAAAAGCAACTGTAAAATTTCTTCTCTGCGGCACCATGACCCCTAAAAACGCCGAAAGCTGCTTGGGACAAGGCCTACAGCGAAGACCGATATTTCACGCACAAAATACCCACAAGGTTATCCACAGACCTTGCCTTGCAAACCCCCCAAGACCGCATTATCTTGTATCGCAATTCACGCGAACCACTACATGTTGGGTTTCGCGGTAAATCACAAACACAAGTGCAGACAGAATTTCAAATGATTTTTCTGTCGGAACTTCAAGTGGTTTCAGTAGACAAACCGCTCCTGCAGAGGTGACCGAAGCAGCCCGCCAGGGCACTGACCGGTCATAGGTGCCACGACAGCGTCTGGCACCAGACGGCAACGGGTTACGGACCTGTCCGCAACCTTTGACTTCGGCCAGGGAGCGGCAGTTGTTTGCCCCTAATTCCTGAGTCTGTCCCGAAGTCGGCACGCCCGGACGGGTCAATGCGCGCGTCGCATTGCCTTATGGGTGGCACGAGAACGTGGACAGAAACGGTGGGCGCCTTTAATGCGCCCGAACACTATAGAAACTGTGGAGACACCCACCGATGCAAACCGACACAACTCGCGAGAACCCGCAGACCACGCAGCCACACGGCGCCGATTCCAATCAGGATCTGGCTGCCACTGCGCCTGGCCAACTGCGCGTGATCAAGCGTAACGGCACCGTCGTCGCCTACACCGATGACAAGATCACCGTTGCCATCACCAAGGCGTTCCTCGCAGTTGAAGGCGGCACCGCTGCCGCCTCGTCGCGCATCCACGACACCGTCGCGCGCCTGACCGAGCAGGTCACGGCCACCTTCAAGCGTCGGATGCCGTCGGGCGGCACCATCCACATCGAAGAAATCCAGGACCAGGTCGAACTGGCCCTGATGCGTGCCGGTGAGCAGAAAGTCGCCCGCGACTACGTCATCTACCGTGACCAGCGCGCCAAGGAGCGTGCCACCCGCGCCACCGCAGACACCGTGGTCGAAGCGCACCCGACTATCCGCATCAGCCTGGCCGACGGCAGCAAAGCGCCGTTGGACATGGCTCGCCTGAACACCATCATCAGCGAAGCCTGCGAAGGCCTGGCCGAAGTCGACGGCGAGCTGATCCAGCGTGAAACCCTGAAGAACCTGTACGACGGCGTGGCCCTCAAGGACGTCAACACCGCGCTGGTGATGACCGCCCGTACCCTGGTCGAGCGCGAGCCGAACTACTCGTTCGTCACCGCCCGCCTGCTCATGGACACCCTGCGGGCTGAAGGCCTGGGCTTCCTCGACGTAGCCGACAGCGCCACTCACCACGAAATGGCCCAGCTGTACGCCAAGGCCCTGCCGGCCTACGTGGCCAAAGGCGTGGAATTCGAGCTGCTCAACCCGGCCCTGAAAGACTTCGACCTGGAGCGCCTGGGCCAGGCCATCGATCACGAGCGTGACCAGCAGTTCACCTACCTCGGCCTGCAGACCCTCTACGACCGCTACTTCATCCACAAGGATGGCGTGCGTTTCGAGCTGCCGCAGGTGTTCTTCATGCGTGTGGCCATGGGCCTGGCGCTGGAAGAGCAGGACAAAGAAGCCCGCGCCATCGAGTTCTACAACTTGCTGTCGTCCTTCGACTACATGGCCTCGACGCCTACCCTGTTCAACGCCGGCACCCTGCGCCCGCAGCTGTCGAGCTGCTACCTGACCACCGTGCCGGACGACCTGTCGGGCATCTACCACGCGATCCACGACAACGCCATGCTGTCGAAATTCGCCGGTGGCCTGGGCAACGACTGGACCCCGGTGCGCGCGCTGGGCTCCTACATCAAGGGCACCAACGGCAAATCCCAAGGCGTCGTGCCGTTCCTGAAAGTGGTGAACGACACCGCCGTTGCGGTCAACCAGGGCGGCAAGCGCAAGGGCGCGGTCTGCGCCTACCTGGAAACCTGGCACCTGGACATCGAAGAGTTCATCGAGCTGCGCAAGAACACCGGTGACGATCGCCGTCGTACCCACGACATGAACACCGCCAACTGGATTCCTGACCTGTTCATGAAGCGCGTCTTCGATGACGGCCAGTGGACCCTGTTCTCGCCCAACGAAGTGCCTGACCTGCACGACCTGACCGGCAAGGCCTTCGAAGAGCGTTACGAGTATTACGAAGCCCTGACCGAGTACAACAAGATCAAGGTGTTCAAGACCATCCAGGCCAAAGACCTGTGGCGCAAGATGCTGTCGATGCTGTTCGAGACCGGTCACCCATGGTTGACCTTCAAAGACCCGTGCAACCTGCGCTCGCCGCAGCAGCACGTGGGCGTTGTGCACAGCTCCAACCTGTGCACCGAGATCACCTTGAACACCAACAAGGACGAGATCGCGGTCTGCAACCTGGGCTCGATCAACCTGCCGAACCACATCATCGACGGCAAGCTCGACACCGCCAAGCTGCAACGCACCGTGAACACTGCCGTGCGCATGCTCGATAACGTGATCGACATCAACTACTACTCGGTGCCGCAAGCGCGCAACTCGAACTTCAAGCACCGCCCGGTAGGCCTCGGCATCATGGGCTTCCAGGACGCGCTGTACCTGCAGCACATCGCCTACGGCTCCGACGCTGCCGTCGAGTTCGCCGACAAGTCGATGGAAGCGGTCAGCTACTTCGCCATCCAGGCCTCCTGTGACCTGGCCGACGAGCGCGGCGCCTACGAGACGTTCCAGGGTTCGCTGTGGTCCAAAGGCATCCTGCCGCTGGATTCGCAACAGATCCTGATCGAGGCACGCGGCGCCAAGTACATCGACGTCAACCTGGAAGAATCGCTGGACTGGGCACCGGTCCGTGCCCGCGTGCAGAAAGGGATTCGCAACTCGAACATCATGGCCATCGCGCCGACCGCGACCATCGCCAACATCACCGGCGTGTCGCAGTCCATCGAGCCGACCTACCAGAACCTGTACGTGAAATCGAACCTGTCGGGCGAGTTCACCGTGATCAACCCGTACCTGGTCCGTGACCTGAAGGCACGCGGCCTGTGGGACGCGGTGATGATCAACGACCTGAAGTACTACGATGGTTCGGTGCAGCAGATCGAGCGTATTCCACAAGAGCTCAAAGACCTGTACGCCACCGCGTTCGAAGTCGATACCAAGTGGATCGTCGATGCGGCCAGCCGTCGCCAGAAATGGATCGACCAGGCGCAATCGCTGAACCTGTACATCGCTGGCGCCTCGGGCAAGAAGCTCGACGTGACCTACCGCATGGCCTGGTACCGCGGCCTGAAGACCACCTACTACCTCCGTGCCCTGGCTGCAACCAGCACCGAGAAGTCGACCATCAACACCGGCAAGCTCAACGCCGTGTCCAGCGGCGGCGACAGCGCCCCAGCCCAGGCAGCCGGCCCCGCGCCCGTGCCGAAGGCGTGCGCCATCGACGAGCCGGATTGCGAAGCCTGCCAGTAAGAGACGCCGCGCAGCCAGCGCGATCCCTGTGGGAGCGGCTTCAGCCGCGATGGGCTGCGCAGCAGCCCTGACCGCTGCAGCCGCGTTTCGC
>NZ_DAMCCR010000101.1:0-15291 GCF_032058845.1 Pseudomonas sp. | reverse complement strand
GCGACATCATCGAACTGGGCATCACCGCCACCGAGTTCGGCCGCACCTCGATCACCCTGCGCTGCGAAGTGCGCAACAAGATCACCCGCAAGAGCATTCTCACGGTGGATCGCATGGTGTTCGTGAACCTGGGTGAGGATGGTTTGCCGGCGGCGCATGGACGGACGCAGATCAAGTACCTGGAAGATCAGTTTCCGGAAGGTTCGGTGGAGTGAGTGACGAGGGGCCGCATGTGCGGCCCCAGTCTTTTTCCAGAACGCCTTACGGCTGCTCGCTCACCCGCCGTACCACGCGCCCCACCGTCAACCCTTGGAACAGAATCGACGACAGCACCACGATGTAGGTGATCGACAGCAACAAATCCCGCTCTTCACCGGCTGGCAGCGACAGCGCCAGGGCCACCGAGACACCGCCACGCAGGCCACCCCAGGTCAGCACGCGAATGGTGCCTTTGGGTACCGTGCGCCAGCGGCGCAGCAGCAGGATCGCCGGGGCCACGGTCAGCAGGCGCGAGCCCAGTACCGCCACTGCCAGCACGCTGCCTGCGGCCAGGTGCAACCAGTTGAACGGCAGCAGCAACAGCTCCAGGCCGATCAGGGCGAACAGCACGGCATTGAGCATGTCGTCGATCAGTTCCCAGAAACCGTCCATGTAGCGGCGCGTCATGTCGTTCATCGCCAGGTTGCGACCCAGGTTACCGATGATCAGGCCGGCCACCACCATGGCGATGGGCGCCGAGACGTGCAGTTCGTACGACATCACCGAGCCGCCGAAGACCAGTGCCAGGGTCAGCATGACCTCGACCTGGTACTGCTCGATGCCCTTGATCATGCGGTAGGTGGCGTAGCCGATCACTGCGCCGAACACGATACCGCCCACGGCCTCGTGCAGGAACAGCATGGCGGTGTCGGCCAGGCTCGGCGTTTCGCCCAGTTGCAGGATGCCCAGCAGCACGGTGAACACCACCACGGCGGTGCCATCGTTGAACAGCGACTCGCCGACGATGGTGGTCTTCAGCGGCTTGGGTGCATTGGCCGTGCGCAGGGCACCGAGTACCGCGATGGGGTCGGTGGGCGAGATCAGCGCGCCGAACAGCAAGCAATAGATGAGGCTCACGTTCCAGCCGAACAGGGCGAACACCCAGTGGGCGAACAGGCCGATCACCACGGTGGCGATCAGCACGCCCACGGTGGCCAGCAGGCCGATGGGCCAGCGATAGCTGCGCAGATCGCTCAGGTTCACGTGCAAGGCGCCGGCGAACAGCAGGAACGACAACATCCAGTGCATCAGCAGGTCGTTGAAGTCGATCTGGCTCATCAGGCTCTCGACGCGTGCTTCCAGGCCGGGGAAGCCGATCAGGCTCAGGCCCTGGAGAATCAGCGAGAACAGCAAGGCGGTGACCATCACGCCGATGGCCGGGGGTAGCCCGATGAAACGGTAGTTGACGTAGGTGAGGAGGGTGGTCAAGCAGATAAACGCAGCAACGAGTTCAAGCATCCTGAATCCTGTGGCAGTGGCTTCCAAGTCGAAACCCGAAGGGTTTGCGGAGTTGTTTGATGATCTGACCCAGCGGTCGGGCACATGCTCTGACCAGAAAACTGCGCAACGTTCCGCTTGTGTCCAAGATCGGCTCGCTGTTCTGGCTTGGGGCGCGTGGGGTGACTAAGATGGCATGCGAAACATTCGCTTACCTTTCACGCTGTGATAGAGGTCTGATGGGTGCTGGCGCCGATCGGCCTGTGCATGGGTTCGATTGTCCAAGCGGCGGCGCTGCGTGAGTTGAGCGTGAGCCTGCTGGGCCTGTTCGGCATGCGTTACCTCAAAGAGCCGTTCGGCGGCCCGAGACTTCTGGACTGCGCGCTGGTCTGAGGCGGTGTGCTGCTGATGAACGCTAATCCTTGTCCTTCGTTTTCTGGAGTTGCCGTATGACCGTTGCCCTGTGGTGCATATTGTTCGCGATGTTCCTGCCGCCGCTGTGCGCCCTGGGCGCAAAACTGTCCAGTGGGCGCTTCGGTTTTCGTGAAAACCACGACCCGCGTGCGTTTCTCGACACCCTGTCCGGCCTGCCACGGCGGCTGCATTCGGCCCAGCAGAACGGCTTCGAGACCTTTCCGGCCTTTGCCGCCGCCGTGCTGGTGGCCGATGTGGTGGGCCATGCCGAGCAGGTGACGCAAGATGTGCTGGGTGTGCTCTACATCACCAGCCGCCTGTTGTTCATCATCTGCTACATGGCCAACCTGGCCGCCTTGCGCTCGTTGGCCTATTTCGTCGGCCTCGCGCTGATCGTGAGTTTCTTCATCGTTTCGGTCTGAGCTCAAGGCACCTTGGGTACATCGGGCAATGCCTGGCCCTTGGGCCAGAGCATCCAGATCTGCCCCTGCTGCTTCATGTTGCCGGCCAGCTCACCCGCCTCAGGGCCCGTGCCCCAGAACAGGTCTGCGCGGACCTCGCCGGTGATCGCACCGCCGGTATCCTGCGCGCCGACCGGGCGTACCACCGGGCTGCCGTCAGGGCGGGTGGTCGACAGCCAGAGCAGGCTGCCCAGCGGAATCACCTTGCGGTCGATCGCCACGCTGTAGCCGGCCGTCAGCGGCACGTTCAGCGAGCCCCGCGGGCCCTCGTTGCTGTCTGGCCGGGCGCTGAAGAACACATAGCTGGGGTTGCTCGCCAGCAGCTCCGCGACGCGCTCCGGGTGGGCCTGGCCCCAGGCGTGGATGGCGCCCATGCTGACCTGATCCTTGCTCAACTCACCCTGTTCCACCAGCCAGCGGCCAATGGGCCGGTAGGGATGACCGTTCTGATCGGCGTAGCCCAGGCGCAGCTGACGGCCGTCATCCAGTTGCACGCGGCCTGAGCCCTGGATTTGCAGGAATTGCAGGTCCATGGGGTCGGTCAGCCAGGCCAGTACCGGGGCCTGGACGCCTTCACGGGCGATCACCTCGGCAGTGTCGTAAGGCTTGAGCACACGGCCATCGAGGCGACCGCGCAGGCGTTTGCCCTTGAGTTCGGGGTACACACTGGCGAGGTCGACCACGATCATGTCGTCGGGAATTCCGTAGACCGGCACCGATGCCTGCGGTGTCTGGGTCAGGCTGCCGCGGTACACCGGTTCGTAGTAGCCGGTGATCAGGCCATTGGCCTGTTGCTCGGCGGAGCGCAGGCCGTAGACCTCAAGGGTCTTTTGCAGAAAGGCACGAACCTGGGCAGGATCGCCCGGCACCGCCTGTGCGGCCTCGCAGGTGGAGGCCCAGACCGGGTTGCGCGTGAGTTTCTCGCAGCCGTTGCGCCATGCCATGAATCCGGCCAGCAGGTCGGCGTCACTGACGCTCGGCAGATCCTGCCAGGTGCCAGGCACGTAGGTGGCGATCGCATGTGGTGCGGGCTGGGGCTGGGGCTTGTCCTCGTCGCCGCCGTTGCAACCCGCCAGCAAGGCCAGGGCCGCGAGTGTGCCGGCGAGGCGGCGTAGGGGGAACGTCATGGGCAATACCTTCAAAATGGATGCGAGCCTGGGGTATTAGCCCTGGCTTCTGTAAGGGGATTGGTCTTGGCGACCAAGACGGGGATACTAGCGGCCTATTTTCGCCAGTCATAGGGATCGGGATGTTGAAGTGTTTCGCCGCAATGCTGTGTATCGCTGTAGGGCTGGGCGGCTGTGACCGCGTCGACCCGGATTCGCCACTGGGCAAGCGCAAGGCCATCTTCAAGGAGATGATGCAAACCAGCGAGCACCTGGGCGGCATGTTGCGGGGGCGGGTAGCGTTCGACAGCCGTGCTTTTGCCGAAGGCGCGGTCCGGCTCGACACCCTGGCCCATGCGCCATGGCAGCATTTTCCAGCGGTCAGTGACGGCGACCAGAGCAATGCGAGGGCGCAGGTGTGGCAGCAACAGGCCCGCTTCACGGAGCTGGCGGGCCGGTTGGAGGGGGCGACTGCTGCATTGCGCGAGCAGACCCGTGCGCAGCCGCTGGAGGCTGCTCGGCTAAAAGCGCCGATGGACGATGTGGAGCAGGCCTGTACAGCTTGTCATCGGGAATTTCGCAATCACTGAAGCGCGCTGCCAGGCGCCGCTTGCGCGGTACTTAGCGGTCAAGCTCGTCGGTGGCTTCCTGAAGCTCTTTCTTCGCTTCGGCAAGCTTGTCTTTGCGTTTGTTGATCTTTTCCGCGTCGCCTTTTTTCATGGCCTTGTCGAGGTCTTTGGTGCGCTGGGCAACTTCATGGCGAGCGTCGAGCACCTTCTGTTCACGCTCTTTGCGCAGACTGGCGTCAGTGCAGTGCTCGGTGTTTTCCTTGAGCGCCTTTTCCAGCCCGCTGACCTCGAAGCTGTTGCCCTTGTCGCGCGCGATCTGCAGCTGATTCTCGATGGCGCTGCGTTTGGCGGCGCAACCGGTCAGGCCGGTATCAGGTTGTGCGGCTTGCACACCTGTCGCGGCGACAAACAGGGTAGTGAGCAGGGCAAGCGAGAACAGGCGTTTCATGAAGAGCCTCCTTGACGGGGCGAGGTAGCAAAAGTTGGGGGAAATCCTGCCTTGGTTTTCAGGTTTGGGAAAGCTTTGATAGCGGCTCGCCTCATTAATCAGACTTTTCTCACTCTAGAATTTCCCATCCGCTCTTGCATCGTCATCGACTAATGGTGGCTTGAAACCATCGATGCCTAGCCGCCCCAACCGCTCAGCCAGCACATTTACAGTGGGGTTTTCAAAGAACGCGTGCAGTTGTCGCGTTTTGTGCACGCCGACCCCGCTGAAGCGTTGCCAGTCTTCGGGCGAGCGCTGGCGCAGGGTGAACCAGTCCGGGCCCAGTGCCGGTCCTTTGACCGGCGGTGCGCCCAGGGCGCGTAACCACTGCGTGAAGGTCCGTGAACGCGCAGCCTGGAAGCTGCGCTGCAACTGTTCAGCCCGTGCTTCGCCGATGCCCGGCACCTGCCGCAGCCGCGCGGCATCCAGGGTGAGCCAGTCGACCAGCCCGGTCACGGTGCCTGCCTCGACCAGTTGCCGCCACGTACCACTGCCCAGTCCTGGCAAGGCCAGGCCCTGCTTGCCGCTGAGCCAGGAGAGGCGGGCCACGAATTGCGCCTGGCAACCCTCGCCGGGTTGCCAGCAACTGAGCGGATGGTAGGCCGCAGGGTCCGGGATCGTCAGCGGCTGACGGACGCTTGCGCGGTGGATCACCTGCTCGAACCGCGCGATGGTCAGGCCAGCCAGGCTGATCTGCACCTGATCACCCGGGCGCACGTCCAGGGCCTGCCAGCGTGCCAGCGAACCAAGGCTGACCCGTGTGATGCGCCGGTCATCGAGCTGCACCGGCTGCAGGTGCAACATTGGCGTGATGCGCCCGCTGCGGCCGATGTTGAAGCGCACGTCGCGCACCTCGGCCAGCACCTGGCTGAACGGGTACTTCCAGGCTGCGATCCAGTACGGCGCCTGCGCCTGCCAGCGTGTGGCGGGTGGGCGGCGATCCTGGCGCAGTACCACGCCATCAGTGACGAACGGCAGTGGCGAGCGGTACCAGTGCTGACGCCAGTGCACGGCCTGTGCAGGGGTGTCGATGGCGACACTGAACCGTTGCGTGTCGGCAAAGCCCAGCGCCGCCAGGCGGGCATAGCGCGCCTGCTGGGTATCGGGCCCTTCAGGCCAATCCCAGACGAACACACGGATCTGCGCGCCCTGAACCTCGTTCATCTGCTTGCGCGCCAGCAGCCCGGCCACCGTACCGCGGGCATTGACGCTGCCCTGCTGGGCCTGCACATGGCTGTCGAGGTGCAGGTACAGCTCGGCGTGCAGCACCAGGTCAAGCGGCTCCGGCAGGGTCTGCGGGACCTGGCTCAGCACTGGCAGGTGGCGGCTCCAGTCATGCCCGGCCGTGCCGTTGCCGCGGCTGATCACCTGCAGCAGCTGGCCTGCGCGGTACACCAGCGTTGCCGCCACGCCATCGACCTTGGGCTGCAGCCACACTGACCGCTTCCCGTGCAGCCAGCGGCGCAGATGGGTCTCGTCGCTGAGCTTGATCAGACCGGTGTGGGCAATCGGGTGCAGCAACGGGCCGCCGGCCGTGGCCAGAGGATCGGCCGCCCTTTGAACGGCGAAGCATGCCTGTAGCCGGTGCAGGCGAGAACGGCTCTGGTCGTAGACCTCGTCGGCGACCAGGCCGATGCCCAGGCGGTGGTAGTGATCGTCCCAGCGGGCGAGGGTCGCCCGCAGATCGTGGATTTCGCTTCTGGCCTGCGCGGCTGGCCAGTCTGGGCAGGCCGGAGCCTCGGCATGTGCCCGGCTGTGAAGCAGCGCGCTGCAGGCGCAGAGCAGCACTGCGATGAATCGTCTGAACGGCATGGCCGGCTTCCTTGCGGCAATGGCAACGCGGCCAAGCCTAGCCACGCTCTTCGCTGGCGCGAGCCTGAACGTGTCAGTGCATGTTTCACGAAAAAGCCCCTGCCGATCGCTCGACAGGGGCTTTGGTAAACGTCTGCAGGACGTTTACAGGCCGGCAGCGGCCCGCAGCTGTTCGGCGCGGTCGGTGCGTTCCCAGGTGAAGGTGGTGAAGGTGTCATCACCGACGGTCTTCTGTTGCGGGGTGCGGCCGAAGTGGCCGTATGCCGCGGTCTCCTGGTACATCGGGTGCAGCAGGTCGAGCATGGTGGTGATGGCGTAGGGGCGCAGGTCGAAGCACTCGCGCACCAGCTGCACGATGCGCGCATCGGAGATCTTGCCGGTGCCGAAGGTGTTGATCGCAATCGACGTCGGCTGCGCGACGCCGATGGCGTACGACACCTGGATCTCGCAGCGTTCGGCCAGGCCGGCAGCGACGATGTTCTTGGCCACGTAACGACCGGCATAGGCGGCGGAACGGTCGACCTTGGACGGATCCTTGCCCGAGAACGCGCCGCCGCCGTGACGGGCCATGCCGCCGTAGGAGTCGACGATGATCTTGCGCCCGGTCAGGCCGCAGTCACCCACCGGGCCACCGATGATGAAGTTGCCGGTGGGGTTGATGTGGAACTGGGTGTCCTTGTGCAGCAGTTCGGCCGGTAGGGTCTGCTTGACGATCAGCTCCATCACGCCATCGCGCAGGTCTTTGTAGGACACGTCCGGATTGTGCTGGGTCGACAGCACCACCGCATCGATCCCGACTACTTTGCCACCTTCGTAACGGCAGGTGACCTGGGACTTCGCATCCGGGCGCAGCCACGGCAGCAGGCCGGACTTGCGCGCTTCGGCCTGGCGCTCGACCAGACGGTGCGAGAAGCAGATCGGTGCTGGCATCAGCACGTCGGTTTCGTTGCTGGCATAGCCGAACATCAGGCCCTGGTCGCCGGCGCCCTGGTCTTCCGGCTTGGAGCGGTCGACGCCCTGGGCGATGTCCACCGACTGCTTGCCGATGATGTTCATCACAGCGCAGGTGGCGCCGTCGAAACCGACGTCGGAGCTGTTGTAGCCGATGTCGATGATGACCTTGCGCACCAGGTCTTCGAGGTCAACCCAGGCCGAGGTGGTGACTTCGCCGGCGATGATCGCCACGCCGGTCTTGACCAGGGTTTCGCAGGCCACGCGGGCGTACTTGTCCTGGGTGATGATGGCATCGAGGATCGCATCGGAAATCTGGTCGGCGATCTTGTCCGGATGCCCTTCGGACACGGACTCGGACGTGAAAAGGGAGTATTCGCTCATCTCGAAGGGTTCCTAACGGTATCGGTGAAAGGGGTGAGAGGGGCCCGCTGGAAATGCCGGACCTGAATCTGGAAGCCGTTGCGCAGGCCCACATAAAGGCTTTCGCCGGGGGTCAGCCCGGCCTCGCTGGCCCAGCGGGCCAGGTCGTGCTGGTCAAAGCCCAGCCACAAATCGCCGCAGGCATCGCGGGCCCAGCGCTGATCATGGCTGCACAGCTCGGTGACCAGCAGGCTGCCGCCGTGGTTGACCCGCTGGGCCAGCTGGCGCAAGGCCAGGGCCGGGTCGCTGAAATGGTGCAGGACCATGTTCAGCACCACGCAGTCGGCCTGGGCCTGGGACGCGTCGAGGGCGTCGGCGAGCTGCAGGGTGACGTTGTCCAACTGCTCGCGCAGGCACACCTGGCGTGCCAGTTCGAGCATGGTCGGGCTGTTGTCCAGCGCCGTGACCTGGGCAAAACGCCGGGCCAGATCGGGCAGGAAACCGCCGTCGCCGGGGCCGACTTCCAAGGCCGTGGCCTGGGCCGCAAAGCTGAGCTTGTCGAGCAAGGCCAGCAGGCTTTCGCGGTATTGCGGCAAGCCGGCGATAAGGTCCTGCTGGGCGCGAAACTTTTCTTCGACACGCAGGAAAAAATCCTGGCTGGTCACGGCGCGGCGCTGTTGCACCTGCACGATGCGTTGCTGGAGATCGAGCGCCAGTGGCAACCGATCGACTTCTTCGAGCAGCGCGGCATGCACGCGCCCGCCCAGGCGCAGGCCGTCGGGCAGGGCGCGGCGATAGAAGATGGCGTTGCCCTCGCGGCGCGTGGCCACCAGGCCGGCCTGGGACAACACTTTCAGATGGTGGCTGATGCCGGACTGGCCGATGTCGAAGATCTGCGCCAGTTCCAGCACGCCGAAGGAGTCGCTGGCCAGCACCCGCAGTACGTTCAGGCGCAGCACGTCGCCGCTGGCCTTGCACAGGGCGGCCAGGTCGTCGGTGGACTGCACGGGGAACGATTGCACGGGTAGGTTCATGGGTCGGCAGTCTAGTCAGGGCCGGCAAGGCTCGCAATAGCAATATCAAAAAGTTTTGATATTGGTGCCTGATGCGCGGCGGCGAGTGCTGCGTGATGGGTCATGGGCTGCAGAAGAACGCTGCCTGGGTGACGCTGGCGGCTCGAAACGCCCAACATACGCGCCCAGATCCAGGGAATTTTTCCCCTACTGACCATCCGTCATTGCCCCGGGCACCACCACTAGGCGAAAATGGCCGACTCTTTCCGTGTTACCTCTTTTCCAGCCTTCAGGAGACCAGCGATGCCTAGCCGTCGTGATCGTGCCAATGCCATCCGCGCCCTCAGCATGGATGCCGTGCAAAAGGCCAACAGCGGCCACCCCGGTGCCCCGATGGGCATGGCGGATATCGCCGAAGTACTGTGGCGTGATTTCCTCAAGCACAACCCGAGCAACCCCAAGTTCGCTGACCGCGACCGCTTCGTGCTGTCCAACGGTCACGGCTCGATGCTCATCTATTCGCTGCTGCACCTGACCGGCTACGACCTGACCATCGATGACCTCAAGGGCTTCCGTCAGCTGCACAGCCGCACCCCGGGCCACCCCGAGTACGGCTACACCCCAGGCGTGGAAACCACCACCGGCCCGCTGGGCCAGGGCCTGGCCAATGGCGTGGGCTTCGCGCTGGCCGAAAAAGTCATGGCTGCGCAGTTCAACCGTGAAGGCCACGACGTCGTCGACCACCACACCTATGTGTTCATGGGTGATGGCTGCATGATGGAAGGCATCTCCCACGAAGCGGCGTCGCTTGCCGGCACCCTGGGCCTGAACAAGCTGATCGCGTTCTACGACGACAACGGCATCTCCATCGATGGCGAAGTGCATGGCTGGTTCACCGACAACACCCCCGCGCGCTTCGAGGCCTACAACTGGCAGGTGATCCGCAACGTCAACGGCCATGACGCCGACGAGATCAAGACCGCCATCGAGACTGCGCGCAAGAGCGACAAGCCGACCCTGATCTGCTGCAAGACCATCATCGGCTTCGGCTCGCCAGGCAAGCAGGGCAAGGAATCGTCCCACGGCGCCCCGTTGGGTGATGACGAAATCATCCTGTCGCGCAGTGGCCTGAACTGGAGCTACGGCGACTTCGAAATCCCTGCCGACATCTATGCCGAATGGGATGCCAAGGACGCTGGCGCCAAGGCCGAAGCCGAATGGAACCAGCGCTTCGATGCCTACGCCCAGGCCTTCCCGGAACTGGCTGCCGAATTCAAGCGCCGCTCCAGCGGCGAGTTGCCAGCCGACTTCGCCGCCAAGGCCCAGGCCTACGTGGAAGAAGTGGCAGCCAAAGGCGAAACCATCGCCAGCCGCAAGGCCAGCCAGAACACCCTCAATGCCTTCGGCCCGCTGCTGCCTGAACTGCTTGGCGGCTCGGCCGACCTCGCCGCCTCCAACCTGACCCTGTGGAAAGGCTGCAAGGGCGTCGAAGCCGGTGATGCCAGCGGCAATTACGTGTTCTACGGCGTGCGCGAGTTCGGCATGACCGCGATCATGAACGGCCTGGCCCTGCACGGCGGCCTGGTGCCGTACGGCGCAACGTTCCTGATGTTCATGGAATACGCCCGCAACGCAGTGCGCATGTCGGCACTGATGAAGCTGCGCGCCATCCACGTCTACACCCACGACTCCATCGGCCTGGGCGAAGACGGCCCGACGCACCAGCCGATCGAGCAACTGACCAGCCTGCGTACCACGCCGAACCTGAACACCTGGCGCCCGGCCGATGCGGTCGAGTCGGCGGTGTGCTGGAAAGAAGCGTTGCTGCGCAACGACGGCCCGTCGGCACTGATCTTCTCGCGTCAGAACCTGCAGCATCAGGACCGCAGCGCCGCACAGATCGCCGAGATCAGCCGCGGTGGCTACATCCTGCGCGACTGCGCCGGTGAGCCAGAGCTGATCCTCATCGCCACCGGTTCCGAAGTGGGCCTGGCGGTCGAGGCGTACACCAAGCTGAGCGAGCAGGGCCGCAAGGTCCGTGTGGTGTCGATGCCGTGCACCAGCGTGTTCGACGCGCAGGATGCGGCCTACAAGCAATCGGTCCTGCCGGTCGAAGTCGGCGCGCGGATCGCCATCGAAGCAGCCCATGCCGACTACTGGTACAAGTACGTGGGCCTGGACGGTCGCGTGATCGGCATGACCACCTACGGTGAGTCGGCGCCTGCCGGTGCACTGTTTGAGGAGTTCGGCTTCACCCTGGAAAACGTGTTGAGCACGGCTGAAGAGTTGCTGGAAGACTGAGGCGTTGGCCTGATGCGACGGGCAGGGGCTTTTGCCGTCATAGCCCTGCCCGAGCACTGCGCCATCCTGTTGAATGAGGCTTGCGGTAATGGGCCGGCGTAGCCGGCCTGTTTCAAGCGACGACGCAGCAGGAGGTGGATAGCGATTGCAGCCTGCCGGCCGCCCCCTCTGTCCAACCACCGCTTCACAACATTCTCTGCCCTACGAGCCCCGAATGCCCCACTCGCGTCCCTACAAAGTTGCACTCAACGGTTATGGCCGGATTGGTCGCTGTGTCCTGCGTGCCCTGGTCGAACGTGGCGCGAGGGCAGGCTTCGAGATCGTTGCATTGAATGACCTGGCCGATCAGGCCAGCATCGAATACCTGACGCGCTTCGACTCCACCCACGGGCGATTCCCCGGCGAGGTGAAGGTCGAGGGCGACTGCCTGCATATCAACGGCGACTGCGTGAAAGTCTTGCGCAGCGCCACCCCCGAAGGCGTCGACTGGGCCGCGCTCGGCATCGACCTGGTGCTCGAGTGCTCAGGTGCCTACACCTCACGTGCCGACGGTCAGCGCTTTCTCGATGCCGGCGCACCGCGGGTGCTGTTTTCCCAGCCCATGGCCAGCGAAGCCGACGTGGACGCCACGGTGGTCTACGGCATCAACCAGAACTGCCTGACGGGCACCGAGCGTCTGGTGTCCAACGCCTCGTGCACCACCAACTGCGGCGTGCCGCTGCTGCGCGTGCTCGACCAGGCGTTCGGCATCGACTACGTGCAGATCACCAACATTCACTCGGCCATGAATGACCAGCCCGTGATCGATGCCTATCACCACGAAGACCTGCGCCGTACCCGCTCGGCGTTTCAGTCGGTGATTCCGGTGTCCACGGGCCTGGCCCGTGGCATCGAGCGGCTGCTTCCGGAACTTGCCGGGCGAATCCAGGCCAAAGCGGTACGTGTGCCCACGGTGAATGTCTCGTGCCTGGACATCACCTTGCAGACCGCGCGTGACACCACGGCCGCCGAGGTCAACCAGGTATTGCGCGACGCCGCCTTGAGTGGCCCGCTGCACGGCCTGCTGGCCTACACCGAACTGCCGCACGCCAGTTGCGATTTCAACCATGACCCGCATTCGGCCATCGTCGATGCCAGCCAGACCCGCGTCTCAGGCTCACGCCTGGTGAACCTGCTGGCCTGGTTCGACAACGAATGGGGGTTTGCCAACCGTATGCTCGACGTTGCCGACCATTACCTGCACGTCGTCCACCAAACCTGCACCCCACAGCCCTGAAGGACCGCATTGATGACCGTGTTGAAGATGACCGACCTCGACCTGCAAGGTAAGCGCGTACTGATTCGCGAAGACCTCAACGTCCCGGTGAAAGACGGCGTGGTGGCAAGCGACGCGCGGATCCAGGCTGCGCTGCCGACCATCAAGCTGGCGCTGGAGAAAGGCGCGGCGCTGATGGTCTGCTCGCACCTGGGCCGGCCGACCGAAGGCGAGTTCTCGGCCGAGAACAGCCTGCAGCCGGTGGCCGACTACCTGAGCAAGGCCCTGGGCCGTGAAGTGCCGCTGATCAAGGATTACCTGGGCGGCGTCGAGGTCAAGGCCGGTGATCTGGTGCTGTTTGAAAACGTGCGCTTCAACCAGGGCGAGAAGAAGAACGCCGACGAGCTGGCGCAACAGTACGCTGCGCTGTGCGACGTGTTCGTCATGGATGCCTTCGGCACCGCCCACCGCGCCGAAGGCTCGACCCACGGGGTTGCCAAATTCGCCAAGGTCGCGGCCGCAGGCCCGCTGCTGGCCGCTGAGCTGGACGCCCTGGGCAAGGCCTTGAAGGCCCCGGCTCAGCCGATGGCGGCCATCGTTGCCGGCTCCAAGGTATCGACCAAACTCGACGTGCTGAACAGCCTGAGCCAGGTGTGCGAACTGCTGATCGTCGGTGGCGGCATCGCCAACACCTTCCTTGCCGCCGCTGGCCACCCGGTTGGCAAGTCGCTGTACGAGCCTGACCTGGTCGAGACCGCCAAGGCCATCGCTGCCAAGGTCAATGTGCCGTTGCCGGTCGATGTGGTGGTGGCCAAGGAGTTCGCCGAGAGCGCCGAAGCCACCGTCAAGGCCATCGCCGACGTCGCCACCGACGACATGATCCTGGACATCGGTCCACAGACCGCTGCCCACTTCGCCGAGCTGCTCAAGACCTCGAAGACCATTTTGTGGAACGGCCCGGTCGGCGTGTTCGAGTTCGATCAGTTCGGTAATGGCACCCAGGTGCTGGCCAAGGCCATCGCTGCCAGCGCTGCGTTTTCCATCGCCGGCGGTGGCGACACCCTGGCAGCCATCGACAAGTACGGCGTCAGCAGCGATATTTCGTACATTTCCACGGGCGGTGGCGCCTTCCTCGAATTCGTCGAGGGCAAGGTGCTGCCAGCCGTTGCCATTCTGGAAGAGCGGGCCAAGGCCTGATAACGCTGGCGCCTGGCAAAGGGAGCGACCTGATGGTCAAGCAATTGCCCGTGATGCTCATGGCAGGTCTGCTCGGCGCGTGCGCCAGCAGCCCGGCCCCCGACGTCGACTCGCCGCAAGCGCCCAAGGGCGGTTGCTACCAGTCGCAATGGCAGGCCGAAACGGTTCCGGTGATCAGCAAGCGCCTGGGGCAGGAAGGTCTGGAGAAGTACGACGACGAGCATCAACGCAAGGCGCCGGGGTGCCCGTGAGGGCGCCAGGCGGCCAGGCATGGATTCGACGAGCCGGGAGAGGTTTATGAAAGCATTGATGGCCGCCGTGGTCTTCGCGGCCCTGGCCGGTTGCTCGTTGCTGCAACCGGCCACCCCCGAAGGGGCAGCTGACAACTGGACGCGCTGGGTGTGCGACAGCCAGACCGAAGTGCTCTGGCGCTTCACCGACAGCGCGCGCCAGTCGGTCGACGTGCGTCTGGGCAGCCGTGCCTACCGGCTGCTGTCCGAGCCGAGCGGTTCCGGAACACTGTACAGCGATGGCGTGCTGGCCTTGCACCTCAAGGGCGATGAAGGCCTGGTGTACTGGGTGGCAACCAACGATCTGATTGGGCGGGGCTGCAAGGCACCGTGAATGGCCGGGCTGCCCTACTCAGCGCGGCCCACACAACATGAACAGCAACCGCCCCAGCGGCAGGCTTGCACGACACTACGACGCTTGTCGGGAGAGAGATACACCATGGCACTTATCAGCATGCGCCAGATGCTGGACCACGCCGCCGAATTCGGCTACGGCGTTCCAGCTTTCAACGTCAACAACCTCGAGCAGATGCGCGCCATCATGGAAGCGGCCGACAAGACCGACTCCCCGGTCATCGTCCAGGCCTCGGCCGGTGCGCGCAAATACGCTGGCGCCCCGTTCCTGCGCCACCTGATCCTGGCCGCCATCGAAGAATTCCCGCACATCCCGGTGTGCATGCACCAGGACCACGGTACCAGCCCTGACGTCTGCCAGCGCTCGATCCAGCTGGGCTTCAGCTCGGTGATGATGGACGGCTCGCTCAAGGCCGACGGCAAGACCCCTGCCGACTACGACTACAACGTGCGCGTGACCCAGCAGACCGTCGCCTTTGCCCACGCCTGCGGCGTGTCGGTAGAAGGCGAGCTGGGTTGCCTGGGCAGCCTGGAAACCGGTCAGGCCGGTGAAGAAGACGGCATCGGCGCCGAAGGCACCCTGGACCACAGCCAGATGCTGACCGATCCGGAAGAAGCCGCCGACTTCGTCAAGCAGACCCAGGTCGATGCCTTGGCCATCGCCATCGGCACCAGCCACGGCGCCTACAAGTTCACCAAGCCGCCCACCGGTGACATCCTCGCCATCGACCGCATCAAGGAAATCCACAAGCGCATCCCCAATACCCACCTGGTGATGCACGGTTCCTCCTCGGTGCCGCAAGAGTGGCTGGCGATCATCAACCAGTACGGCGGTGACATCAAGGAAACCTACGGCGTGCCGGTCGAAGAAATCGTCGAAGGCATCAAGTACGGCGTGCGCAAGGTCAATATCGACACCGACCTGCGCCTGGCGTCCACCGGCGCCATGCGTCGTCACATGGCGGTGAACCCGAGCGAGTTCGACCCACGCAAGTTCTTCGGTGAAACCGTGAAGGCCATGCGTGACGTGTGCATCGCTCGTTACGAAGCCTTCGGCACCGCTGGCAACGCCTCGAAGATCAAGCCGATCACCCTCGAAGCGATGTTCCAGCGCTACGCCAACGGCGAGCTGGCTGCCAAGGTCAACTAAGCTGACTGCATCACCAGGAACCCGCAGCGATGCGGGTTTTTTCATGGTGCGCCAGGCATGGCGCGTCGCGCGCAAGCGCAACCCGCTTGGTT
>NZ_DAMCCR010000100.1:824-15472 GCF_032058845.1 Pseudomonas sp. | reverse complement strand
GCCCAGGTTCACCGACGCCGCGCCCGCTCCAGCGGCCGCTTGCGCCACGCTGCCGACCTGACGGTTCGCGACCTGCAGGCCGCTGCCGGTGGGTGCGGTGTTTTCCAGGTACTGGGTCGCGCGCAGGAAGATGTCGGTGACGCTGGCCGCCGGGTTGTAGGCGGCGGTCGAGGTGCCTTGATTGTCGCGGCCCTTCTTGTGGATGCGGTACAGGTGGCTCAAGGTGCCGCGGTCGGTCACCGTCTCCTGCCCGGTGACCTCGGTGTTGTCGAGCTGCTTGATGTCACCGACCAGCGCGCCGCCAGCGATGATGTGGCTCTTGTCATTGAGCACCGAATTGGCGGTCAACAGCAGCGAGCCACCGGCGAGGATCTGCCCGGGGTCGGAGGTGAGAATCTGCGTCTGGGTCGTGGTGCGGGTGAAGTCGTAGCGGTTGTAGTTGTCGGACACACCCTCCGGGCTGACCAGATGGCTGACTTCGTCCTTGAACAGTGAGATCTGGTCGGGGCGGTAGCGATTCGGCGAGCCGGTGTGCTGGAATTCTTGCAGCGTCTCCTGGCCGACTTGCACCACGTGGGTGCTGAAGTGTTCGTTGCTGTTGCGCAACGCGGCCGTGTTCAGGCTCAACGAGCCCAGGGCTTCGATGTTGGCGCTGAGGTTGTTGACCTGCGTGGCCTGGCCCGTCGCCTGGCCCTGGGCATCGAGCGCGCCGCCGATCAGCAGGTCGCCGGCGCTGAAGAGCATGGCGTGTTCACGGTTGGTCAGGGTGCCGACGCCCAGGTCGAGCCGTTCACGCGCGGCGATCACGGCGGCGCGGTCGCCTTCGACGTCGTTGTTCAGTTGCCCGGCTGCAATCGCTACGCGGTCGCCGTAGACACGGCCGGTGCCCAGGTTGTTGAGCACCTGGGTATTGATGCGGGTGAGCTGGGCATCGATCAGCCCACGGTTGGTCAGGCTGTCAGCGGCGTTCAGGGTGACTTGCGCCGCGCTGATCTCGCCGCCTTCGCGGTTCTCGATGAGGTTGCTGGAGACCTGCAGGTGCTTGCCGGCCTGCAGCAGTGCGCGGTTATCGAGCGCGCCTTGCAGGTTCACTTGCAGGTCGCCGTTGGCTTGCAGCCTGCCGGTGTTGACCAGGCCCGAGGCCAGGTCGAGGTGCATGTCGCCCAGGCTCAGCACGCTGCCGTCGCCGCTCAGGCTGGCGCTGGTGAGGCTGATGTCATCGCCCGCGATCAATGTGCCGTTGCTGTTGAGCAGCCCTTGATCGGCGCGTAGCGTGACCTGCTTGCTCGACGAAATCAGCCCGGCGCTGTTGTCCAGTTGCCCGCGGGTCTGCACGCTCAGCGTCTGGTCGGCGCGCAGCGCGCCCGAGCGGTTGAGCAACTGCCCCAGCTCCAGCTGCAGCGACTGCCCTTCCACGCCCTGGTTGCTGCCTTGGGTGTCCTGGTTGTCCAACTGGTCTGCCGTGACGGTCAGGGTGCCGCCAGCGCGGAGCAATCCGCCGAGGTTGTCGACGCGGCCTGAACCCAGGTCCAGGCGCGCATCGCCCAGGCTCTGCAGTTGGCCGCCGCGGTTGTTCAGGCCAGTGCCGGTGAGCAGGATGGACTGCTCGCTGCTGAGCACCCCGGCGGCCAGGTTATCGACCTGCGTGGCCTGCACGGTGACGTCGCCCTTGCTGCCGATGAACCCGGCGCTGTTGTTCAGGTAGCCGGTGGCAAGGCTGAGCCCGGCCTGGCCGAGAATGCCATTGGCGGTGCCCGAGTCCGTATTGATCAGCGCCTGCCCGTGGGTGTCGAGGGTCATCGCGCCCTTGGCCTGGATCAGCCCCGCCTGGTTGTCCAGCTCGCCGGTGCGCAGGTCGAGTGTGCCGCTGCTGACCACCGCGCCGCGTTGGTTGGACAGGCGCAGGCCGGCGCTATCGAGGCGCACCGTTGCGCCATTGATCAGGCCATCGGTGTTGTTCAGGCCGAGGCTGGAGAGGGTCACCCCCTGCCGGACCTGGACCACCCCCGAGGCGTTGTCGAAAGCGCCCTGGCTCAGCGTCACGCCCAGCGAACCGTCGGCCGAGCCGAGGGTGCCCTGGCGATTGCTCAGCGCAGCGCCGGTGATCGTCAGCGCGCCTTTGGACACCAGCGTGCCGTGGTCGTTGTTCAACTGCCCGCCGGTCACCTGCAAGGTATCGCCGGCAGTGACCTTGCCCTGTTCATTGCGCAATTGCCCGGTCGCCAGGCGCACGCCCTTGGCGGCAGACAGGGTGCCGGCGTCGTTGTCCAGCTGCGTACGGGCGGTGATGTCGAGGCTGCCGGTCACGGCCGCCTGCACCGTACCGTCCTGGTTGAGCAGGCGATCGGCCGTCAGGCTGATGTCGCTGTCGCTGGCCAGGGTGGCGCCGGTGTTGTCGAGCAGGCCGCGGGTGGTGATGCGCAGGGTCTGCGAGCCGGTCTGCACCAGCGTGCCCTGGCGGTTGAAGAGTTGCTCGGCATCGATCTGAATCTGCCGCGCCACGGTGGTGGCGCCGTCCAGCACGGCCTGGGCGACCGCGACCTGCAAGGCGCCATTGCTGCGTATCTCGCCGGCATCGCCCTGCAGCGTCTGGCCCTGCAGGCTCAAGGTGCCAGCCCCGGCGTGTTCGATGTGGCCATTGGAATTGGTCAGGCGCGCGCCCGACAGGCGCACGTCGGTGGCGTTGCTGGCGATGCGCCCTTCGCTGTTGTCGAGGGTATCGGCCACCGTGATCACGGTGGTGTCCTGGCCCAGCTGGACGATCTCGCCCTTGCGGTTGGACAGGCGTTGAGCGGCAAGCTGAACACCTTCGGCGTTGATCTTGGCGCGGTCAGTGGTCAAGGTGTTCTGCGCAGACGCGCTGAGCGTGCCGGCGGCGTCCACCTGCGCATCGCTCAGGTCAGCGTCACCGGCGCGGGCGCTCAGCCCCACCGTGCGCCCGGCGATCTGGCTGGCCTTGAGGTCCAACGCGTCCGCACTCAACTGCACATCCCCAGCCGCCACGGCCGAGCCTTGCTGTTTGAGGGTCTGCTCGGCGTTGACGCGCAGCGCACCGTTGCCGCTCAGCGTGCCATCTGCGCCGACACCCGCGCCCCACACCGACTGGCTGCTGCCCTTGACGCTGCGCGCACTGACGTTCACGTCCTGCTGCGCGGCGATCACCCCCTGGCTGTCGATATCGCCACGGCTCGACAGCGTGGCGCTGCCCTTGGCGTACAGCGAGCCGCTGTTGTCGATGCCGAGCGCGCTGTCGACCTGCAGCTGCTCGCTGCTGCTGATCTGCCCGCTGTTGCCCAGCCGGCCATCGGCGCTGATCACCACATCCCCGGCGCTCGAGCCGATCTGCCCGGCATTGCGGACGCCCAGGCCGGCCTCGGTGCCCACCAGCTTGATCTTGCCGGCGTACATGCCGCCCAGTTGCGCCACGTCGATGGCTACCTGCGGCGAGTCGCCGACACCGTTGATGGGCGTTGCCTGGGTGTTGTCGGCATTGACCTGGTTGGCCCCGGCGGTGACCCGCAGGTCCTTGGCCCAGATCCCGGCGTTGACCTCTACCGAGCGGGCGATGACGTCGGTGTAGTCGGTTTGCGAGGCATCCAGCCCGCGGCCGGTGATGACCACCTTGCCGCCCTCGACGCGGTAGCCCTGCAACTGGCCGTTCTGCATCTGCAGGTTGCCGCTGGTCAGGGTCGCCCGGTTGGCATTGATGAAGCCGCAGCCATCACAGGTGATCCCCGACGGGTTGGCGATCACCACCTGGGCGCGGTCGCCGGCCACTTCCACGTAACCGCGCAGCTGGCTGGGGTTGCTGCTGTTCACTTCGTTGAGGATCACCCGCGCCGTGCCGTTGGCCAACTGCGCGTTGCCCTCGACCCAGCCGGCCAACTGCGTCTGGGTGTTGGTGCGGGCATTGTTGAGGATCGCGCCCTGGGCGTTGACGTCGAACTGGCTGTAGCTGTTGTGCGACACGCCCGCGGCGCTCGGCGCCTGAATGTTGACCTGCGGCACGCCATTGGCAGCATTGATGATCACCGGCTGCTGGCCGGGCGGCGCGCCGTGGTCGGCAACGATGTCGGCCCAGGCCAGCGGCGAGACCACGCTGATCAGGCCCAACGCCGACATCAGGGCAAAGCGCAGCGGGCGCAAGGTCAGCAGCGTGCCTGCGGCGGCGGGTGTGGTACCTCTGCCGGAGCCAGAGGCTTTGCGGCAGCCCCGCACATTTTCGGCCACGACCATCAGCAGGCCACGCGCCTTGTTGAAAACGATCCGGTAGAGGTGTTTGTTCATCACATTCCCTGCGTCTTGAAAAGCTTGAAGAGGCGACAGCTATCAACGATGGCCGATCAGACCTGGGGCGGGCCGGCGGGCGGCGGCCAGCGCCGCGCCGTGGTAGCGCTTGATGCTCAGCCCACGTTCATTACCCCGGTGGCACAGCGCCCGAGACTGGCCGTCGGCAAACAGATGGCGTTGCAGCAGGCGCGCCATGCGCACGCTGTGCCCGAAGGGCGCCACCCAGTCGAGAAACCACATGCGCTCGCCGCTGGCCCAATCGCCTGCGGGCAAGGTGATTGCCGGGTTCTGCAGATAGCGCTGTTCGGCCTCGGCACTGAACCAGGCCCAGGCGGCGTAAAACACCGGGCGCCCGTGTTCGTAGCCGACGATGAACTGGCGGTTGGCAATCGCCGGCAGCAGCAGCGCGTTGAGGGTGTGCAGCGGCATCTCGCGGTGCGTCGCCGAATGCATCCACAGCCAGACTGCCGAACCCAACGCCTGGGCCTCGTTCCAGGGCTCTTCACTGAATGCCGGCGCGATCAGTTCAAACGCTTCGAGTTGCATGGCACGCCCTCACATCGACCAGGTCAGGCTGAAGCCTGCCGTGGTATTGGCCGTGTCGAAGCCCTTGGGTTTGCTGATGGGCTGGCCAACGAAGGCGTCGTACGACACCTGCCGGTAGCCGCCGCGCAAGCCGACCACGTACCCCGCCAGATGGTCACCGATCAGGTAGCGGCTCGACTGGCCACCGACCTCCCCATAATCGACGCCCAGGTAGGTCTCCTGCCCGGAGTTGCCCAGCGCCAGGGCGAGGTCGTTGCGCACCAGCCAGCCACGGTCGGCAGACAGAATGTTTTCCCCGTCGAAGCCACGCACGCTGTAGCGCCCGCCAATGGAGAAACGGTCCTGAGGCACCAGGGCCGTGCGGTTCCACTGCGCACGCCAGGCGGCGGTGTAGCGCAAGCGCTGCGTGGCCAGGTCGAACGGAACCGAGAACTGCGCCTCGGCATTGATGATCTTCGAGCGTGAGGTGCCTTCGCCTGACGCCTCTTCGGCCGCCACGAGGGCGTTGCGTGCACCGGTCCCGCGCCGATAGCCGGCGCTCAGGTCGAGGGTGGCCGTACCGATGAACTCGCGGTGGCTCAGGCCCAGCGCCCAGCCCGCCATGCGCCGGCGCTGCGCTTCGATTTCGGTGTCTTCGATGTGGTTGCTCGAGGTGCGCGTCCAGCCACTGACCTTCACCGTGGTCTTGCGCACCGCATCGCGGTAGATCAAGCGCGAGGCGCTGATTTCGTTGTTCTTGCTCTCACCGGAGTACTGGTACTTCTGGTTCGCCCCGGCCACGGTCTGGTGATAGTCGTATTCGCTCGAGGTAACGCCGAACAGCCAGTAACCGTAGGGGACCGAGTAATGCAGCGTATGGCCCTTGGAGCCGCGATCGCCTTTGTCGCCGCCACCCAGGTCGTGGTTGTAGCTGGCGTAGAACAGGTCGTTCAGGCTCAACAGGTTGTCCAGCGAGAGCGACGTCGAACCGAGGTATTTGCCGGTCGCGTCGGTGCCTGAGTCATCCAGCGACAGGCTCACGCGCACGGGCAGGGCCTGCTTCCAGGCAATCACCAGGTCACTGTCACCGGGCTTGGCGTCCAGGCCCTCGGTGGCAGCGATCTGGATGTCGGCTTCGGCCGTGGGCACGCGCTTGAAGTTTTCCAGCGCCTGTTCGAGGTCGCGCAGGTTGAGCAGATCACCGGCCTTGGCCGGCACCGCGTTCCAGGCATTGGCGCGGGTCGAGGTGCCTTCGGCGAAGCGGATCGAATGAATGCGCCCGGGAATCAGCGTGAGTTGCAGCACGCCGCTGTTCAGATCCTGGGGTGGCGCCAGCACCCGTGTGGTGACGTAGCCGCGTTCGATGATCGCGTTCTGGATGCGCTTCATCGTCAGGTTGATGCCCTGTGCCCCGAGGCATTGGCCGGTGGCCGGGTCGTCTTTCGGGTCGGCGCTGCGCAGTGCCCACTGAAAGTCTTCGGCCAACTCGCCGTTGAGCACGATCTGCCGGATCTTGAAGCAGGGGGATTGGCGCGTATCGAGTTGCGTGTCTTTCCCAGACAGCGTGGGCGCTTCCAGACGCACATCCGGCGCCGGCTCGAGTTGCTCGCGCAGGGCCCGCTCGCGGTCTTGCTGGAGCAGTAACTGTTGGGCCGGAACAGGCGGGTCGGCGGCCTGTGCAGCGGCACTGGCGATTGTCCCCAGCAGCACGATGGCCATGGAACGAGAACGCATCGATGGTTTAACGGACAGGCACAACATCCCCAGACGGACCAGTTCATTTCTGGGCCAGAAGCAGACGCTCATTTCTCTTCCCTGTGAAAACGTCCTGCACGTACGGCACACGCCAGGACGGCGGTTGGCGTACAGGAAACACGTTGGTGGGCAACGTGGCTGAGAGCGGCGTTGATTCGATAAGTTCAACGCCCCAAATAAATAAGCAGCAGGTGCCTGAGTGCTTGTAAACGCGATATAGAGCGGCTGAGCTGAAGAATCAGGCAACTTGAAGAGCGCAACTTCGAAGTGCGCGAAAGCTGTAAAACGTGAAGCGCTGCACACTTCTGAAAGTGCCTTTTCGCTGGATTACCGAAACTGGATATCTGGCAAGCGCTCCTACAAGGACTGCGATGGCCAGCACAGCCGGCCCGATACAGGCGCCCCGTATTGCCAGAAAAAACGCAATTCCAGCCATCACGGCCAATCTGCAGCCCATCGCAGCTGACCGGCATCGCTTCAGTTGCGCGTTCTCATCGACCCATCAGGCGCGCGCCATGGGCGGACGCCATGAGCTTGCAGGGCGGTGACCCGCCCTGCACAGCGATCACTGCTTGCGGGTGACCCGCCAGATGGTATTCGACAGGTCATCGGCGATGATCAACGCGCCCTTCGGATCCACCGTCACGCCCACTGGCCGGCCGCGCGTCTTGCCGTCTTCGCCGCGGAAGCCGGTGGCGAAATCAACCGGCTCACCGGCCGGCTGGCCGTTGGCAAAGGGCACGAAGATCACTTTGTAGCCCACCGGGTTATCGCGGTTCCAGCTGCCGTGCTCGCCCACGAAGGCGCCGTTGGCAAACTGCTCGCCCATGGCGGGAATCGAGAAGTCCACGCCCAGGGCCGCGACGTGCGAGCCGAGGCTGTAGTCCGGTTTGGTGGCCTGATCGACCATCTCCGGCTTGAACGGCTGCACGCGCTTGTCGGCGTTCGGGCCCCAGTAGGCGTACGGCCAGCCGTAGAATTTGCCTTCCTGGATCGAGGTCAGGTAATCGGGCACCAGATCCGGGCCCAGCTCGTCGCGCTCGTTGGCCACCGCCCACAGCTGGCCGGTTTCAGGCTGGATGCTCAGCGCAGTGGGGTTACGCACGCCCGTCGCATAGGGCTTGTGCATGCCGGTCTGGGCATCGATCTGCCAGATCATCGCCCGGTCGATCTCGACCTCCATGCCGCGCTCGCCGATGTTGCTGTTCGAGCCGATGCCGACGTACAGGTAGCGACCATCGGGGCTGATGGTCATGGACTTGGTCCAGTGGTGGTTGATCGCAGACGGCAGGTCGACCACTTTTGTCGGCGCGCCGCTGGCTTGAGTCTGGCCGTCCTGATAGTCGAAGCGCACCACGGCGTCCTGATTGGCGACGTACAGCTTGCCGTCGTGGAAGGCCAGGCCATAGGGGGCGTTGAGGTTTTCGGCGAAGACGCTCTGGGTCTCGTATGTGCCGTCGCCATCAGCGTCGCGCAGCAGGGTGAGGCGGTTGCCGCCTTTGACCTTGGTGTTGCCCTGGGCCTTGATGTAGCCGGCGATCACGTCCTTGGGCTTGAGCTTGGCCGCGTTGCCGCCACGGCCCTCGGCCACCAGGATATCGCCGTTGGGCAGCACCAGGGTCTGGCGCGGGATCTTCAGGTCGGTGGCGATCGCGGTGATGGCGAAGCCGTCCGGAACCGTGGGTTTCTGCTCGCCCCAGGCGGCGGGCTCGGCAATTTTCATGCTCGGGAGCAGACCGCGTTGCTGCTCGGGCAGCTTCGGGTTGGGGCCGCGTTCGAGGGTGCTGTCGGCTTCGTTGCCGCAGGCGCTGAGCAGCAGCGCCACGCTGAGGGTGGTCAGGGTGCCGAGGGTTTTCATCGGGCGACTCCAATGCGGGTGCGCAGGTTGCTCAGGCCGAGCGAGGCGGTGATGAGGGTCAGCACGGCGACGATCACCGAAAGGATCAGCCCCGAGGGCATCACGGCGTAGGCGTCCTTGGCGTGCTCGAAGGCGTTGATCAGGCCCAGGACCCAGGTGACCAGCAGCAACAGGAAGTAGCGGGTCGGACGGCCGGCTTTAGGTTCGGCGCGGATCAGGTTGGTCAGCGCGAACAGCAGCGCCAGCCCTGCGAACAACAGGCCGCCGGCGATCAGCCAGGCGGCGAAGTTGCTCCACTGGATCTGGAAGGTGGTGTAGTAGGCGATGTCGCTCAGCAGCGCGCCGAGAAACAGCGGGACGGTACCGCCCAGCAGCATCGCGTGCAGCGGACCGGGTCGGCAGCGGTAGTCGGGGTGGGTGGCGGTAGTCACGGCGGCTCCTTGATATTCGGGAATCCCGGGGCTGACGGCGGGCGGGGAGTGTCGGGCCATCAGGCTCGCGCTGGCTGCGCTTAAGCAATGATCGCCCTGCAGGTTGGTTAGTTCAGGTGTATTTCGCGGGTGAAATGTTTTGAGACATAGCGTGAGGATGGAGGCCGTCTGCCGCGAGGTGCCGCCGCTGTCGCGCAGGAGGCTCCGGCCACGAGCGCATGCCGCTCGCAGCGACCGCCAGGGCGCCGGGGGAAGCTATGGCTGGAAAGCAGCCCCAGTGGCCCCAGCATCCCCAGTGACCATGAGCGCGTTTCTTCAGTGACTGGCTCAGTGCGTGTGCTGGGCCGGCTGCGCCGCCCATCGCGGCTAAAGCCGCTCCCACAGGGAGATGGTGGCCGGCCGGTCGATGTCTTGCAGGGAAATGCGGCCCTGTGGGAGCGACTTCAGTCGCGATGGCCGGCAAAGCCGGCCCAACACAAGCAGCACGGATCCAACAGACTGAACCCGTCCAACCAGCCCTTTGGTCAGCGCTGAAAACCGCAACTACTGTTAATGACGACATTTGCCTAGCACTGCGGCTCGGTTCACACCCCGTGGTGTTTCATGCACTGTGCTATCCACCTCACCGGAGAGTTCACCATGTCCACCACCCCCTCCCGCCCACCGCTACCCCCCTTCACCCTGGAAACCGCCACGCAGAAAGTCCGCCTGGCCGAAGACGGCTGGAACAGCCGCGATCCCGACAAGGTGTCTCTGGCCTACACCGCCGACACGCAGTGGCGTAACCGCGTCGAGTTCGTCACCAGCCGCGACGAAGCCAAAGCTTTCCTCACCCGCAAGTGGAACAAGGAGCTCGACTACCGCCTGATCAAGGAGCTGTGGACCTTCGCCGACAATCGCATCGCCGTGCGCTACGCCTATGAATGGCACGACGATTCAGGCAACTGGTTCCGCTCCTATGGCAACGAGAACTGGGAGTTCGCCGAGAACGGGCTGATGCACCGCCGTTTCGCCTGCATCAACGACACGCCCATCGAAGCGTCGCAGCGCAAGTTCCGCTGGCCACTGGGGCGCCGCCCGGATGATCACCCAGGGCTGACCGAACTGGGCCTGTAAGCGGTGCCTGAGGCGGATGCATGGGCATCCGCCCTGGTCAACGGGCAACGCATCCCATCTGCTGGCCACACGATGATAATGCGAGCGCTTCAGCCGCGATGGCCGGCACAGCCGGCCCGATTCAGGCGCCGCGCACTGGCAGGGGAATCCAGGTCGCAGCCTTGGGTCGGCTTCGCCGTCCATCGCGGCAGTAGCCGCTCCTACGGGGACCGTTTTTCCACGAGGCGCGTGTATGCACGGGACACCGATGAGCCCGCACGCCGCGACCTCTGTAGGAGGCGCCGCGCACTGGCGGGGGAATCCAGGTCGCAGCATTGGGTCGGCTGCCTGGCAACCCACCGCCTCAGATCCCACCCCAACCGCCCGCTAAATCTCCCGCCGCACAGCTCGTTTCTCCCAGACAACGCACCCGCCGCGGGCGGTGTGGCAGGCCCGCGCCTGGCACCCGCCCGCCCCTCCTCGCCAGCCGCTCCGGGAACCCCTCACGCCATGACCCACGCCCTGCCCACCCTCCTGTCCCGTATCGCCCTTGGCGCACTGTGCTGCGCCGTGGCGCCGTTGAGCCTAGCTGCGCCCAGCAAACCCGGCGCTGTGTTCAGCGACTGCAAACCGGGCTGCCCGGACATGGTCGTGCTGCCGGCAGGCAGTTTCACCATGGGCACCCCCGAAGGCGAACAAGGCCGTGAAGACGACGAGGGCCCGCTACACACCGTGACCTTCGCCAAGGCCTTCGCCGTCAGCCGCTTCCAGGTGCTCAACGGTGAATGGCAGACCTACCTGGCCGACACCGGTTACCGCATGCCCGACGGCGACGACCGCCCGGGCCGCGAGTGCCTGGCAGGGGTGCCGCGCTACAGCGAAACCAAGGAATACAAAAGCCGCGACGCCGCCCGTTACCCGGCGGTGTGCATGGATTACCGCGAGGCCGAGGCCTACGCTGCATGGCTGTCGAAAAAGACCGGCCAGCACTACCGGCTGCTCAGCGAAGCCGAGCGCGAATACGCGGCACGCGCCGGCAGCACCGGCCCGCAGCCCTTCCCGCGCGACCCGGGCAAGGCGTACAGCATCGCCCAGCACGCCAACACCTACGGCCCGGAAGACGGCTTCAGCTACATCGCCCCGGCCGGCAGCTACGCAGCCAACGCCTTCGGCATCTACGACGCCCACGGCAACGTCTACGAATGGACCGCCGATTGCCAGAACGATGACTACGTGGGCGCACCGACCGACGGCAGCGCCTGGACCGCAGGCGACTGCGTGGTGCGAATGATCCGCGGCAACGACTGGACCGAAGCGCCGATCTTCTCTCGCTCAGGCAACCGCAACTACCGGCACACCGAACGCCGCGGCGACTGGCTCGGCTTTCGCGTGGCACGCGAGCTGTAGGGCGCACTCCAAGCGCTGGCCGGGCATGGGTAGCTTTGCGCCGGCTTCACCGGCCTGATCCAGGCACCGCGCCGTGGCAGGAAAATCGAGGTGGCGGCCTTGGGTCGGCTGCGCCGCCCATCGCGGCTAACCGGGGCGCCGGACCGGCCGCTTCTACAGGTCCGCGTGGGCCGGAAGACATTGTTTTGATAGGCGCGTGCGATCTGTGCGGGAGCATGCGATCGGGTAGAACCATGCGATCAAGTGGGAGCCAACTGTCTTTCGCTAAAGGCTGACAAACGGCCGGATCAGGCTTTTCGACAGCAACGCATTCCATGTGGGAGCGACTTCAGTCGCGATGGACGGCGCAGCCGTCCTGCCCCAAGCGACGCACACGGCCAGACGACACGCGACAGCAGCCCTCAGTGCTGCTCCGCAGACCATCACGGCGCGTTTCGCGCCTACCGCAAACCCACGCCGTGCGCCGCGCGCGTGTAAATACCCCCGCGCGTGCTTCGTCTTCCTCGGTACTGCTCAATTCCTCTGCCGACGGCGACGAACCCGATGACCACTGCACAGCTCCCCCCTTCCGACGACGACTTGCTGGCCCTGCTGCTGGCCGACGAACACGGCCCGGCGCCGGTCATCGTGGCCGGCACGGGGCAGGCGCCGCAACCGGTGTCCTTCGCCCAGCAGCGGCTGTGGTTCCTGCAGCAGTTCGCGCCGCAGAGTTCGGCCTACAACCTGCCCCGTGCCCTGCAGCTCGACGGGCCACTGCACCCCGAGCGCTTGCAGCAAGCCCTGCAACAGGTGATCGCGCGCCATGACATCCTGCGCACCCGCTTCCTCGAGGTGGACGGCCAGCCGCAGCAAGTGGTCGACCCCGCCGCCCAGCTGAACCTGCAACAGCAAGACCTGCGCCACCTGGACGAGGCCGCCCGCGGTGCGCGCCTGGAAGCGCTGATGGTCGCCGAGGCCGGCACGCCCTTCGACCTGAGCCAGGCGCCGCTGATCCGCGCCACCCTGATCGCACTGCCCGCGCAGCGCCATGTGCTGCTGCTGAACATGCACCACATCGTGTCTGACGCCTGGTCCAACCCGATCCTGATGCACGACCTGGCCCGCGCCTACCAGGGGCAACCCCTGCAGCGCCCGGCGATCCAGTACGCCGACTACGCCCGCTGGCAGCGCGAGGACTACCCGCACAGCCCCGCGCATGACGCCGCAGCGGCCTACTGGCGCACCTACCTCGGCGACGCCCTGGCGCCGCTGCAACTGCCCACCGAGCATCCACGCAACGACGACCGCCCGACAGTGGCCGCGACCCACCGCCTGCCACTGCCGAGCGCACAGGTCGAGCGCCTCAACGGCTTTTGCCAAGACCACGGCCTGACGCCCTTCGGCGTGCTGCTGGGCGCTTGGCAACTGCTGCTGGGGCGCTATGCCGGGCAAGACGACTTCACCGTCGGTGTGCCCAACGCCAGCCGTAACCAGGCGCAGACCCAGGCGCTGGTCGGCTACTTCGTCAGCAGCCAGATTTTCCGGGCACAGCTGGACCCGAGCCAGACCACGCTGGACTTCCTGCACGGCGTGCGCCGCCACGCTCTGGCGACGTTTGAGCACGCCGACCACCCGGTCGAGCTGATTCTCGAACAGCTCCAGCTGCAACGCAGCACCCAGGCCAACCCGCTGTTCCAGAGCCTGTTCAACTGGCGCGTGGCGAGCGATGACGGCGGCCCCCTGCGCTTTGCCGACCTGACACTGGATTTCCTGCCGCTGGGCCAGCAGCAGGCCAAGTTCGACCTGTCGCTCGACGTGCTCTACAGCCCGCGCAGCATCGAGGCCTGTTTCGACTACGACGCCACGCTGTTCAGCACCGAACGCATCGCAGCCCTGGCCGGACACTTCGGCAACCTGCTCGACGCGCTGCTGGCCAACCCACAGCAGGCCCTGGGCGAGCTGTCGATCTACCCGCAGCACGAACTCAGCGCCTGCCTCGCTGCGGCGAACGGCGCCGTGCAGCCACACGGTGCCCTGCCCGCCGTACACCTGCAGATCGCCGCGCAGGCGGCGCTGACCCCTGAACGGATTGCCGTGCGCTGCGCCGCAGCCACCCTGACCTACGCCGAGCTGGAACACCGGGCCAACCGCCTGGCGCAGCACTTGATCGAACGCGGTGTCGGCCCCGACGTGCTGGTGGGCGTGGCGCTGGAGCGCAGCCTGGCGTTGGTGGTGGGCCTGCTGGCGATCCACAAGGCTGGCGGCGCGTACCTGCCGCTCGACCCCAGCTATCCGCCAGAACGCCTCGACTACATGATCCGCGACAGCGGCATCACCCTGCTGCTGCGTCAGCCCGAGCAGGCCCAGGCACTGCCGTTGCCAGACGGCGTCGAGGCGCTCGCCATCACCGACCTCGACCAAGCCCTGCCTGCTTCCGCCAGCACCCAGCCACTGCCACTGGCCGACCTCGACGACCCACACGGCACAGCGCCTGCGCGCACCCCCGACCCCGAGCACCTGGCCTACGTCATCTACACCTCCGGCTCCACCGGCCAGCCCAAGGGCGTGCAGGTTCGCCACGCCGGGCTGATCAACCACATGGCCTGGATGCAACGCACCTTGCACCTGCAGCCGAGCGACCGGGTGTTGCAGAAAACCGCGTTCAGCTTCGACGCCTCGGTGTGGGAATTTTGGCTGCCGCTGCAACAGGGCGCCGAACTGGTCCTGGCCAGCCCGGCGCTCAGCGAAGACCTGTCGCGGCTGTGGGACGAGGTGCAGGCGCAGGGCATCAGCGTGCTGCAGATGGCCCCGTCACTGTTGCAGGCGCTGCTGCCCCAGGCCGATGCTGACCAGCTGAACGGGCTGCGCCTGTTGCTGCTGGGCGGTGAAGCGCTGGGCACCGAGCTGGTCACGCAGGTGCAGGCGCGCTTCGCCGGGCGCCTGGTCAACCTGTATGGCCCGACCGAAGCCACCATCGACAGCTGCCACCACGACCTGCAAGGCCCGCTCGACGGCGCCATTGCACCGATCGGGCGGCCCATCGACAACGCCCAGGGCTATGTGCTCGACGGCCAGTTGCAGCCCTGCCCGCTGGGTACACCGGGCGAGCTGTACCTGGGCGGCGCCGGCCTTGCCCGTGGCTACCACCAGCGCCCCGCCCTGACCGCCGAACGTTTCGTGCCGCACCCCTTCGGCGCCAGTGGGCAACGCCTGTATCGCAGCGGTGACCTGACCCGCCGCCGCGCCGATGGCGCACTCGACTACCTCAGCCGCATCGACCATCAAGTGAAGATCCGCGGCCTGCGCAT
>NZ_DAMCCR010000100.1:0-775 GCF_032058845.1 Pseudomonas sp. | reverse complement strand
ACCGCCCCGGCGGCGACCCGCAACGCCCAGGCGCTGCGTGAGGCCCTGCTGAAGACGCTGCCTGACTACATGCTGCCCGCGCACTTCCTGCTGCTCGACGCCCTGCCGCTGACCGCCAACGGCAAACTCGACCGACGCGCCCTGCCGGCCATCGACCCGCACGGCAGCCAGCGTGGCTACGTCGCCCCGCGCAGCCCGCTGGAGCAGCGCATCGCCGCCATCTGGCAGAGCACGCTGAAGCGCGCGCAGATCAGCCTCGACGACAACTTCTTCGAGCTCGGTGGCGACTCGATCCTGTCGATCCAGGTGGTCAGCCGCGCGCGCCAGGCCGGCATCCACTTCACCCCCAAGGACCTGTTCCAGCAGCAGACCATCCAGGCCCTGGCCCAGGTGGCGACCCTGGCCGACGATGCCCAGGTGCTCGACCAGGGCCCGGTCACTGGCCAGGCGCCGTTGCTGCCGATCCAGCAGGCGTTCTTCGACCTGCCGTTGCCCGAGCGTGGGCAGTGGAACCAGTCGGTGATGCTCAAACCCGCCACTGCCCTGAACCCCGAATGGCTCAGCCAGGCGCTGGCCGCCCTGATCGACCACCATGACGCCCTGCGCCTGCGCTTTGCCGAAGGCGACGCGGGCTGGGCTGCCGAGCACGCCGGGCTGCGCAGTGACGACAGCGTGCTCTGGCAGGCCGACGTCGCCGATACGCAGGCGCAGACGGCGTTGGCCAATCAGGCCCAGCGCAGCCTCGACCTGGCCCACGGGCCGCTGCTGCGCGCCG
>NZ_DAMCCR010000099.1:0-15484 GCF_032058845.1 Pseudomonas sp. | reverse complement strand
GTGTTGCTGGCCACGGGGCTGGCGGCAGAGCGGGTGGCGGCCCTGCTGCGCCGACGCGGCGTGCGCCAGGCTGGCGGGCTGCTGGTGATGCTGTTCGGCCTGTGGACCCTGCCAGGCCCGCACCAGCACTGGCTGATGGGCCACTGATCGACGCTGCGCCGTGACCGGTTTGGCCGTTGATGCAAATCAACATGAGCTCCCCTGTGCAGCCCTAGACTCGGGCCCATGCTGCTTTATCCAGGGACTGCCCTCATGCTCGACGATCTGCGTTGGGACACCGATCTGATCCGCCGCTACGATCTGAGCGGACCCCGCTACACCTCCTACCCCACCGCGCTGCAACTGCACAGCGAAGTGGGCTCGTTCGACCTGCTGCATGCGCTGCGCGAAAGCCGCCGGGCGACGCGCCCGCTGTCGCTGTACGTGCACGTGCCGTTCTGCGCGAACATCTGCTACTACTGCGCCTGCAACAAGGTCATCACCAAGGACCGCGCCCGCGCTCAGCCCTACTTGCAGCGCCTGGAGCAGGAGATCCAGCTGATCGCCTGTCACCTCGACAGCCGCCAGACCGTCGAGCAGCTGCACTTTGGCGGCGGCACGCCGACCTTCCTCAGCCATGTCGAGCTGCGCCAGTTGATGGCCGCGCTGCGCAAGCATTTCACCTTGCTCGATGACGACTCTGGCGACTACGGCATCGAGCTCGACCCGCGCGAAGCCGACTGGTCGACCATGGGCCTGCTGCGCGAGCTGGGCTTCAACCGGGTGAGCCTGGGCGTGCAGGACCTGGACCCTGCCGTCCAGCGCGCGATCAACCGCTTGCAGAGCCTGGAGCAGACCCGCACGCTGATCGAAGCCGCTCGCACCCTGCAGTTCCGCTCGGTCAACCTCGACCTGATCTACGGCCTGCCCAAACAGACCCCAGAGGGTTTTGCCCGCACCGTGGAAGAAATCATCCACCTGCAGCCTGACCGCCTCTCAGTGTTCAACTACGCGCACCTGCCCGAGCGCTTCATGCCGCAGCGGCGCATCGACAGCAGCGACCTGCCGGCGCCGGCCGCCAAGCTGGAGATGCTGCGCAACACCATCGAACAGCTGACCAACGCCGGTTACCGCTACATCGGCATGGACCACTTTGCCCTGCCCGACGACGAGCTGGCCATCGCCCAGGAAGAAGGCACCCTGCAGCGCAACTTCCAGGGCTACACCACCCATGGGCATTGCGACCTGATCGGCCTGGGCGTCTCGGCGATCAGCCAGATCGGTGACCTGTACAGCCAGAACAGCAGTGACCTGAATACCTATCAGCAGAGCCTGTCCAGCGCCCAGCTGGCGACCCAGCGCGGCCTGGTATGCAACCGTGACGACCGCGTGCGTCGCGCGGTGATCCAACAGTTGATCTGCCACTTCGAGCTGGACTTCGAGCAGATCGAGGCGGCCTTCAGCATCGATTTTCGCGGCTACTTCGCTGCCGAATGGCCGGCATTGCAGTGTTTGCAGCGCGATGGCCTGATCACGCTGGACAGCCAGGGCATCCGCGTGCTGCCAGCGGGGCGGCTGCTGGTGCGCTCGGTGTGCATGGTGTTCGATGCGTACCTGGCGCAACACTCGCAACAACGCTTCTCGCGGGTGATCTGACCTGCCCCTACAACCTCATGGCCTGTGCGAAAAATCGGAAGATAGCGATGAAGTGCGGCTTTTCAGGCGCCCATTGTTCATCGTCGCTAGCGCAATTTCGTACAGCGTTTGGCAGGCAAGGACAGCCTGCTGCGAGGCTTGTAGCGTGAAACCGGGTCTACCCAGGCACCGACCGGTGCCGACCAAAGTCGCGGCGCACCTTAAAAGCGCACGCTGGCTACCGCACACCTCGTAAGGTACCCTTACGGCTTATGTGTGCTTTTCCACAAGGATCGAAAGAAATGTCCGAGCCAGTCAAACTGCGCCCCCACAATCAGGCCCACTGCAAGGATTGCAGTCTGGCGCCACTGTGCCTGCCCCTGTCCCTGAACCTGGAAGACATGGATGCACTGGATGAAATCGTGAAGCGGGGTCGCCCGTTGAAAAAAGGCGAGTTCCTGTTCCGCCAGGGGGACAACTTTGGCTCGGTGTATGCCGTGCGTTCGGGCGCGCTGAAAACCTTCAGCCTGAGCGACAGCGGCGAGGAGCAGATCACCGGCTTCCACCTGCCCAGCGAACTGGTGGGCTTGTCGGGCATGGACACCGAGGCCTATCCGGTGTCGGCGCAGGCGCAGGAAACCACCTCGGTGTGCGAAATCCCCTTCGAGCGCCTCGACGAGTTGTCCGTGCAACTGCCGCAGTTGCGCCGTCAGCTGATGCGGGTGATGAGCCGGGAAATCCGCGATGACCAGCAGATGATGCTGCTGCTGTCGAAAAAGACCGCCGATGAGCGCATCGCCACCTTCCTGGTCAATCTGTCGGCGCGCTTCCGCGCACGGGGTTACTCGGCCAATCAGTTCCGCCTGAGCATGTCGCGCAACGAGATCGGCAACTACCTGGGCCTGGCGGTGGAAACCGTGTCCCGCGTGTTTACCCGTTTCCAGCAAAATGGCTTGCTCAAGGCCGAGGGCAAGGAAGTGCATATCCTCGACCCGATCCAGCTGTGCGCCTTGGCCGGCGGCTCGATCGACGCCTGACCTCTGGGGGAAGTAGGTATACTGGCGGCCAGTTTTCCCAGGATACCCGCCCCATGCACAGCGACACCTTCAACCTCAAGACCCTGATCCGCCCGGTTCCGAACTTCCCCAAACCGGGTGTGATCTTCCGCGACATCACCCCGCTGTTCCAGTCGCCCCGGGCCTTGCGCTACGTGGCTGACCAGTTCATCGAGCGCTATGTCGAAGCGCCCTTCAGCCACATCGGCGCCATGGATGCGCGGGGCTTTCTGATCGGCTCGATCATCGCCCACCAGTTGAACAAACCCCTGATCCTGTTCCGCAAGCAAGGCAAGCTGCCGGCTGACGTGCTGTCGGAGGGCTACCAGACCGAGTACGGCGAAGCCTTCCTGGAAGTGCACGCCGACAGCCTGTGCGAGGGTGATTCGGTGGTGATCTTCGATGACCTGATCGCGACCGGCGGCACCTTGCTGGCCGCCACCCAGCTGATCCGCCGCACCGGCGCCCAGGTGTTCGAGGCCGCCGCGATCATCGACCTGCCCGAGCTGCAAGGCTCACAACGCCTGCAAGACACCGGCGTGCCGACCTTCTGCCTGACCGAGTTTTCGCTGGCCGAGTACTGAGTCGACTGCTGGAACAGCGTCAGTGGCGAACCTGCACAGTTCAAGCGGCTTCAGCCGCGCTGGCCGGCGCCGCCGGCCTGATCCAGGCACTGGATAAGTCGCCGTTCAGTAAGCCACCGGCCGGCGCCCAGCGAAAGCATGCGCCAGGGTGCCACCATCGACCAGTTCCAGTTCCCCACCCAGCGGCACCCCGTGGGCGATGCGCGTGGCGCTGATGTTCTTTTCGGCCAGTAGCTGCGCGATGTAGTGGGCAGTCGCCTCGCCTTCCACGGTCGGGTTGGTGGCCAGGATCACTTCGGTGAACGTGCCCTGCGCCTCGATCAACGCCATCAACTGCGGAATGCCAATGGCATCGGGGCCCAGGCCGTCCAGGGGTGACAGGTGGCCCTTGAGCACGAAGTAGCGGCCGCGATAACCCGCCTGATCGACGGCAAACATGTCCATCGGCCCTTCCACTACGCACAGCTGGGTGTCGTCACGGCGCGGGTCGGCGCATTGCGGGCAGAGGTCCTGCTCGGTGAGGGTGCGGCACTGGCGGCAATGACCCACGCCTTCCATGGCCTGGGTCAGCGCCTGGGCCAGGCGCAAACCGCCGCTGCGGTCGCGCTCGAGCAATTGCAGGGCCATGCGCTGCGCAGTTTTCTGACCCACGCCCGGCAGAATGCGCAGGGCGTCGATCAATTGACGGATCAAGGGGCTGAAGCTCATGGGCAAACCTGCTGTGAACGGGGTGACATAACGAACAAGGGAGCAGCAACCGCGTGGTTGCCACTCCCTTTCAAACCTAGGTTCTGCCTGAAGAGCCTTCGCTCAACACCTTTCGGACAGAACCTGGAGCGCGGATCAGAACGGCATCTTGAACCCGGGCGGCAGTTGCATTCCGGCGGTCATGCCGCTCATCTGCTCTTTGCTGTTCTGCTCGATCTTGCGCACGGCATCGTTGACCGCAGCGGCGATCAGGTCTTCGAGCACTTCCTTGTCTTCCTGCATCAGGCTGTCATCCAGGCTGATGCGCTTGACGTCATGGCGACCGGTCATCATCACGCTGACCAGGCCTGCGCCCGACTGCCCGGTGACTTCTGCCTTGGCCAGCTCTTCCTGGGCCTTGGCCATTTTTTCCTGCATCTGCTGGGCCTGCTTCATCAGGCCAGCCATGCCACCTTTCATCATGGGAAATACCTCGCGTGGGTCGTTTGATGCCGTCCGGCCTGGGCCGGACGCATGGTTATTCGTTCATTGGCCCTGGCTGACCAGGGCCTCTACTGGCTCAATAGTATCCTGCCTGACGGAGGCGCCAAACCGTTGGATCATCTGCTGGATGAGCGGGTCGTGTTCGATCGACGCTTCGGCCTCATGCTGGCGCTCGGCGCGTTTGCGCGCTGCCGCCTGGGCGGGGGTTTCCTGCTCCGGGCGCACCAGTTCGATGCTCAGGCTGATGGTACGCCCCAGGTGCTGGTTCAGCGCTTCGTTCAGCCGCCGCTGCTGCGTGGTGTTGAACAGCGCGCCTTGCGCCGGGTCCAGGTGCAGCAGCCAGTGGTTGCCCTCGGTCGAAATCAGCGTGCAGTTCGCCGCGATGTTGCCCGTCATACCCGAGACCGGCAGCGCGGGGAATAATTCCAGCCATTGCAACGCCAGGCCGGTGGCCGGCATGGCTGCCAGCGACGGCTCGGCGGGTGGCGTGGCCTCGGCTTCCTGCACGTGTTCGGCCAGCTCGTCCAGATAGCTGAACGACACGGGATCGGCCGGGGGTGATTCGTAATCGTCGTCGAGCGGTGCGTCGTCGTCGCGCTCCATACCGGCCGAGGCATAAGCCGAGGGGTCGAAGGGCGGTGCGTCATCGTCGTAATCGGGCGGCGTTTCGCGGGCAGCTCTGCTGACCGGCGCGGGGGCTGACGGCGCCGCAACCGGCTGCACGGGGGCCGAGCGCACGGGGGTAGCGGTAGCCGTTTCCCAGGGCAGATCGATGGGTGCATCGGGCGACACGTAGGCTGAAGCGGGTGGTGGCTTTTGTTCGGGCGCTGATGGCTCTTGTTCAGCCGCTGATGGCGCTTGTTCAGCCGCTGAAGGCGCTTGTTCACGCGTTGAGGGCTGTTGTTCAGCCGCTGAAGGCGCTTGCTGAAGCGCTGAGTGGGCATGTTCACGCGCCGAGGGCTCATGTTCACGCGCTGAAGGTGCTGACTCACGCGCCGAGGGCGGTGGGTCAAGCTTGCCAGGTGCCGAGGGCTGTGGCTCAGCGTCAGACGCCAGCCGCTCACCAGGCATGGCCGCAGGCCGATAGGCTGGCAGCTCGGCGACGGGCGCTGCAGGCGCGAGTGTGGCCACGGCCGCGGGCGTGGGCGTGGGGTCGACAGCAAGGGTGGGCGCCGCTGCCACCGGTTTTGGGGAATCAGCTGTGGCCTGGCTGATCCCCAAGGGCTTTGGTGATGAGTGTTTCAGCTCGGCACCGGGCGCGTCGTCGGCGTCAGCCGGTCGGAAGGCCAGCATGCGCAGCAGGACCATCTCGAAGCCGCCTCGCGGCTCCGGCGCCAACGGCAAGTCGCGCCGGCCAATCAGGCCCATCTGGTAATAGAACTGCACGTCTTCGGCGGGCAGCGCCTGGGCCAAGGCCAATACCCGCTCGCGGTCGCCCTGGCCGTTGTCGACCGCCTCGGGCAAGGCCTGGGCAATGGCCACGCGGTGCAGCACGTTGAGCATTTCCGCCAGCACGCCGCCCCAGTCCGGGCCCTGTTCGGCCAGGTCACGCACGGCATCGAGCAGTGCCCGCGCATCACCGGCCAGCAGCGCCTCGAGCACGCCGTAGACCTGCCCGTGGTCGAGCGTCCCGAGCATGGCGCGCACATCGGCGGCCAGGACCTTGCCCTCGCCAAACACGATGGCCTGATCGGTCAGGCTCATGGCATCGCGCATCGAGCCGTCGGCGGCGCGGCCGAGCAACCACAGGGCGTCGTCCTCGAACGGTACATTCTCGGCGCCCAATACATGCGCCAGGTGCTCGACCACGCGCTCGGGCGTCATGTTCTTCAGCGAGAACTGCAGGCAGCGCGACAGGATCGTGGCGGGCAGCTTCTGCGGATCGGTGGTGGCGAGGATGAACTTGACGTAGGGCGGCGGCTCTTCGAGGGTCTTGAGCAGCGCGTTGAACGAGTGGCTGGACAGCATGTGCACTTCGTCGATCAGGTAGACCTTGAAGCGCCCACGGCTTGGCGCGTACTGCACGTTGTCGAGCAGTTCGCGGGTGTCTTCGACCTTGGTGCGGCTGGCGGCGTCGATCTCGATGAGGTCGACGAAGCGGCCCTCGTCGATCTCGCGGCAGACCGAGCAGGTGCCGCAGGGCGTGGAGGTGATGCCGGTTTCACAGTTCAGGCACTTGGCGATGATGCGCGCGATGGTGGTCTTGCCGACGCCACGTGTACCGGTGAACAGGTAGGCATGGTGCAGGCGCTGGTTGTCGAGCGCATTGATCAATGCCTTGAGCACGTGCGCCTGGCCGACCATTTCGCGGAACGAGCGCGGACGCCATTTACGTGCAAGGACCTGATAACTCATGAAAAACGTCACAACCTGAGCGAGCGAAGAGCGCTAATGCTAGCGGAGAGACGGAAGAATTGCACCTTGCCTGGGGGGTTGTCGCCTGTATCTGAGCGTTAGGTTCATTGGGCATGTAGGAAAAGAGGTCAACCATGTGTCGATAATACGACTGCAAATGTGAAATATTTCTATTTACATAATTTTCACAAACACATAGCCTTTTACCAGCACTGACGGTCAAGTGCCCTGCCGAAACGGATTTCCTCCCCTAACAAAACGCCGCATTACCGCGCCTGCAGAGGCTGCGGTCCGACTGGGCTGTGCCCGAGGATTGTTCCGAGCATGAACCGTTTCCCCCTGCGCCGCCTGGCGTTGATGATCTCCCTGGCCAGCGCCAGTTCCCTGACCCACGCTGCCAACGAGATCGAACTGCCGGTCAGCAACGTGACTGCCGATGCCAACAGCCTGAAGAACCAGGCCACGACCGAGGGCACTCGGTCTTACACCACCGGTGCCATGGGCACCTCGGCCGGTCTGCCACTGTCGATCCGCGAAACGCCCCAGTCGGTGAGCGTGATCACCCGCCAGCGGATCGAAGACCAGGGCATCCAGGATCTGGACGACGTGGTCAGGTACGCGCCTGGCGTCACCCTGCGCAAGTTCGGCTCGGACCGCCAGGAGTTCCTGGCCCGGGGTTTCCGCATCGACAACCTGATGTTCGACGGCCTGCCAACCTCGGTCGGCACCTTCACCCTCGACACCATGGCCTCGCCGGACATGGCGATCTATGACCGGATCGAAGTGGTCCGCGGCGCCACCGGCCTGATGACCGGTGCGGGCGATCCATCGGCCACCCTCAACCTGATTCGCAAGCGCCCCACCGACACGCCACAAGTGAGTGTGACCACCAGCGCTGGCAGCTGGGACCGCTACCGGACCGAGGTCGATGCCTCCAACCGTTTGAACAGCAGCGGCACATTGCGCGGCCGTGCGGTGGCCGCCTATGAAGACGGCCACAGCTTCGAAGATGTGCGCGAGAACAAGCGCCAGACGTTCTACGGCGTTCTGGAAGCGGACCTGAACGATGCCACCACCGTGACCGTGGGCGCCTCCAAGCAACGTCAGGACAAGACCTCCAACTGGGGCGGCCTGCCCAGCGGCCCGAATGGCGAGAATCTGGGGCTGTCGCGCTCGAGCTTCACATCGGGCAAATGGGCGTACTGGGACCAGGACAACTACACGCTGTTCGGCGACCTCACCCACACCTTCAACAATGGCTGGAAGGCCAAGTTCGCCGCGCAGAAGATGTGGAACGAGTCGGATACGTTCTCGAACTACTTCGGCTCGATGAACCCGACCTACGCCTACACCTCGGTCAGCGACCTGGGCACTGCCTCCGGCCACTACCTCACCGATGATGACCTGCTCAATCTCGACGCATCGCTGAGCGGCGCGTTCCAGGCCTTTGGCCGTGAACATGAGTTCCAGGCAGGCGTCAGCAAGCGTCACGAGGATTACCATATCCGCGGTGGCTATTCGGGCCTGACCCCGGTCGACGTCTACAATTTCGACCCTGGCAGTGTGCAGAAGCCTTCTGATGGAAGCCTCAGCCCCTATGCCAATAAAACGAACACCACCGAAAAGGCCGGCTATGCCGTTGTACGCCTCAACCCGATCGACCCACTGCATGTGATCCTCGGCGGTCGCGTGAGCTGGTACGAGTTCGAGAACGAGACCTACGGCAACGGCTACAAGGCGACTCGCGAATTCACCCCGTACGCCGGCGTGATCTACGACCTGAACGACACCTACTCGGCCTACGCCAGCTACACCGAGATCTACAAGCCGCAGGACACCCAGGATTCCTCCGGCAGCGTGCTGGAGCCCACGACCGGCGAAAGCTATGAGATCGGCCTCAAGGGCGAGTACTTCAATGGGGGTCTGAACGCGTCCGTGGCACTGTTCGACATGACCCAACAGAACCGGCCTTATCTGCTGTCGGCCGACGTATCAGGCTGCGCACCACCACACTCGTGCTATGACGCCGCCGGCGAGGTTCGTAGCCGCGGTATCGATACCGAGATCAGCGGTGCGTTGACCCCGGACTGGAACTTCTCGGCGTCTTACGTCTATGTGCTGAGCGAATACAGCAAGGACGACACCTACCAGGGCAAACGCTTCGCCCCCGAACAGCCCAAGCATCTGTTCAAGGCGGCGACCACCTACAACCTCACGGGCGATCTGAGCAAGTTCCGCGTTGGCGCAGACGTCTTCGCCCAGAGCGAAACCTACTACCGCGTCGGCACCGGCCACTCGACCCAGGACAGCTACGCCATCCTTGGCCTGATGGCCGGCTACCGCTTCGACGAGCACTGGGACGGCCGCGTCAACCTCAACAACCTGACCGACGAGAAATACTGGCAGGGCATTCCCAACGGCACCGGCAACGGCACCTACGGCGACCCGCGCAACGTGATGTTCAGCTTGAAGTGGACGCTCTGACGTCCGCATCGCAACGCTCCGGCCGTTGACCACGACGCCAGCCTCCGTGCTGGCGTTGTGCGTTTGAGCTCAGTGACGAAATGGCCAGCGGCACGCTGTGCCGGACCTTCACTTGAGCATCGACCTGCACCGCACTCGTTGCACCGTCCAGACAGCCTTGCAGCCATGCCGTGCCGCGCATGGGTGGGCTCGATTGTGGCGGTAGGCCAAAGGCCGGCCCTTGCCCTCTGGCTTGTCCAGCGGGGGCATCCGCCCAGACTGCCCTCCCCCGAGCTCGCACGCCCTGCATCAAGCCCTGCCGCCTCAGCCGCCAGGCCTGATCACCGCATCGATGACATGCTCGCGCTGCAACTGCTCAACGTCAAAGAACCCCAGGTCGTCGATGTCGATCCGATCCAGCGCCTCGATGAATGACGGCGAAGCGCCCACTCGTTTCAGCGCCTTGGCGAAATCGCCGGCAACATCAGCGGCGCCACTGACCGCGTAACCATTGACTGCAGAGCGGTAGAAGCCCAAGCGGCCCTGCTCGCCCAGATAACGTTCCTTGCCGGCCAGAAACACGAGGACGCAGGCGCGGGCGCAGGTCGCATCGGTATAGGTGCTGAGCCGGCGTTGCTCGATCAGCCCTGCCAGCCGCTTCGCCTCACCCACCCGCCCACCCGGGCTGTCGAGACGGATGACCTGCACGCCAGGATTGGCGGCAAGCGCCTTGCCGACCGCGTCGCTCACGCCCATCCGCAGACCGCCCGCCAGCGCCAGCTCGGTGCCATTGCCCATGAGCCGCAATGAATACTCAGGCACCTCGTCGATGCCGCGCACAAGGCTGATGCCCTCGCGCACGATCGGCACGCTGTTGACCGCCCCAGGCACCAACCAACCCAGCGTCGCGAGCACCACCACCGTCATCGCCAGCACGGCCTGCAGCGGCTCCCCACCGTGGCTCTTGTGCGCCCGCGCCGACCGCCATACGCCGACCAGTATCCAGATCGCCACCAGCGGACGCAGCAGGTAGAACGCCAGCATCAAGGCGCCTTGAGCACGCAGCCCCCAGCCCTGCGCCTCGCTCATCTCGCGCGTGGCGGAGCCCGCGATCGTCAGGACCAGGGAAAGGCCCACGGCAATCCGCCAGCAGGCAACACGCAGCGGGTACTCGCCGCGCCAGTGCCTGAGGATGAAGTTGCGCGAGGCGGGCACGGGAACAACCCGATGTGCCGGTTTTGCCGGGATCTGGAATGAAGCACGCAGCTCCACCGGTGGTGGCCGTCCGCTGGCAGGCGCCGAAGTGGCGATGCTCGATGGCGCTGGCGTGGATCCAGGGACCATCGCCCCTCTGCAACTGCCACACCTCTGGGCCAGCAGCTGGTTTTCCACGCCGCAGCGCGGGCAGTGAAGCGAATCCTTCATGTGACATCCCTGAGCATGCACAGCGGCGCGCGGGAGCACGCCCTGTGGTTGAAAAGGTCCAGCGCGATTGGCTCGATCCCACGCTGGCCGGTAGTGAGTCTGACGTAGACCCTGGAACTGCAGGCAGATTCCCGGCACGATCGATCAAGCCCTGGCACACCGCTCAGCCCATCAACGCCCTCGCCCATCCCGCCCCGTACAAGCCCAACCCGAACACGCCATGCGTCGCCAGGCTGCGCAGGCACCCCCTTGCGGGAGCCGGCGTGCGCCGGGCAAACACGCCTGCGCCCATGGCCGGCTGCATCACCAGCAGCGGCAGCAGCACCGTGGCCAGGGCAAAGCCCAGCGCCGGCAGCAGCGTGGGCGCAGCCAGCCACGGCGCACCTGCCCACAGCGTGAACACAGCGGCGAAGACGATGCCGATGGCATAGTGCGCGAACCACCCCAGCGCCCGTTCCCAGGCAATCGGCGGCGCCTTGCCGATCGCCGCATGGCGCCACCTGCCACGCCCCAGATGCCCGAGCCAGCGCCCCAACAGCGCATAGTCCAGCGTGCGCACGCCCAGGCGCTTGAGCAGCAGCGTCCAGCCGTCCATGACCAGGGTGGCGCCAACGCCGAGCGCCAGGCTCGTATCGATGAAGGTGGTGATGTGCATGGTTCAGCCCTCTGCAGATTGACGTGATTCAGCCTGCCGGGCAGCCTACGAGTTGAAGTCGACTTCAAGTCAAGGGGTGTGTTCATGGATATCGCCGATGTCGCCCGCCAGACGGGCGTGCCTGCATCGACACTGCGCTACTACGCCAGCAAGGGCCTCATTACCGTCCTCTCCAGCCACGGTCAGCGTCGCCAGTTCGGCCCCGACGTGGTGCAGCGCCTGGCGCTGATCGCCCTTGGTCAGGCAGCAGGGTTCTCGCTGGATGAGGTAATGGCGATGTTCACAGGAGGCCGCGTGGACCGGGCGTTGCTGATCGAAAAGGCGAGCGAGATCGACGCGCGGATCAGGCGCTTGCAGGCGATGAGCAAGGGGTTGCGGCATGCGGCGCAGTGTCCGCACGAGGATCATCTGGCGTGCGAGACCTTTCAGCGTCTGATGAAGGCTGCGGCGGGAACCGGGCGCAAGGCAAGCAAGCGAAAACCACCGACAGCGGCGACGGCAGGAAACGGCTGATCAGGAGGGCAAACGGTGAGGGGTCACCGAGACTGCAACGTATTGGAGCCAGAAGATTTTCCGACCCCTGAAATGGAGGCAGCCCCACCAGCCACACCCCGGCACACAATGTTCCCGCTGTGGCTGCTTCCTTCCGGATCTGACCAGGTTCACGGGTAATCGTTGCGGGGGGACCGGTAGGGCCACCACTAACGCGATCCGTCAGCTGACGGACCGCGCCATTGTACCGTCACACAGGGAAGTTACAACCTCTGTGTGAAGAAAAAACCATCATTTCTCAATGACTTGTCTTCACGGCGGGTCAAACGCCGATTCCATGCCCGGCCAGGAAGCTGATGAACTGGTCCTCATCGAGCACCTTCAGCCCGAGTTCATTGGCCTTGGTCAGCTTGGAGCCGGCGCCGGGACCGGCCACGACGCACTGGGTCTTGCCGGACACCGATCCGGCGACCTTGGCCCCCAGCCCTTCCAGATGCTCCTTGGCGATGTCACGACTCATGCGTTCCAGGCTGCCGGTGAGCACCCAGGTCTGCCCGGCCAGCGGCAAGCCTTCGGCGGTTTTCTTCTCGCAGCTCCAATGCATGCCGAAGTCGAGCAGTTGCGCTTCGATGGCGCGGGCCAGTTGCTGGTTCTCCTCGGATTGGAAGAATGCTCTTACTGCGTCGGCCGGCTTGGCTGATAGCGCCTGGCGCAGGTCGATGCCGTCGGCCGCGATGATCGCCTCCAGGCTACCGAGCCTGGACACCAGTTTCTCTGCGCCGGTAGGGCCCACCGAAGGAATGTCGAGTTTGGCGATCAGGCCAGCCAGGGTAGTGCTGGCGGCGAACTCGGCGGCCAGCTCGCCTTCTTCCTGCAGGTGCATGCCGCTGTCGAGCAGCTGCGCAATGACTTCGCGGTTGTGCTCGGCCTCGAAGAAGTTGTGGATCTCATGCGCCACTTCCAGGCCGATGTCCGGCAGGTACGTGAGCACCTGCGGCAAGGCCACCTGTACCCGGGCCAGGCTGCCCAGCGAACGGGCCAGCACCTTGGCGGTTTCTTCGCCGACATCGGGAATGCCCAGGGCATAGATGAAACGCGCCAGGGTCGGACGCTGGCTGGCCTGGATCGCATCCAGCAGCTTGTTGCTGGAGATTTCGGCGAAGCCTTCAAGGCCGACGATCTGCTCGTACGCCAGCCTGTAGAGATCGGCCGGCGAGCGGATCAGGCCTTCGTCGACCAGTTGCTCGACGCTCTTCTCGCCGATGCCGTCGATGTCCATGGCCCGGCGCGACACGTAATGGATGATCGCCTGCTTCAATTGCGCCGCGCAGCTCAGGCGCCCCACGCAGCGGTACACCGCGCCTTCGCTGACCGTGGCCTTGCCCTTGCTGCGCTTGACCAGCTGCGTGCGCTCCACAGGCGAGCCACACACCGGGCACTGGCTGGGGATCTGCACGGCGCGGGCGTTGTCAGGACGGCGCTCGAGCACCACCTGCATGACCTGGGGAATCACATCGCCGGCACGGCGGATGATCACCGTGTCGCCCACGTGCACATCGAGCCGGGCGATTTCATCCATGTTGTGCAGGGTGGCGTTGGACACGGTCACACCGGCCACTTTCACCGGACGCAAGCGTGCCACGGGCGTCACCGCGCCGGTGCGGCCGACCTGGAACTCGACGTCGAGCACCTCGGTGAGTTCTTCCATCGCCGGAAACTTGTGCGCGATCGCCCAGCGCGGCTCACGGGCGCGGAAGCCCAATTCGCGCTGAGAGGCCAGGCTGTTGACCTTGAACACCACACCGTCGATTTCATAGGGCAAGGCGTTACGCCGCTCCCCGATGTCGTGGTAGTAGGCCAGGCAGGCTTCGATACCCGCAGCGTGGCGCAGCTCGCGGCTGATCGGCAGGCCCCAGGTCTTGAGCTTCTCGAGCGTATCGATATGGCTGGTGGCGACCGGCGCGGAGGTCTGGCCGACGCCATAGCAGCAGAATTCCAGAGGCCGGTTGGCGGTGATCTTCGAGTCCAGCTGGCGCAGGCTGCCGGCAGCGGCGTTGCGCGGGTTGGCAAAGGTTTTGCCGCCCGCCTCGGCCTGCGCAGCGTTGAGCCGCTCGAACCCGGCCTTGCTCATGAACACTTCGCCGCGCACTTCCAGCTCATCAGGCCAGCCGCTGCCCTGCAGCTTCAAGGGCACGTTGCGGATGGTACGCACGTTGGTACTGATGTCTTCGCCGGTGGTGCCGTCGCCGCGCGTGGCGCCCTGCACCAGTTGGCCATCACGGTAGAGCAGGCTCACCGCCAGGCCATCGAGTTTCGGCTCGCAGCTGTAGTCCACTGCCGCGCCGTCATCGAGCAGATCGGCGGCGGGCAGGTCGAGCCCTTCGGTGACGCGACGGCCGAATTCGCGCAGGTCGGCCTCTTCAAAAGCGTTGCCCAGGCTCAGCATTGGCACGGCATGGCGAACCTGATCGAACGCCGCCAAGGCCGTACCGCCGACGCGCTGGGTCGGTGAGTCTGGCGTGACCAGGTGCGGGTTCTCGGCCTCCAAGGCCTTGAGCTCGTTGAACAGGCGGTCGTATTCAGCATCGGGCACGCTGGGCTCATCGAGCACGTAATAGCGGTAGTTGTGCTGGTCGAGTTCGGCGCGCAGTTGGTGAATCCGGGTTTCGGCGGTCATGGCGTGTGTTCTCTTCAACGCAAAAGAGCAGCCGGGGCTGCTCTTTCGTTTCATTCCTCGCGGGCAGGATCAGGTGCTGACCCGCTCGGTGGGTGGCTTCAGCGTTTCTGGGTCAGGGCGCGGCGCTCGTATTCGACGATGCGCTGGCGGTAATGCTCGATGGTCTGTGCGGTCAACACGCTGCGCTGGTCGTCCTTGAGCTCGCCGTCGAGTTCATGGGCAAGCTTGCGCGCGGCAGCCACCATCACATCGAAGGCCTGCTTGGGATGACGCGGGCCCGGCAAACCGAGGAAGAAGCTCACCGCACGGGTGCTGAAATGGTCGATATCGTCCAGATCGAAGATCCCCGGCTTGACCGCATTGGCCATCGAGAACAGCACTTCACCGTGGCCGGCCATGCTTTCGTGGCGGTGGAAGATGTCCATGTCGCCGAAACGCAGGCCGCTTTCCAGGATGTTCTGCAGCAGCGCAGGGCCTTTGAACCCACCCGGGTCGCGGGAAATCACACTGATCACCAGCACTTCGTCAGCCGGCTGCACGTTCTTGACCACATTGCCCGACGCGGCGAAACCGGACTGGCGGCCGTGGTCTTCGTTGTAGTCCTCGTCGCTGGCGCTGAACACTTCAGGTTCACGCTGTTCGCGTGGCTCTGCGGCCAGTGGCGATTCGCTCGGCTGCGGTTCAACGCGCTTGGCACGCTTGGCCGCCTTGACCGGCTGCACGTCGCGGTCTCGGCCCGATGCGCTCATCGAGGGCAGATCGTCTTCGTCCAGCTCAGGTTCTTTGTGTGTGTCGAGCACACGTGACGGGCCGAGCACCTCGGCGCCGCCCTCTTCGTCCTGGGCGGCGGAATAGCTGCGGTCCAGACGGAATTTCAGACGGCCCTTGCCGCCGCGCATGCGCCGCCAGCCGTCGAAGAGAATGCCGGCAATGACAATGATGCCGATAAGGATCAGCCACTCGCGCAGACCGA
>NZ_DAMCCR010000098.1:0-15845 GCF_032058845.1 Pseudomonas sp. | reverse complement strand
GGACCTGTGGGAGCGGCTTTAGCCGCGATGGGCTGCAAGGCAGCCCCAATGATTACAGCGCGGCTTAACTGAGTGGCATCAGCTTGTAGGCCCCAGCCAACGGAGTATCGACATGACCGAACTAACCCTCACCCCAGGCACCCTGACCCTGGCGCAACTGCGCGCCATCCACGCAGCTCCCGTGCGCTTGCAGCTCGATGCCAGCGCCGAGCAACCGATCAACGCCAGTGTCGCCTGCGTCGAGCAGATCCTGGCCGAAGACCGCACGGCCTATGGCATCAACACCGGTTTCGGCCTGCTGGCCTCGACGCGCATCGCCCACCACGACCTGGAAAACCTGCAGCGCTCGCTGGTGCTGTCGCACGCTGCCGGTATTGGTGCGCCGCTCGACGACGCCCTGGTCCGGCTGATCATGGTGCTCAAGATCAACAGCCTCAGCCGAGGTTTTTCGGGCATCCGCCGCGGTGTGATCGATGCGCTGATCGCGTTGGTCAATGCCGAGGTCTACCCGCACATTCCGCTCAAGGGTTCGGTCGGCGCGTCCGGTGACCTGGCGCCGCTGGCACACATGTCGCTGGTGCTGCTGGGTGAAGGCAAGGCGCGCTATCGAGGGCAGTGGCTGCAAGCCCGCGAAGCGCTCGCGGTTGCGGGGCTCGAACCGCTGACCCTGGCCGCCAAGGAGGGCCTGGCGCTGCTCAACGGTACCCAGGCGTCCACCGCCTACGCCCTGCGTGGGCTGTTCCAGGCCGAGGATGTGTTCGCGGCGGCGATCGTCTGCGGCGGGCTGACGGTAGAGGCCGTGCTGGGTTCGCGTTCGCCGTTCGACGCACGGGTGCACGCCGTGCGCGGCCAGCGCGGGCAGATCGATGCCGCCGCCTGCCTGCGTGCGGTGCTGGGCGAGAGCAGCGAGGTGTCGCAGTCGCACAAGCACTGCGGCAAGGTCCAGGACCCGTATTCGCTGCGCTGCCAGCCGCAGGTCATGGGCGCCTGCCTGACCCAGTTGCGCCAGGCCGCCGAGGTGCTGGGTATCGAGGCCAACGCCGTCTCGGACAACCCGCTGGTGTTCGCTGCCGAGGGCGACGTGATTTCCGGGGGCAACTTCCACGCCGAGCCGGTGGCCATGGCCGCCGACAACCTGGCCCTGGCGATCGCCGAGATCGGCGCGCTCAGTGAACGGCGCATCTCGCTGATGATGGACAAGCACATGTCGCAGCTGCCGCCGTTCCTGGTGGAAAACGGCGGGGTCAACTCAGGCTTCATGATCGCCCAGGTCACCGCCGCTGCACTGGCCAGTGAGAACAAGGCGCTGTCCCACCCGCACAGCGTCGACAGCCTGCCCACCTCGGCCAACCAGGAAGACCACGTGTCGATGGCCCCGGCCGCCGGCAAGCGGCTGTGGGAAATGGCCGAGAACACCCGGGGCGTGGTCGCCATCGAATGGCTCGGCGCCTGCCAGGGCCTGGACCTGCGCGAAGGGCTGAAAACCTCGGCCACACTCGAACAGGCCCGGCAGCTGCTGCGCCGCGAGGTGCCGCACTACGACCGCGATCGGTTCTTTGCCCCCGACATCGAAGCCGCCGTCGACCTGCTCGCCGATGGCGCCTTGAGCGGGCTGCTGCCACGCGGCGTACTGCCCAGCCTGTAACCCCTGCGGGGCTGCATGCCAGCCCCGTTTCGCTTCACGACCAGAACAATAATCCAGACAACAAGGGACGTGACATGCAACACGCTAAGGGTCTCACTCGCGGTCTGTCTTCGCGCCACATCCGTTTCATGGCACTCGGCTCGGCCATCGGCACCGGGCTGTTCTACGGCTCGGCCTCGGCCATCCAGATGGCGGGCCCCGCCGTGCTGCTGGCCTACCTGATCGGCGGCGCGGCAGTCTTCATGGTGATGCGTGCGCTGGGCGAGATGGCCGTGCGCAATCCGGTCGCCGGCTCCTTCGGGCAGTACGCCAGCACCTACCTCGGGCCGCTGGCCGGCTTCGTGCTCGGCTGGACCTACGCCTTCGAGATGATCATCGTCTGCATTGCCGACGTGACGGCCTTCGGGATCTACATGGGCTTCTGGTTCCCTGACGTGCCGCGCTGGATCTGGGTGCTGGGCATCGTGTTCCTGATCGGTGGTCTGAACCTGTGCAACGTCAAGGTGTTCGGCGAAATGGAGTTCTGGCTGTCACTGCTCAAGGTCGGTGCCATCGTGGCGATGATCATTGCCGGGCTGAGCATCATGGCCTTCGGCTTCGGCCAGGTCGGCGCAGGCGGCGTGGGTGTGGACAACCTGTTCGCCCATGGCGGCTTCATGCCCAACGGCGTCAGCGGCCTGATCGCCTCGTTCGCCGTGGTGATGTTCGCCTTCGGCGGCATCGAGATCATCGGCATCACCGCCGGCGAGGCGAAAGACCCGCACCGGGTCATCCCCAAGGCCATCAACGCCGTGCCGCTGCGCATCCTGCTGTTCTATATCCTCACCCTGTTCGTGCTGATGTGCCTGTACCCATGGCCGCAGATCGGCAGCCAGGGCAGCCCGTTCGTGCAGATCTTCAGCAACCTCGGCATCGGCTCGGCGGCGGCGGTGCTGAACATCGTGGTGATCTCGGCCGCGATTTCGGCGATCAACAGCGACATCTTCGGCGCCGGCCGCATGATGTTCGGCCTGGCCCAGCAAGGCCAGGCGCCCCGTGGCTTTGCGCGGTTGTCGCAGCAGGGTGTGCCGTGGCTGACGGTGCTGGTGATGGGCGTGGCACTGCTGCTGGGTGTGCTGCTCAACTACCTGATCCCGGAAAACGTGTTCCTGCTGATCGCCTCCATTGCCACCTTCGCCACGGTCTGGGTGTGGCTGATGATCCTGGTCACCCAGGTCGCGATGCGCCGGCAGATGAGCCGTGACGAGGTCGCCGCGCTGAAATTCCCGGTGCCGTTCTGGCCCTATGGCCCGGCCCTGGCAATCGCCTTCATGGTGTTCATCTTCGTCGTGCTCGGCTACTTCCCTGACACGCGCACGGCGCTGCTGGTCGGGGTGGTCTGGGTCGCATTCCTGCTGGCCTCGTACCTGCTCTGGTGCAGGCCGCGCGGTGGCAGTGGCGAACCGTTGCGCGAGCCTGCCGAACTGCACCGCTGAACCCTACCCGCGAGGCGCGCCGTTGAATCAGGTCGGTGCGCCACGCTGCGGGATCAACCCGCTGAACACGGAGCTGCTGATGAACACTCTCTGGCACCACTGCCATGCCGCAACCCTGGTCGATGGCCGTTACGCGATCATCGAAGACGCGGCGATCATCACCCGCGCCGGCCTGATCGAGTGGATCGGCCCGCGCGCGCAACGGCCCGTCGGGCCCTGTGAACGTCAGGTCGATCTGCAAGGCGCCTGGGTCACGCCCGGGCTGATCGACTGCCACACCCATGCGGTGTTTGCCGGCACTCGCAGCGGCGAGTTCGAGCAGCGCCTGCAAGGGGTCGGCTACGCCGAGATCGCCGCCCAGGGTGGCGGTATCGCCAGCACCGTGCGGGCCACCCGCGCGGCCAGCGAAGAGGCCTTGTATGCCAGCGCGCTGCCCCGCGTGCAGGCGCTGCTGCGCGACGGCGTCACCACGCTGGAGATCAAGTCCGGCTACGGCCTGGACCTTGCCAGCGAACGCAAGATGCTGCGCGTGGCGCGGCAGCTGGGCGAGCAGTTGCCGGTCACGGTACGCACCACCTGCCTGGCCGCCCACGCCCTGCCGCCGGAATTTGCCGGGCGGGCGGATGATTACATCACCCAGGTCTGCGAGGTCATGCTCGCGCCGCTGGTCGAAGAAGGGCTGGTGGATGCGGTGGACGCCTTCTGCGAGCACCTGGCGTTTTCCCCTGCGCAGGTCGAGCGGGTGTTCATCAAGGCGCGGGCGCTGGGGGTGCCGATCAAGCTGCACGCCGAGCAGTTGTCGTCGCTGCACGGTTCGAGCCTGGCGGCACGCTACCAGGCGTTGTCGGCCGATCACCTGGAGTTCATGACCGAGCAGGACGCCATTGCCATGGCCGCCGCCGGCACGGTCGCGGTACTGCTGCCGGGGGCTTTCTACTTTCTGCGCGAAACCCAGTTGCCGCCGGTCGATGCCTTGCGTCGGCACGGGGTGAGGATCGCCCTGGCCAGCGACCTCAACCCTGGCACCTCACCCGCGTTGTCGCTGCGCCTGATGATGAACATGGGCTGCACCCTGTTCCACCTGACCCCGGAAGAAGCCCTGGCCGGGGTGACCCTGAATGCCGCCAGGGCGCTGGGCATGGGCCACAGCCATGGCTCGCTGGAAGCCGGCAAGGTGGCCGATTTCGTCGCCTGGCAGATCGAGCGCCCAGCCGACCTGGCTTACTGGCTAGGCGGCGACCTGCCCAAACGCGTGGTACGCCACGGCATTGAACGTACGAGCTGAGCGAAACGACATGGACAACGCAGTGAGCTTTCACCCAGGCAGCGTGCCGCTGCTGATCAGCATGCCCCACGCCGGCCTGAAGCTGACCCCGGAGGTGCGCGACGGCCTGGTCGAAGCCGCGCGCGGCCTGCCCGACACCGACTGGCATATCCCGCAGCTCTATGACCTTGCCCATGAGCTGGGCGCCAGCGTGCTGGCAGGGCAGTACTCGCGGTTCGTCATCGACCTGAACCGCCCGGAGGACGATGCACCGCTGTACGCCGGTGCCACCACTGGCCTGTATCCGGCCACGCTGTTTGACGGGACGCCGCTGTTCAAGGCAGGGCAGGTGCCGACGGCCGAGGCGCGCCAGCGCTACCTGGCGCAGATCTGGCGCCCTTACCACCGAGCGCTAGCCGATGAGCTGGCCCGTCTGCGGGCCGAATTCGGCTATGCGCTGTTGTGGGATGCGCACTCGATCCGCTCGGTCATCCCGCACCTGTTCGAGGGCCGGCTCCCGGACTTCAACCTGGGCACCTTCAACGGCGCCAGTTGCGCCGAGGCACTGGCCGAGCGGCTGCGTGGCATCTGTGCCCAGGCGCAGGGCTATACACACGCGCTCAATGGCCGTTTCAAGGGTGGGCACATCACGCGCCACTACGGCGATCCGGCTCAGCACGTTCACGCCGTGCAACTGGAGCTGGCCCAACGCAACTACATGCAGGAGGCGGCGCCGTTCGCGTACTGCGAGGCGCTTGCCCAGCCCACGCAGGAGGTGCTGCGGCAGTTGCTGGAGGCCATGCTGACATGGGGCCGGGCGCGCTACTCGCGCTGAATGCCCGGACCCCGCAGGATCGTCACCGCTGAGGCTGGGGTGACGAACGCTGGCTAGCGTGGGTGGCGGTCATGGGGCAGGAGCAGGGTCATGGCCATGCCGTTGCGCTCGAGACGTTCGCGAACGTCTTCATCCAGTGGATTACCGTTGAGTGCGATGCGCGTTGTTGGCTGATCCACCACGGCGAGGTCGAGCAGGGCGTCTGGCAGCCGGCTGATGCGGTTGTCGCTCAGGTCAAGGTTCTGCGTCGGCATGACGTTGGCCAGCCAATCAGGCCACGCGGCCAAGCCTGTGTTGTTCAACGCGAGGTTGGCCAGACGCTGATCGACCTGAAACGGTCCGCGCAAATCCGGGCTCAGGGTGTTGTCGGACAGGTCCAGTGATTCCAGCACAGGCAGGCGCAACAACCTGCCCAGGGCGTCGTCATCGATCACCAGGCCCTGATTGACCAGCTCCAGCTCGGTCAGCAGGGGCAGCTCGGACAGGGCGGCAGGTAGCGTACCGAGCGACTGCAGATTGCCGAGCACGGCCAAGGTGGTGAGCTGCGGGAAGCGCCGCAGGAACGCGTCGAGCTGGGCCGAGGACGCATTGAGCTCTTCGAGAATGAGATGGTCCACGTGCCGCGAGAAGAATCCTGGCAGCACGGGTGGGAAGTGTTCGAGCGTCAGCCCGCTCAGCTGCAGAGGCCCGGTGTCCAGGTCACGCACGCGGCCCTCCCAGTGTTCGCTGAGTTCCCGCACCACGGCGGCTCGCGTTGCAACGGTTTCGCCGTCTTGCAGCGGGCTGGCGAACCACTGGTCCAGGCTCTCGCGCAGTTCTGCACGCTGACGGGTCAGCAGCTGTAGCGGTAATTGCACCGCGGGTGTCAGCGCCAGCTGGAACCTGAAACGGCGAGGCAGGCCGTCTTCGCTGAAGGCCAGGTGCAGCATCTGCTGTGCATCCAGCGGATTACCCTGGAGAGACACCAGGGTGGTACGACTGTTAAAGGTCTCGTTAAGCCGCAGGAAACGAGGTAGGTCGTCGAGCTGATTGCGCCCCAGCGACAGCCATTCCAGCTGCTCGATTGCAGCGGGGCTGAGCCAGACCGGCCAGCGTCTCAGGGCCATCTGCTCCAGGCCCAGATAGCGCAATTGCCCCAACCTCACTTGCCCAGGATTCGGCTGCTCGACCAGCGTGTTGCCGCTCAGGTCGAGCCAGCGCAGGTGTGGCAACGCGGCCAGGCGTTCGATCATCACGGCGTCCAGCACGATGCCCTGGTTGACGATCCTCAGCTCCAGCAGATCGGGTAGGCGCGCGACGATCAGCCCCAGGCTGTGCTGAAACGCTGATGGTCCGGTGTTCCAGTCGGCGGGGCGTTCGATGATCAGCTGCTCGAGGTGCGGAACCTGTTGCAGCACGGCGTCCAGATGCGATTCGAGCTGAGCCGGTTCCAGGTTCTGCGCCAGCGAGTCGTCCAGCCAGACATCGATCAGGTGCAAGCGTCGTACGCTGGCGAGCAAGGCTGCGGGCAGCTGTTGTGGAAACTCGGCGATGAAGGTCCTGTTGATCGACAGTGCCGGGTTCCAGTCACCGACCTCCGGTACCACGCTGTTGATCCAGTGCCGCCACAAGGCGATTTCGATCATGTCCCGGCTGTAGGCGCGTGCCTCCGGATCACGGACTCGGCCGGGCTCGTCGCGCCATTGCAGCAGACTGCTCTCCAGTTCGAGAGCGCTGTCGATCGGCAGCTCGGCAATGCGTGCCGTGATCTGCTCATGGTTGAGCGGCAGTTCAGCGAGCATTCGCAGGATCTCGTTGCTGATCGCAGGTTGCAGACCGCGCTCCTGAAGCTGGCGCAGGTGGCGGTTCAGGGCACCCAGCCGGCCGAGGTCATGCTGCAGGGGCTTGGGCGACGGCGTCGGGCTGAGCGGATAGCCGTAGCGGCCTTCGGCCAGGCGCATGGGCGAGACGAACGTGCGGCGCTGCATGCCCAGTTTCAGCCGCAGCTCATCGCGTGACACGGCTGGCGCCTGGCGTAGCTGCTCACGTAGCGTGCCCGGCGCGCTGCCGAGCAGCTGTTCCAGCGCAGCGAAGATCGAGTCATGCACGGGAAGCAGGGCGCTGTCAGGGAAGGGGGCCGAGAGGGTGTAGCCGGTCGCATGGCGGGTCAGCTGTCGGGTGCGCCTGGCATCGGCCGGGCCGACACTGTCCAGCAGCCTGCGCTCACCTTGGCCCTCGTACAGCGCCAGGCGCAGATCAGTGGGCCAGTGATCCAGACGTTGCGCGGCGTTGAGCACCAGCACGTCCGTGTCGCGGCCGCCTGCGGCCTGCAGATACAGCCCCTCGTAGGCGCGGTTGAGCCGCAGTTGCTGCTGATACACGCGCACTTCTTCGCCCAGGCGCAGCGGGACCTTGCCGGCGTCGAGGGTGAGCCGCTCGGTTTCACTCAGGTTGCGCAGCAGCTCGTCGATGACCACCTGCGGCAACTGCGGGTAGACGCGCTGGAGCACAGGTGCACCGGGGCGATCGCTTGTCGGCAGCGACTGGTAACGCCGCTGGAACGCCGCACTGCGCGCGGCCTTGGACGCGGTCGGCAGCTCGTCGAGCACCTGTCGGTCCAGGGTCAGGCGTTGCAGGGCATCTTCCAGCAGAGCGGGCGCCCGCTCGCTGTGGCTCAAGGCTCTGCGCAGCACGCTTTCATTGATGCCAGACGCCTTGAGCAGGTCGGCGGCGCTGGCATCGTCCAGACCTGCGTAGCCTTGGCCAAAGCGGCGAAGCAGGTAGGCGCCTTGCCATTGCTGTGGGTCGTCCAGCGGGGTCAGCCAGGCGCCTGCGCCGTTCGAGCGCAGGGGCGGGCGGTAGCTCAGCGCCTGAGCAGGGTGCGTCACATGGTGCTCACCGCTTGCGGGGTTCTGCTCGATGGCATAAAGGCTGCCGTCCAGCGGCAGCCAGGTTTTGCCGGCGTGGTGGTACAGGCCGAACTCGTCTGGCGTGAGCCCGGCTGGCAGCACGATGTCGTGGGCGAAAGGGGCGAGATCGGGTCGCCACAGGCGCTGGCTGCCGTCCGGCAAGATCACCGCGTGCAGTTCCTCGATGAACGAAGGCGTTTCCACGGGAACGCGTTCCTGTGCAGCGACGGCGCCGGCTTCACCCTCAAGGGCGCCAAGGGCCGTCACCAGTGCGATGTTTTGCGCCACGTCGAGCAGGTAGCCCATGGCCTGCTCACGCTCATCGGCCGCCCAGCTGGCCAGGCCTTCGAACGTTTCGTAACCGAGCTGCGCCATGCTGAAGGCCAGCATCGGCAGGCGCAGCGCAGGAATGAAGAACGAGCCGATGTTCAGCGCCGTCAGGCCGAGCTGGAGAAAGTAGGCCTGGCGCTGTTCCGCCGTCTTCCTGTCTTCCAGAGCCGTGGGGACCGCGTGGAACAGGGCATCATCATGCAGGCGCTGTTGTCGCTGGCTGACCAGCGTGTCGAGAAAGGCGTCGGTGAAGGGCGTCAGGCGCAGCGACACGCGTGCGTCTGGGTCGGGGGTGCGAACGGTGAGGGTGCCGGTCGGGTCCAGGCGCAGTGGGGTCAGGGTGTCTTGCAGCGCGTTCAGGAAACGCTGCTGGTGTCGATCCGGGATCAGTGGCAGGTGTTCGGACGGGCTGAAGGCTTTGAGTACCTGCAGCAGAAATGCCTCGGCACTGGCGCGTGAGGTGTGCACCGTCAGAGGCTGGGTGGTGCCTGGCAGGTAGATGACCAGCCAGCCGGCATAGGGAAAGTCCGCCGGTGGGAATCTGCCCGCAGCTGGCGCGGGGGATGCGATGCCAAAGGTGACGGCACCGGTCAATCGGGCATGCAGCAAGGTCATGTGCGAGCACAGCACAGGTTTGCCGTCGTACTGCGCCTGGCCAAGGGTCGCGAGGTCGAGCAGCGCGGTGTAGGTGGCCGAGTCGATGGCGCCTTGCAGATGGGCCATGTGCGCATGCAGGCGAAACTTCGACTGCTCGGCTCGGCGCAGAATCGTGCGGCTGTCTTGCGGGCTGTTTTCAGGGGTCTGAGGTGTGAAGATCGATTCGATCAACGCCTGGTAGTTGCCGCCGATATCCAGCTGGCGGACCAGGGCTGCAAACGCGTGCGGGTCGATGTCGACAGGTTCCGCGTCAGAGGCCGGCGAGACATCGGCATTGTTCAGTATCAATGAAGGCTCTGGCGTGCCGCGCAGGCCCTCGATGTCCAGACCGCCCGGCTGCGCTTCGCCCGCTTCGAAGTTCTGCAGGGCGCTGTGCAGCAGTGACTGGGTCGCCAGCTTCAGAGCGCGCTGGGTCAACACGAACGGGTCCTCGCTGGCGTTGATGAATCCACTGCTGGCCGCGCGGTAGGCCTCGGCTTTGCGCCGGTTGAGCAGGTAGGTGGCGCTGACGTTCACCGCGAAGCCGAAACGCTGTTCGAGTGCAGGTTCGAGTAGCTGCCGCGCGTAGTCCTGCAGCTCTGGCAGCGGCGCCAGCAACGTGCGCAGGTCGGCTTCGGCCACCTGGTACTCGCTGTAGGTGTCGGCCAGCGCGCGGGCGATCTGCGGGGCATTCTGGCAGGCGGTTTCGATCCACGGTTCACGCCTGTCGAATGTGCTGCGCAGTGCCACCTGCGTGCGTGCATCGGCACCGATGAGCCAGTTCGGCAACCTGTCGTGGAGGAAGGTCTGATGACGCAGGACGGGAAGGCTGGGCGTCGAGGGCGGGGTCGCAGGATTCATGTCGGGGCCTCTTCAGTGAAAGACGCCGATGCTATTGGGCGCTTTCAATACCCGGTCCATAACATGATCCCTACAGACACATGCTCAAAGTGCAATTCGGGTTTATGATGGCCCACGGTCGAATAATCCCCACACGGAGTGCGCAATGCAGACCCTGTACCCGCAGATCAAACCCTACGCCCGGCACGATCTGGCCGTGGATGCGCCACATGTGCTGTACGTCGATGAAAGCGGCTCGCCCGAAGGCCTGCCGGTGCTGTTCATCCACGGTGGGCCGGGCGCGGGATGCGATGCCCAGAGTCGCTGCTATTTCGACCCCAACCTGTACCGCATCGTCACCTTTGACCAGCGCGGCTGCGGCCGCTCCACGCCGCACGCCAGCCTGGAGAACAACACCACCTGGGACCTGGTGGCCGACATGGAGCGCATCCGTGAGCACCTGGGGATCGACAAGTGGGTGCTGTTCGGCGGCTCGTGGGGCTCGACCCTGGCGCTGGCCTACGCCCAGACCCACCCCGAGCGGGTGCACGGGCTGATCCTGCGCGGCATCTTTCTGTGCCGCCCGCAGGAAATCCAGTGGTTCTACCAGGAAGGCGCGAGCCGCCTGTTCCCCGATTACTGGCAAGACTATGTGGCGCCGATCCCGGCTGAAGAGCGCGGCGACCTGGTCAAGGCCTTCCACAAGCGCCTGACCGGCAACGACCAGATCGCCCAGATGCATGCCGCGAAGGCCTGGTCCACCTGGGAAGGACGTACCGCCACGCTGCGACCCAACCCGCTGGTGGTGGACCGCTTCTCCGAGCCGCAGCGTGCGTTGTCGATCGCCCGGATCGAATGCCACTACTTCATGAACGATGCCTTCCTGGAACCCGACCAGCTGATCCGTGACGTGCCGAAGATCGCCCACCTGCCGGCGGTGATCGTGCATGGCCGCTATGACGTGATCTGCCCGCTGGACAACGCCTGGGCCTTGCACCAGGCCTGGCCGAACAGTGAACTGAAAGTGATCCGCGACGCCGGCCATGCCGCTTCCGAGCCGGGCATCACCGATGCCCTGGTGCGCGCGGCCGAGCAAATGGCCCGCCGTCTGCTCGACCTGCCCTTGGAAGAAGCGTGAAAGGCCTGCTGCAGCGGGTTCGTGAGGCACGCGTCGAGGTCGATGGGCAGACCGTCGGCGCCGTCGGGCAAGGGTTGATGGTGTTGGTCGCAGTGGAGCCGAACGATACCCGCGAGCACGCTGACAAACTGCTGCACAAGCTGCTCAACTACCGGGTGTTCAGCGATCCGCACGGCAAGATGAACCTGTCCCTCAAGGACATTGCCGGCGGCCTGCTGCTGGTCTCGCAGTTCACCCTCGCTGCCGACACCCGCAGCGGCCTGCGCCCGGGCTTCTCCACCGCCGCGCCGCCGGCGCTGGCAGTGGAACTGTTCGACTACCTGGTGCAACAGGCGCGGGCTCAACACGAGGGCGTGGCAACCGGGCAGTTTGGTGCCGACATGCAGGTTCACCTGGTCAACGATGGCCCTGTGACATTCATGTTACAAATCTGATGGCCCAAACCCTTCGTTTATAGGCTGGCGGGGGGTATTTACGTATAAATAGTTCAGTCGGCCTGATGCGTTGTAACGCGGGCTGCTAGATAATCGCGCGCTATGTGAGCCTGCATTCGCAGGCTGGTTTGACTTTCACTCGAGTACTGTCTGGCGCCGTTTGGGGAATCATTGAGCCCTTACGGGGTCGGAACAGTGCTCGCCAACCCGGCAATTGTCGCTGGCCGTTGGTTTCATGATCTGTTTTCGGCGAGGGTTGCTCGTGATCGTAAGTCCCTGTAGTTCACCAAGAAGTTCCAGCAAACGGTTGCGCCAGGTCGTCATGGCGGGTGCAGCGTTGGTCGGCCTCATGAGCGCCGGTCAGCTGTGGGCATTCAACCTTGATGATGTCGCGACCAAGGCGAAGGATCTGGCCGGTCAGAAGTTCGAAGCACCGAAGAGCAATCTGCCGGCGGTGTTCCGTGACATGAAGTTCGCTGATTACCAGAAGATCCGCTTCCTCCAGGAAAAGGCCGAGTGGAGCGCCGACAAGACGCCCTTCAAGCTGTCGTTCTATCACCAGGGCATGCACTTCGACACGCCGGTGAAGATCAACGAAGTGACGGCCAGCAAGGTCGAGGAAATCAAGTACGACCCGAGCCGCTTCGACTTCGGTGACGTGCCGCACGATGCCAAGTCCACCGAGAACCTGGGCTACGCCGGCTTCCGCGTGCTCTACCCGATCAACAAGGCCGACAAGCAGGATGAAATCATGACCCTGCTCGGTGCCAGCTACTTCCGCGTGGTCGGCAAGGGCCAGGCCTATGGCCTGTCGGCCCGTGGTCTGGCGCTGGATACCGCATTGCCCTCGGGCGAAGAATTCCCGCGCTTCACCGAGTTCTGGGTCGAGAAGCCCAAGGCCACCGACAAGCACCTGGTGATCTACGCGCTGCTCGATTCGCCGCGCTCCACCGGTGCCTACAAGCTGACCTTGCGCCCCGGCACCGATACCGTGGTCGACGTCAAGTCGCGCGTGTTCCTGCGTGACCAGGTCACCCGCCTGGGCATCGCGCCGCTGACCAGCATGTACCTGTTCGGCCCTAACCAGCCGTCCAAGACCCTGAACTACCGCCCTGCACTGCATGACTCCGAAGGCCTGTCGATCCATGGCGGCAACGGTGAGTGGCTGTGGCGCCCACTGAACAACCCCAAGCACCTGGCCGTGAGCAACTTCAGCGTGGAAAACCCGCGCGGCTTTGGCCTGATGCAGCGTCATCGCGACTTCAAGGACTACGAAGACCTCGACGACAACTATCAAAAGCGTCCAAGCGCCTGGATCGAGCCCCAAGGCGACTGGGGCAAAGGCACCGTCGACCTCGTCGAGATTCCGACTGCCGATGAAACCAACGACAACATCGTGGCGTTCTGGAGCCCGGAGCAGCGTCCGGAAGCTGGCAAGTCGCTGGACTATGACTACCGCCTGCACTTCACCATGGATGAGCCGAAGTTCCAGCCGCAAGACCTGGGCGCGGTCAACCAGACCCTGCGTTCGACCGGTGACGTCAAGCAATCCAACCTGATTCGCCAGCCTGACGGCAGCGTTGCCTTCCTGGTCGATTTCACCGGCCCGGCACTGGCCGCGTTGCCCGAAGACAGCGCTGTACGCAGCCAGGTCAGCGTGGGCGACAACGCCGAAGTGGTCGAGAACAACCTGCGCTACAACCCGGAAACCAAGGGCTGGCGCCTGACCCTGCGGTTGAAGGTCAAGGAAGGTAACAAGTCCACCGAAATGCGGGCTTTGCTGGTGCGCGACGTGCCGGTCGAGGCGCCCAAGCCTGCTAAAGACGCCAAGCCTGCCAAGGCCACTGGCAAGCAAGCCAAGGCTGCCGAGCAACCTGCTGCCGAAACAGCAGCCACTCCCGAGGCGCCGGCCACCACTGAAAAAGTGCTGACCGAGACCTGGACCTATCAGTTGCCTGCCGATGAGTAATCCGAACGCGACACCGGTCCCGCTGGCCGAGTACCTGGCGCACCTGCCGCTGAGTGACGCGCAGCGGGCAGAGCTGGCGAGCTGCACCTCGTTCAGTGAGCTGCACCAACGCCTGGCGGCACAACCTGCCGGCGCGCCTGGCGAGGCCGTGCAGGCCTCGGTCGGCGCGCCTGCCGGTGAACCGCCAGTCGATGAACGACGCCGCCGAGCTGGAAGACGCCGAGATGCTCGGCGTCGATGGCAACGGTCGGCTGAGTTTGAAGATTGCGCCACCGATCAAGCGCACGCGGGTTCTGCCCGAGCCCTGGCGCACCAATATCCTGGTGCGCATCTGGCGCCGCCTGACCGGCCGTACCAACGCGCCGCAGCCGCCCAAACGCGAACTGCCGGTCGCGCGCTGGCGCACGGTCGGCTCGATCCGCCGCTACATCCTGCTGACCCTGATGATCGGCCAGACCCTCGTGGCTGGCTGGTACATGAAGGGCATCCTGCCGTACCAGGGCTGGTCGTTCGTCGACCTCGACGAGGTCACCTCGCAGCCGATCTGGGACACGGTCGTGCAGGTGTGGCCCTATGCATTGCAGACCTCGATCCTGATCCTGTTCGGCATCCTCTTCTGCTGGGTGTCGGCGGGCTTCTGGACCGCGCTGATGGGCTTCCTGGAGCTGCTCACCGGGCGCGACAAGTACAGGATTTCCGGCAGCAGTGCCGGCAATGAGCCGATCGCCAGCGATGCGCGCACGGCCATCGTCATGCCGATCTGCAACGAAGACGTGCCGCGGGTGTTCGCCGGTTTGCGCGCCACCTTCGAGTCAGTGGCGGCCACGGGCAACCTCGACCGCTTCGACTTCTTCGTGCTCAGCGACACCAACGACACCGACATCGCCGTGGCCGAGCAGCAGGCGTGGCTGGAAGTCTGCCGCGAGGCCAAGGGCTTCGGGCACATCTTCTACCGCCGCCGTCGTCGTCGGGTGAAACGCAAGAGCGGCAACCTCGACGACTTCTGCCGTCGCTGGGGCGGTGAATACAAGTACATGGTCGTGCTCGACGCCGACAGCGTGATGAGCGGCGAATGCCTGACCAGCCTGGTACGCCTGATGGAGGCCAATCCGGATGCCGGCATCATTCAGTCGGCGCCACGTGCCTCGGGCATGGACACGCTGTATGCCCGCATGCAGCAGTTCGCCACCCGTGTGTACGGGCCGTTGTTCACCGCCGGCCTGCACTTCTGGCAGCTGGGCGAATCGCACTACTGGGGGCATAACGCGATCATCCGCATGAAGCCCTTCATCGAGCACTGCGCCCTGGCGCCGTTGCCGGGCAAGGGTGCTTTCGCCGGGGCGATCCTGTCGCACGACTTCGTTGAAGCGGCGCTGATGCGCCGTGCCGGCTGGGGGGTGTGGATCGCCTACGACCTGCCCGGCAGCTATGAAGAACTGCCGCCCAACCTGCTCGATGAGCTCAAGCGCGACCGGCGCTGGTGCCACGGCAACCTGATGAACTTCCGTCTGTTCCTGGTCAAGGGCATGCACCCGGTGCACCGCGCGGTGTTCCTGACCGGCGTGATGTCGTACCTGTCGGCGCCGCTGTGGTTCTTCTTCCTGGTGTTGTCCACCGCCTTGCTGGCGACCAACACGCTGATGGAGCCGCAGTACTTCCTCGAGCCGTTCCAGCTGTACCCGTTGTGGCCGCAATGGCACCCGGAGAAGGCCATCGCGCTGTTCTCCACCACCGTGGTGCTGCTGTTCCTGCCCAAGCTGCTCAGCGTCATTCTGATCTGGGCCAAGGGCTCGGTCGGCTTTGGCGGGCGGATCAAGGTCACCTTGTCGATGCTGATGGAGATGCTCTTCTCCATGCTCCTGGCACCGGTGCGGATGATCTTCCACACCCGCTTCGTGCTGGCCGCATTCCTGGGCTGGGCCGCGACCTGGAACTCGCCACAGCGTGACGATGACTCCACCCCCTGGAGCGAGGCGGTCCGCCGCCATGGCCCGCAAACCCTGCTCGGCTTTGCCTGGGCCGGGCTGGTGGCCTGGCTCAACCCGAGCTTCCTGTGGTGGCTGGCGCCGATCGTGGGTTCGCTGGTGTTGTCGATTCCGGTGTCGGTGATCTCCAGCCGCGTGCACCTGGGCCTGCGTGCCAAGGACGAGAAGCTGTTCCTCATCCCTGAGGAATACGCCACGCCGCAGGAACTGCTCGCCACGGATCAGTACGCCCATGAAAACCGCTGGCATGCCCTGCGCGACGGCTTCGTCCGCGCGGTGGTCGACCCTCGCCAGAACGCCCTGGCGTGCGCCATGGGTACGGCGCGCCACGGTCAGGCTGCGGCGATCGAGCAACTGCGCGGTGAGCGTATCGCCAAGGCGCTGGACGCCGGCCCGGACGGCATCG
>NZ_DAMCCR010000097.1:0-15872 GCF_032058845.1 Pseudomonas sp. | reverse complement strand
GCCTGATCAATGACATGCAGCTGATCGACAGCGTTGGCCAGCGCACCAACATCCTCTTCAACGGGGTCAAGGCCAACCAGCCGGTTCCCGACAGCCGCTTCCGCTTCGATGTCCCGAAAGGCGCGGACATCATCCAGGAGTAACCCGAGTTCATCATGGACCTGTTTCGCAGCGAACCTGTCGCTCAGCCCCTGGCCGCCCGTATGCGCGCGGCCAGCCTGGACGAGTATGTCGGGCAAGAGCACTTGCTGGCCCGCGGCAAGCCGCTGCGTGAGGCGCTGGAGCAGGGTGCCCTGCATTCGATGATCTTCTGGGGGCCGCCCGGGGTCGGCAAGACCACCTTGGCGCGGCTTCTGGCGCAGTTCTGCGATGCCCACTTCGAGACCGTATCGGCGGTGTTGGCTGGCGTGAAGGAAATCCGCCAGGCGGTGGACGTCGCCCGCCAGCAGGCCGCTCAATACGGGCGACGGACTATTTTGTTCGTCGACGAGGTGCACCGCTTCAACAAGTCTCAGCAGGATGCCTTCCTGCCCTTCGTCGAGGACGGCACGCTGATCTTCATCGGCGCCACCACTGAAAACCCGTCTTTCGAGCTGAATAACGCGCTGCTGTCGCGGGCACGGGTGTATGTGCTCAAGAGCCTCGATGAAGTCGCCTTGCGTAAGCTGGTCGACCGCGCCTTGAGCGAAGAGCGTGGCCTGGGCAAACGCAGGTTGCGCGTCGGTGACGAGGCCTTCCAGATGCTTCTGGCGGCCGCCGATGGTGATGGCCGGCGCATGCTCAACTTCCTCGAGAACGCGTCCGACCTGGCCGAAGATGGCGAGGCCATCGACGTGGAGATGCTGCAGAGCCTGCTGGGCGACAGCCGTCGCCGTTTCGACAAGGGTGGCGAGGCGTTCTACGACCAGATATCGGCGCTGCACAAATCGGTGCGGGGCTCCAGCCCGGATGCCGCGCTGTATTGGTTCGCGCGCATGCTCGACGGCGGCTGCGACCCGCTGTACCTCGCCCGGCGCGTGGTGCGCATGGCCAGCGAGGACATCGGCAACGCTGACCCGCGCGCCTTGGGCCTGTGCCTGGCGGCCTGGGATGTGCAGGAGCGCCTGGGCAGCCCCGAGGGTGAGCTGGCGGTGGCACAGGCCATCACCTACCTCGCCTGTGCGCCCAAGAGCAATGCGGTGTACACCGGCTTCAAGCGTGCCATGCGCGAGGCGGCTGAACACGGCTCGCTCGAGGTGCCGCTGCACCTGCGCAACGCGCCCACCAAGCTGATGAAGCAACTGGGCTATGGCGACGAATACCGGTACGCCCACGACGAGCCGGACGCTTTTGCTGCCGGCGAAGATTATTTTCCAGAGCAGTTGGAGCCTCGCGCTTACTATCAGCCGGTGCCACGGGGCCTGGAGCTGAAAATCGGCGAGAAGCTGCGTCACCTGGCCGATCTTGACCGCAATAGCCCCCGGCAGCGGAGAAAACCGTGATTGCCTTGATCGCAGCCGTTGCCGCCGGCGGTATCGCCGGTACACTGTTGCGCTTTGCAACCGGCAACTGGGTGGTTGCGCACTGGCCCAGGCATTTCTATCTGGGCACCTTGGCCGTCAATCTGGTCGGGTGCCTGCTGATTGGCCTGCTGTACGGGCTATTTCTGCTCAAGCCCTCGGTGCCGGTAGAGTTGCGCGCTGGCCTGATCGTCGGGTTCCTCGGCGGCCTGACAACGTTTTCCTCTTTTTCGCTGGACACCGTGCGCCTGCTGGAAAGCGGGCAGATTGCCCTGGCGCTGGGCTATACCAGCCTCAGTGTGGTGGGCGGGCTGCTCGCCACCTGGGCTGGGCTGGCCCTGACCCGACTTTGAACCAACCTATTACATAACGAGAGAACGCTATGCTCGATGCCAAACTGCTACGCGGCCAACTTCAGGACGTGGCGGACCGCCTGTCCACCCGTGGCTTCAGCCTGGATGTCGCGCGCATCGAATCGCTGGAAGAGCGCCGCAAGTCGGTGCAGACCCGTACCGAACAGCTGCAGGCCGAACGCAACGCCCGCTCGAAGTCGATCGGCCACGCCAAGGCCAAGGGCGAGGACATCGCACCGTTGATGGCTGACGTCGAGCGCATGGCTGGCGAGCTGGCCGATGGCAAGACCGAGCTGGACGCCATCCAGGCCGAGCTTGACGGCATCCTGCTGACGCTTCCCAACCTGCCGGACGCCAGCGTTCCGGTCGGCGCCGATGAAGACGAGAACGTCGAAGTGCGCCGTTGGGGCACGCCTGCCGCATTCGATTTCGAGGTCAAGGATCACGTTGCCCTGGGCGAAGTCAGCGGCGGCCTGGATTTCGAGACAGCGGCCAAGCTCTCCGGCGCACGCTTTGCGGTACTGCGCGGACCGATCGCCCGCCTGCACCGCGCACTGGCGCAGTTCATGATCAACCTGCACACCAGCGAGCACGGCTACGAAGAGGCCTACACCCCGTACATGGTCCAGGCGCCGGCGCTGCAAGGCACCGGCCAGTTGCCCAAGTTCGAGGAAGACCTGTTCAAGATCACCCGTGAAGGTGAGCCGGACTTCTACCTGATCCCGACCGCCGAAGTATCACTGACCAACCTGGTGGCCGGCGAGATCCTCGATGCCAGGCAACTGCCGCTGAAACTGGTGGCACATACACCGTGCTTCCGCAGTGAAGCCGGCGCGTCGGGCCGCGATACCCGCGGGATGATCCGCCAGCACCAGTTCGACAAGGTCGAGATGGTACAGATCGTCGCGCCTGCGACCTCCATGGATGCGCTGGACAGCCTGACCGGCAACGCCGAACGTGTGCTGCAAGCGCTGGAACTGCCGTATCGCGTACTGGCCCTGTGCACCGGAGACATGGGTTTCAGCGCGGTCAAGACATTCGACCTGGAAGTCTGGGTGCCCAGCCAGGGCAAGTACCGCGAGATCAGCTCGTGCTCCAACTGCGGTGATTTCCAGGCCCGTCGCATGGGCGCGCGCTGGCGCAATCCGGAAACCGGCAAGCCTGAACTGGTGCACACCCTCAATGGTTCCGGTCTGGCCGTGGGCCGGACCCTGGTTGCCGTGCTGGAAAACTATCAGCAAGCCGACGGTTCGATTCGTGTGCCTGAGGTGCTCAAGCCCTACATGGGCGGCGTAGAGGTTATCCGCTAAATGGATTACCTGCCGCTGTTTCACAAGCTGCAGGGCGGTCGGGCATTGGTGGTCGGGGGGGGCGAGATTGCCCTGCGCAAGGCGCGTCTGCTCGCCGACGCCGGTGCCGAGCTGCGTGTGGTCGCGCCCCAGGTCGATGCACAACTGCGCGAGATGGTCGTGGCGGGCGGTGGTGAAGTGCGCCTGCGCGGCTATCAGGTCGGCGACCTGGACGGCTGCCGCCTGGTGATCGCTGCCACGGACGATGCGCCCCTCAATGCGCAGGTCTCCAGCGATGCCCAGGCGCTCAGCCTGCCGGTCAACGTGGTCGACGCCCCGGCGCTGTGCACGGTGATCTTCCCTGCCATCGTCGACCGTTCACCGCTGGTGGTGGCCGTCTCCAGTGGTGGCGACGCGCCAGTGCTGGCGCGGCTGATCCGGGCCAAGCTGGAAACCTGGATTCCAGCGGCCTACGGCGAGCTGGCCGGGCTCGCCGCGCGTTTCCGCCATCGGGTCAAAACGCTCTATCCGGACGTCAACCAGCGTCGCGGATTCTGGGAAGACGTGTTCCAGGGCCCGATTGCCGAGCGTCAGCTGGCTGGCCAAGGCGCTGAAGCCGAGCGTCTGTTGCGCGAAAAGGTCGAAGGTGCGCCGGCACAGAAAGGCGGCGAGGTGTACCTGGTCGGTGCAGGCCCCGGTGACCCGGACCTGCTGACCTTCCGTGCGCTGCGCTTGATGCAGCAGGCCGATGTGGTGCTGTATGACCGTCTGGTTGCGCCTGAGATCATCGACATGTGCCGGCGCGATGCCGAGCGTATCTATGTGGGCAAGCGCCGCGCCGAGCACGCCGTGCCGCAGGACCAGATCAACCGCCTGCTGGTCGAATTGGCCAGTCAGGGCAAACGGGTACTGCGCTTGAAAGGCGGCGATCCGTTCATTTTCGGGCGCGGCGGGGAAGAGATCGAAGAACTGGCTGAGCACGGCATTCCCTTCCAGGTAGTGCCGGGCATTACCGCCGCCAGCGGTTGTTCCTCGTACGCCGGCATTCCCTTGACCCACCGTGACCACGCGCAATCGGTGCGCTTCGTCACCGGGCACTTGAAAGACGGCAGCAGCAACCTGCCGTGGAATGACCTGGTGGCGGCCAACCAGACGCTGGTGTTTTACATGGGCCTGGTCGGCCTGCCGACCATCTGCGCCGAGCTGATCGCCCATGGCCGCGCGGCCACGACGCCGGCTGCCCTGGTGCAACAGGGCACCACGCGCAATCAGCGGGTGTTCACCGGCACCCTGGCCGATCTTCCGGACCTGGTGGCGCGCCATGAAGTGCATGCTCCGACCTTGGTGATCGTCGGTGAGGTGGTGCAACTGCGCGAAAAGCTGGCCTGGTTCGAAGGCGCGGAGCGGACCTGAGCCTGTACGCTCCCAGGCATGCTGGAAACGCCCACGTGGCACCTGCTCTGCACGAGGACAGCCGTGCACGGCAGTGTGCAGTGACCGGCTGCCTTGCCGTGCCGCGCATGCAACCGGCAAACCGACGCGCCACGACTGCAACGATCGCTGCAGGGAGGCTCGGCATTGCGCCAGCCACGACTTGCGCGTGATCGCGGGGCGCCTGGCGATCATCAGCGGCGCCACGCTGCAGGTTCGAGAGGGGAAATCGCGCGACATATCTCTACAGGCTCAGCGAGCCCCCATGCCAGGCGCCGAGCGTTTGAAACATCACGAATCATCGCCACTCGCCCGTCCTGGGCTTTTCCAGCGAACCTGTCGACGTTTCCGCCCTCCAACCCTCTGAACACGACCATTCGTACACGAGGTGGAGTATGCGTACTACAACACTGGCAGCGCTGCTGCTCAGCTTCATGGTCAGCGTACCCGCCGTCAGCGTTGCGGACAGCGTGCAGGTGGCTGCCAATGAACGCATTCAGTCACCCACCGCCAACCCCTATCCCAGCCCGATCCAGCGCGCCAACCCCAACAGCCGTCAGGGCAGCGTGCCGGCGACGCCGCCGCTGCGTGGCCCGTCCACTCAGCCGCGCCTTACGCCGCCGACCCTCGACAACCGCGGTGTCGGCAACGGCGACAACCTGCGACGCGAACAACGCACGCCCAACCTGGAACCCACCCGCCCGCCGCGTGATACGCCGCGCGCGCCGTGAATCCCCACTGTTAACCCCACTCGAAGGAACCGAGCATGCTGCCACGCGTGTTGACCACCCTTACCGCCGCCGCCCTGTTTCCACTGCTGGCCCACGCCGCCAGTGAACAGCGCCTGCCCAGTGAAGACGGGGAACTGACCGTCAATACCGTGGCCGAGGGGCTGCGCCAGCCCTGGGCCCTGGCGTTCCTGCCAGGCGGCACGGACATGCTGGTGACCGAGCGGCCCGGCAATCTGCGGATCATCAGCGCCGACGGCAGGGTCGGGCCGGCGATTTCAGGTGTGCCCAAGGTCTGGTACGAAGGGCAGGGCGGCTTGCTCGACGTGGTGCTGTCGCCAAGCTTCCCCACGGACCGCACGGTGTACCTCTCATTCGCCGAAGTCGGTGACGATGGCAAGGCCGGCACCGCAGTTGGCCGTGGCCAGCTGTCGGAGGACCGCACGCGCCTGGAGCACTTCAATGTGATCTTCCGCCAGACGCCCAAGCTGTCAGAAGGCAATCACTTCGGCTCGCGCCTGGTCTTCGACCGGGAGGGCTACCTGTTCATCGCGCTGGGTGAAAACAACCAGCGCGCCACCGCCCAGGATCTGGACAAGCTGCAGGGCAAGCTGGTGCGTCTGCTGCCTGATGGTGAAGTGCCCAAAGACAATCCTTTCGTGGGCCAGAGCAATGTGAAGCCGGAAATCTGGTCATTCGGCCATCGCAACCAGCAAGGCGCAGCACTGAATCCATGGACCGATCAGGTCTGGACCCACGAGCACGGCCCGCGCGGTGGCGACGAGATCAACATTCCGCAAGCCGGCAAGAACTACGGTTGGCCGATCGCTACCCACGGCATCAATTACTCCGGCGAACCGATCCCCGAGGCCCAGGGCAAGCACGTCGAGGGCATGCAGGACCCCCATCATGTGTGGGAAAAGTCGCCGGGTATCAGTGGCATGGCTTTTTACGACAACCCCACGTTCACGGCCTGGGACCACAACCTGTTCATCGGCGCATTGGCGACCAAAGAGCTGATTCGCCTTGAACTCAAAGGTGACAAGGTGGTGCATGAGGAGCGCATGTTGAGCGAGCTGAAAACGCGCATCCGCGATGTGCGGGTCGGGCCGGATGGCTACCTGTACGTGCTCACGGATGCCAAGGACGGCGTGCTGCTCAAGGTGGGTCTGGCGCAGTGAGCCTGGCGCCCGGTCGGCTCGGCGCTGCGGCCGACCGGAGCTGAGTGCAGGCGTGTCTCAGGCGTCGGACAGCGCCAGCAGATCCTTCAGGGCCTGCGCCAGCACCTGTGGCTGAACGGGCTTCTGCATCACCAGGCTGCTGGGCAGATCCAGCCCCTGCAGCTCCGCGTAACCGGTCAGGAAAATCACCGGCAGGTGCGGGAAACGTTCTCGCACCGCGCAGGCCAGCTGCCCTCCGTTGAATTCCGGCATGGCGAAGTCGGTGACCAGCACGTCGATCTGATCATCCAGCAGGGCCAGGGCCTGTTCGCCGCTGTGTGCCTGGCGCACGCGGTAGCCATATTGGCGCAGGACATCGCCCAGCAAGTCGCGCACCAGGTGATCGTCGTCCACCAGCAGCACGTTGCGGTCCAGGCCGCTGTCCTCCAGCATGCTGAGCGGCGGCGCCACGCTGGGCTCGATGGCCGGCAGTTCACGCACAGCAGGCAGGTAGACGCTGACCTGCGTACCTTTGCCCAGCGCCGTGTCGATGCGCACCCCGCCGCCTGATTGCTTGGCGAAGCCGAACACCTGGGCCAGGCCGAGGCCTGAGCCCTTGCCGATGTCCTTGGTGGTGAAGAACGGCTCGAAAACCTTGGCCACCACCTCGTCGCTCATGCCCGAGCCCGTGTCGCGGATGGCCAGCATCACGTACTCGCCGGGTTCGGGATCTTCCGGGCGCCGGGCTGGCTCGCTGAGCAGGGTATTGCGCGTGGTCAGCACCAGTTGCCCGCCGTCGGGCATGGCATCGCGGGCGTTGATGGCCAGGTTGAGAATGATCATCTCGGTCTGGGTCGGGTCGGTCATGGCCTGCCACAGCTCGGGGTCGAGATCGAGACGGACCGAGATATTGCCACCCAGGGAGCGTTGCAGCAGGTCTTCCACGCCGTCGAGGGTGCGGTTGAGGTTCAGCGCCACCGGGTCCAGGCGCTGGCGGCGGGAGAAGGCCAGCAACTGCGCGGTCAGCTTGGCGCCGCGCTCGCCGGCCTCACGGATGTGCTGCAAGCGTGTGCGGGCTTTGGTGAGGTCGGGTTTGTTCAGGTCGCGCTCCAGGAAGCTGGAACCTGTGATGATCACCGTGAGCAGATTGTTGAAGTCGTGGGCTACGCCAGCGGTGAGCTGGCCCACGGCTTCGAGGCGCTGCATCTGTTGCAAGGCCGCCTCGATACGCTCGCGCTCGGCGATCTGCTCGCGCAGGCGGGCGTTGGCCTCGGCCAAGCCCAGCGCCGACTCGCGTTCGCTGGTGATGTCGCGGGCGACCACATACAGCAGATTGTCTTCACGCACCACCACCCACGACAGCCAGCGCTGGTGGCCGCTGACATGCTGCATCCGGCCGACGAAGCGCGCATTGGTACGGCCTTGCGCCAGCATTGCCAGCTCGCTGAGGAATGCCTGCTGTTCGGGTTCGGGGATCAGTTGCACGAGCGACATCTGACTCAGGCGTTCGCGGCTGATGCCCAGCGTCGCTTCCCAGGCCGGATTGAGCGCGACCGGAGTGAGGTCGTTGTTCAGGACTGCCAGCAAATCCTGGGACAGCTCCCAGGCGCGGTCGCGCTCGCGAGTGCGCCGCTCGACGCGCTCGCCGAGCATCTCGTTGATCTGCTTGAGGCCCAGTGTGGCCTGGCGTTGTTGATGGATGTCCTGCATGACCCCGGAAAAGCGCACGCACTCGCCATCGACGAAACGCGCCTGGCCGCTGCTGAGCAGCCAGTGGGGTTCCTGCTGATCGGGACGGGCGATGCGGAATTCGGCGCGGTACAGGCCATCGCTGTCCGGGTGCATGGCCTGGTTGACGGCGGCGCGGACCTGCTCGAGGTCCTCGGGGTAGATGCCGTCGTAGAACATCTGCAGGGTCACGTCGCTGTCCACGGGCAAGCCGAACAGCGCTTTGGCGCGCTCATCCCAGCGCAGGATGCCGTCCACCGGGCGCAGGTCCCAGGTGCCCATGCCCGCGGCGTCGATGGCGATACGTGCGCGTGCCTCGACGTCTGCCAGGGCTTCTTCGGCGGTATGCCGACGCTGACGTTCCTGTACTTCGGTCAGGGCCCGGCGCACCGCCTTGGGCAGCAGCGACAGGTTTTTCTTCAGCACATAGTCCGTTGCGCCCAGGCGGATCATCTCCACCGCATGTTCTTCACCGTAAATGCCGGAGAGGAAGATGAACGGGGTGTCCGGGGCGAGCCGCTGCGCAATGGCCAGCACCTGGGTGCCGGACGAGCTGGGTAACACGCAGTCGCACAGGATCAGATCGAAACTGTCTGTACGCAGAGCGTTTTCAACGCCGGCATGGTCGAACATCAGTGTGGCCTGCATGTGCAGGCCACTGCGTTCCAGGCGCATCAGGGTCAGTTCGGCATCCATCGAACTGTCTTCGACCAGCAGTAGTTTCAGCGACTTTTCCTGCATCCAGCGGGCCTCAAGACGTGCTGCGGCGAGACAGGCGCAGCGAGCCGGGCGGCGGCTCGTTGAGCACGGCCCAGAACACCCCAAGGTCAGAGATGGCCGTGACGAACTCCTTGAATTCCACAGGCTTGACGACGTAGGCGTTGACGCCCAGCGCATAGGCACGCTGCAGGTCCGGTTCCTCGCGCGAGGAGGTCAGCATCACGGTCGGAATGCTGCGCAGTTCGGGCGTCGAGCGCACCGCTTCGAGCACTTCAAGGCCGTCGACCTTCGGCAGTTTCAGGTCCAGCAGCAGGACGGCGGGGTTGCCGTCGTCACGATCGCTATAGGCATTGCGGCGCAGCAGGTAGTCGAGGGCGTCGGCGCCATCGCGCAGCACGATGACTTCATTGGCCAGCTGGCTGCGCTCCAGCGCGACGAGGGTCAACTCCAGGTCCTTAGGGTTGTCTTCGACCAACAGTATGGGTTTGAGCATGATCGGTACGGTTCCCTCAAGCTTGCAGGGGGTGTAGGGGGAGGGCGAAATGGAACGTCGCACCCCGGTCAATTTCGCCGTTGGCCCAGACACGGCCTTCGTGACGCTCGACGATGCGGCGCACACTGGCCAGGCCAATGCCGGTGCCTTCGAAGTCTTCCATGCGGTGCAGGCGCTGGAACACCCCGAACAGTTTGTTGGCATACGCCATGTCGAAGCCGACGCCGTTGTCACGCACGTAGATCTCCACTTCATCGTCGTGCTCGTAGGCGCCGATTTCGATGCGTGCAGGCGTGCGGCTGCGGGTGTACTTGACGGCGTTGGAGATCAGATTCTGCAGCACCATGTTGATGAACGCCGGATCAGCGATCACCTTGGGCAGTGGGGCAATCTCCCAGACGATGTCGCGGCCGACGTAGTCGGGCGCGGACTCGGTGCGGATGGTGTCGACCAGCGCGTTGAGGTCGACGTCGGACATGCGCAGCGCCGAGCGGCCCATCTGCGAGAAATTGAGCAGGTTGTCCACCAGCGTGCCGGCAAAATTGGCGGCTTCTTCGATGTGTTGCAGGAAGCGCTGGCCACGTTCGGAGAGGTTCTGCCCCTCGAACTCGCCAAGCAGCTCGCTGTAACCGGCGATGTGCCGCAGCGGCGCACGCAGGTCGTGGGACACGCTGTAGGAAAACGCTTCGAGCTCTTTGTTGGAGCGCTTGAGCTCACCGGCCAGTTGCGCCAGTTCTTCAGCCTTGCGCAGCACGATGCCGAGCACGGCGATGCGCAGCTCCAGCACGCCTTCGATGATCAACGGGTGCCAAGGCGTGCAGAAACCGCGGATTTCTTCGTGCCAGAGCTCGAAGCTGTGGCGCGGGCTGAGGCTGCCGGTGGCGTCGTTGATCAGCTTTTCCGGGCGCCCGGCCCAGTCGACCGTGCGCACCTGCTCTGCGCGGAACCACAACAGGTAGTGCGAATGGATCTGCGAAATCGCCACGGCCAGCACGCCGCCGACATAGCCGGCCAGCTCGGGAAGCAGGGGGATGTCACGCTGCACGTTATCGGTGTGGAACACGCCTTCTTCGTCGCGCTGGCTCAACCAGTGGACCAGGGCGAGTACATGGGATTCGGGCGGCGTGCTGCCGATCAGGTCACAGCGTTCGGCGCTGATGATGGCAACACCACTGGCACTGGCGAAATCGAGCATGACCTCAGGTAACGCCAGCAAGCCTTCGTTGACGCTGTCGCGGTCGGCCATCGACGACAGCATGCGCACGATGTGCCGGCGCAGGTCGAGCAACTGGCGGGTATTGGTGTGCGATTCGCGGGATTCGATCTGCAACGACAGCACACTGGCCAACAGCTCGCAGGCGGTACGGGTCTGGAAATCCACCGGACGCGGCTCGGCATGGTGGCACGAGATCAATCCCCAGAGCTGGTTGTCGACCACGATCGACAATGACATCGAGGCCAGCGTGCCCATGTTGCGCATGTACTGCAGGTGCACCGGAGAGACACTGCGCAGGGCCGCAAAGCTCATGTCCAGCGGCTTGCCGGTCACTGGATTGAGGGTGGGCAGCAATGGCGACGGCTCGTAGGTGGCGTCCTGGATCAAGCGAATGCGGTTGATCCGGTACAGCTCGCGGGCCTGACGCGGAATATCCGAGGCGGGAAAGCACAGGCCCCGATAACTGGGGTAGCCCGCGTCGACCGCTTCGGCCATGACCAGGCCGTTGCCCTCGGCGTCGAAGCGGTAGGCCTTGACCCGGCCGAATCCGGTCAGGCGCTTGATCTGCCGCACTGACTGTTCCAGCAGCTCTTCAAGGTTCGCGGCCTGGTGCAGGCTGCCGACGAAACTGCGCACCAACGGGTGAAAGTCGGCCCGGGTGGAGGCGCCGCACGGCTCGAGTTCGGCAATCAGGGCGTGATCGTGGCGGTGCATCAGCAGGCGCAGAGGTTGGCTGTAGGACGCCTGGGCGTGCAGGCGGACGTCGGCAACGTGGAACGGAAAGACGTCGTCATCCGGGAGCTGTTGCAGTTGCGCGCTGAGGTCGAAGCCCGCCTCGAGCAACGCGGCGAACGGCTGATCGAGCAACTGCTGGGCGCTGCTGCCCAGCCAGCGCTGGGCGTTCTCGCTGGCCTGCACGACGCGCAAGGTCTGTTCGTCCAGTACCAGCATGAATCCCTGCGGCTGGATGCTGCCCGGAACCTGTATCGGCTCCTGGGCGCAGCGTTCGACCGCTTGGTCGAAGGCACTCTGGGCAGTTGTCAATGAACACTCTCCGTTCGTGGGCACGTGGTCAGGCCGCAGCAGGTCATAAAAAGGAAGGGAATAGTGCGCCCACGTTATCAGAAAAGTCCGATTTGATCGCTGAAATGTGGCCATTTGAGGCCAGGCATCGGGCTAGGTTCTACGTTGATGGGGCTTTTGTACAAGTTTTTTTCGCAATCGCGCGCAGTGAAACGCATGAAGGTGCCTAACGCCTGGGGTGTGAGGGGTGACTGGGGTTGTACAAGGGCACCAATCCGGGTGGCCAGGTACTCGATTGAGGGGGGCTGCGTACGCAGGTGAGCGGATCAGCTCATCGATGGCGAGGGTGTGGCGGTGGTCGGTATCGAGCGGCATCGCTGCGCTCGATACCGCGCGATCGGTTCGCTTCAGCGCAGCTCGCGAGTGAGCCGGCGCAAGGTCTCGAGCACCGCAGCGGCCAGCGCCTTGGCGCGTGCCCCGGACCAGCCCGTCAGGGGGTTGGGGGCGTCGTCATGGTCCTTGAACGGCATTTCCAGGGTCAGCGACAGGCAGTCATGGGCGTGCCCGACGGCATTGGCGGCCAGCGTCAGGTTGGCCCGGCCAGGCGCGCTGCGGGGGTAGCCGTGGACTTGCTGGAAGTCAGCAGTGAGGTCGCACAGGGTGTCGCGAAAGAGGGTTTCGAGTGTGGCCAGGCGCGGCGTGTACCCGGGGTTGCCTTCACAGGCTGCAGTGAACACGTGAGGGATTTCCTCGTCACCGTGCACGTCGATGAACGCATCGACGCCGTACTGCTTCATCTGCGTCTGGGCAAACACCACTTCCGGGCTGCGCTCGATGCTGGGCGCCTGCCAGGCGCGGTTGAGGTCCTGGCCCGCGTAGTTGGTGCGCAGGTGGCCGTGGTAGGCGCCGTCCGGATTCATGTTGCAGATCAGGTAGAGGTCGGCGGCTGCAAGCAACTGCTGGGTCTTGGCGTCATTGTGCGCCAGGCAGTCGATCACCCCCTCCATGAACCACTCGGCCATGTGCTCGCCCGGGTGCTGCTGGGCGATCAGCCATAGCTTGCGTTTGCCCGGTGCGCCATCGCCCACACGCAGCAGCGGAATTTCCCGGCCCTGCACGCTGCGCCCGCTGGCCAGCAGGGTCACGCCGGGACTATGCCGGGCGCGTTCGATCAACTGGTTGTGCCGGGCGCGTGGGTAGGGTTCGAAATAGGCCAGCCAGACCTGCGCCTGCTCGGCGTCGAGGTCGATGTGCAGGGCTGTGCCGTCAAATTGGCTGGGGACGCGGAACCAAGTCTGCTGGTCGTACGAGCCCACCGCGTGATAGCCGCTCCAGGCGTTGGGATAGGACGACTGGCTGGCGTTTTCCAGGCTGAAGCGATGGCGCTGCCCCGGCGTGAGCCCCGAGGCGCTGAAGTGAAACCACTGGAAGTGGTCGCTATGGGTATCCGGGCGAATGTTCAGGCGCACCTGGCGCGGGTCGCCGGCATCGACAACCTGGATGTTGCCGGAATCGAAGTCGCAGTCGATGTGCAGTGGGGGTAGCGTCACGGCCATTGCCAAGCTCCTCTGGCGTTATTGTGCCGGTACTGTACCCCTCAGGCCCCCAGCCCGAAAGCCAGCAGCGTCGCTATGGCCAACCCCGCTGCCAATGAACAGCCGCCGAGCGATAGCGCCGCGCGGCCATGTCGGTAGCTGCTGCGCTCGCCCAGCAGGCGTGCGGGTTCAAGCAGGGTGCGCCAGTGCAGTTCGGTGTCGTGAAACGCTTGCAGGTGCGCGGGCGAGGCATCGAGCCAGCGGCGGAAGTCGATGCGTTCGCAGGCGGTCGCGGCAGGGCTTTGCAGCCTCACGTACCAGTGGCAGGCCTCGCCTCTGAATGGGCTGCCGGGCGGCAGGCTGCTCAGCAGCGCCTGATTCATCAGTTGCTCGACACAACGGACGGTGAGGTCCAGGCGCAGGGCGATCTGACTGAAGTCGAGCTGGTCCAGGCGACTGAGCAGGAACACTTGTCGGGTGCGGCGGGGAAGGCGCTTCAACCGTTGCAACAGCCTGTCGTCAAAGGGCTCGGCAGCGGCCGGCGGGCGTTGTGGCAACGACAAGGTCAGACGATTCATGGGCAGCTCCTTGCTCGGCAGGGGATGGGGGCATCTTCCGTGACGCAACGCGAGCTTAATCTAAACGAGATTGATTCTCAAGTGCTGATTCGGCAAAACCCCGCCGTAGACGTTCCTGAGTCCACTGAGCTTTGCTATCATCCGGCCATTCACGCAGTAACCCTTCTTCATTAGCCTGAAGAGCAGCAAAGAAGCATCCAAAAAAAAGACCCAGCAAAGCTGGGTCAAAAACCGTGATTAGCCTGATGAGGAGATAATCAGAGCGCCCGACCTAAGGGCTTCGGATTATCCAGCAGGTCTCTCGACCCGCTGAGTGCAATAATAATCGTTATCATTTGGCAGTCAAATGATTTTTAACGACCCGGCGAAATAAAAACGCCTGAGCACTTCCTGGTTTCAGCGTTGCAGGTATGGCACCCGTCTTCGGCAACGCGCCCGCGCTGCTTCGATCCTGTCCAGCGTTCAACTGTCCTGAGAGTGGCGTTGCTCGAGCAGCGACCTGGCCATGTTGATCATGTGCATCAGCGCATACATCACTTCCCGCACATTACCTTGCTGATGCGTGGCGCTTTCGCATGCGGTAGCGGCTGCGCTGCGCAGCAGATTCATGACGTGGGCATCGATCATGTCGGGGGTGACGTCGTCGCGAACGGTCCAGGGCGTGCGATCGACAGCGGTACTGGCCGCCGTGGGATTGAGGTAGTAGTCCAGTGCTCGGCGCGCGGCTTCGCTGTCGAGATCCTTATCTGAATATGTCGTAGGTTTCATCCTGTTACCAATTGGTGGTGAGCGGAGGGGGAATGTTTGCTAACTATAGTACGTAGGGTATTAGATGGGTTTGTTATAAATAATACCAATTGTGTATTGAGCGCAGCGGGCCAGCCCGTATCGTGCGGGCGATGGATAAATGGATCGCATTGGTAAAGCAGAAACTGCGTGAGCTAGGCCTGTCGCAAGAACAGCTGGCCGAACGCGTCGGGGTCACTCAGGGTGGCGTTGGCCACTGGCTACGTGGCACGCGTACGCCCAAGATCGACATGATGAACAAGGTGCTGGTGGCTTTGGGCATGCCCCACCTGCAGGTGACGCTGCAGATTGCGCCCGTCACGACCATCGCCGAGCGCTCTGCGCAGTACGGCCCAACAGGCGCTGAGGCCGAGGACGACATTGCCTCGCAATACCTCCTGTGCTTTCAGTACCCGGTGCTGGCCTGGGCCGAGCTCGACGGCCCGCGTCCTGCCACCAGCATCGTCACCGAGCAGACCGACTACTGCGCCCAGGGCCTGGCGTTCTGGTTGCGTATCGAAGGTGACTTGATGAGTGCCACTACCGGCCCCAGCGTGCCGGAAAACATGCTGATTCTGGTCGATCCCGGCGTGCCGGCTGCACCCGGAAAGCTGGTCATTGCTCGTCAGCAGGGTACGGCGGCGATGTTCAGGCAACTGGTCGAAGATGGCGGGCAACGGTATCTGCGACCGCTCAACCCCACCTATCCCAAGCTCTTGTGCGGCCATGACCTGGAGATACTCGGCGTCGTGGTGCGATCCCACGGCGTGCACTGATCGCTCGGCCGCACCGTCTGGCAGCGTTTGCAGACACAAGCGGCGCAGGTATCTCATCCAACCTTTCGTAACGCCGGCTTGGGCGGCCCACCGCATGTAAACGGTGGCCGCCGCGCCTGAACACCGCTACGCGCCGTCGCCGGCCTCCAGCGCCACCAGCAGAGCGCCCTCGCTGACCATGTCCCCTTCCTTGCACAGCAGCGCACTGACCGTTCCCGCGTGGGGCGCGCGAATGCTGTGCTCCATCTTCATCGCCTCCAGTATGACCAACACCGCGCCGGCTTCGACCCGCTCCCCCGGCGCCACCTGCACCCGCACGATGCTGCCGTTCATGGGTGCGCTGAGCCCTCCCGCCTGCGCCGCGTCGCCTGGGGCATGCCAGGCGGGATCAAACGTGCGCAGTGCGTACCAGTCGGATTGCCAGTGCAGATACAGCGTATCGCCCCGGCGTAGCGCCTGAGGCTCGCGCGCCTGCGGGGCCGGATGCGGCGACGCTGCCGCGTCGGCTGCAGGCAGTTCGACCACCCGCTCGACACCGTCGCACTGCAGCGCCACCA
>NZ_DAMCCR010000096.1:0-16346 GCF_032058845.1 Pseudomonas sp. | reverse complement strand
GGGTTGCAGGCGCAGGGCCGGCACCGCAGCGAAGGTCATGGTCAGCGGGCAGCCGCTGGCGGCCTCGGCCTGGGTGTGCAGGTAGCTCATCGCCGCGCGAGCCACGTGCGCACCCGGCTGGGGCTCGGCCCAGGGCAGCGACGGCAGACCGTGCTCGACGGCCGTGCGCATGAGCTGGTGATACGCCGGGTGAAACTCGACCAGATCGATGCGATGGCCATAACGATCGTGGCTGTGAAACTGCGGTGGGTTGGCCTCGGCCAGAAAGCCTGCGGCCATCAATGGGCCACCCGCCAGCGCGCCATAGGCATCGATACGCGCCTCAGCCCAGCCCGCGCCCATGCGCCGCGACCACTGCTGCAGGGGCAGGTCGATGCGGTACAGGTTGAGGCCGTCCAGCGGTGGGGGCTGGTTGGTGACCTCGTGGGTTTCGGCGAACTGATGCAGATTCATGGCGCGCTCCCGAACGGTAATGGCGTATGCCCTCCTGCCAGTGAAGCAGTGCCAGGGCCCGCGTCAACGGGGTGGATCGGCCTGACCTGCCCGCGTTCGCGCAATTGCTGCAGGCCGCTTCGCGCCAGGCAGTTTGGTGGTAAGCTCGCCGACCATGACTATCTACAGCTCCCGCCCTGTTGTCCTCTGTCTCTCCGGCCACGACCCCAGTGGCGGCGCCGGCCTGCAGGCAGACATCGAAGCCCTGCTGGCACAAGGTTGCCACGCAGCCCCGGCCGTGACTGCGCTGACCGTGCAGGACACCGTCAATGTGTCTGACTTCCGCGTGCTCGACCGCGAGTGGGTACTGGCCCAGGCCAATGCCGTGCTGGCCGACTCCGAGGTGGCCGCTGTCAAGCTGGGCATGCTCGGCTCGATCGCCATGGTCGACACCGTGGCCGAACTGCTCAGCGCCCACCCGCACCTGCCGCTGGTCTGCGACCCGGTGTTGCGTGCTGGCGGCGGTGGCCGCCTGGGCAAGGACGAAGTCGGTTACGCGCTGCGCGAACGTCTGCTGCCGCTGGCGTTGATCGCCACGCCGAACCTGCCCGAAGCACGCATCCTGGCCGAACTGCCCGACGGTAGCGCCGATGAATGCGCCGAAGTGCTGCTGCCGTTCTGCCGCAACCTGCTGATCACCGGCGGGCATGGCGACGAAGCGCAGATCCATAACCGCCTGTACCGCCGCGACGGCGAGCCGCTGACCTGGACGTGCGAGCGCCTGCCCGGCAGCTACCACGGTTCGGGCTGCACCCTGGCCAGCGCCCTGGCCGGTCGGCTGGCCCTGGGTGAGCAACTGCACAGCGCCGTGCCCAGTGCGCTGGATTACACCTGGCGCACCCTGCGTGACGCCGAGCAGCTCGGCCGCGGCCAGTTCGTGCCGCGCCGCTTGCCCCTGGATTTCTGTTCCTGACGAGGCCCACCATGACGTTACGTGGCCTGTATGCCATCACCGACAGCCAGCTGCTGGCCGGGCGCTTGCTGCCTTATGTAGAAGCGGCGCTCGAGGGCGGTGTGTGCCTGTTGCAGTACCGCGACAAGAGCGATGACGCCAGCCGCCGCCTGCGTGAAGCCGAGGCGCTGTTGCGCCTGTGCGAACGCTACAGTACCCAGTTGGTGATCAATGACGATGCCGAGCTGGCCGCACGCCTGGGCGTGGGTGTGCACCTGGGCCAGACCGACGGCCCGCTGAACCCGGCCCGCGCCCTGCTCGGGCGCAGTGCCATCATCGGTTCCACCTGCCACGCCAGTGTCGATCTCGCGACCCAGGCGGCCAAGGAAGGCGCCAGCTACGTTGCCTTCGGCCGCTTCTTCAATTCCGTCACCAAGCCCGGTGCACCCGCCGCCAGGCCTGAGCTGTTGAGCCAGGCCCGCGCCCGGTTGACGCTGCCCATCGCCGTGATCGGCGGCATCACCCTCGACAACGCCGCCCCGCTGGTCGCCCATGGCGCCGACCTGCTGGCGGTCATCCACGGCCTGTTCGGTGCCGACAGCGCGCAAGATGTCACCCGCCGCGCGCGCGCCTTCAACGCCCTGTTCGCTTCCTGATTCAAGAGAGTATGTCCATGTCCCGTTCCGAAGACCTGTTCGCCCAAGCCCAGAAACACATCCCCGGCGGCGTCAACTCGCCGGTGCGCGCGTTCCGCAGCGTGGGCGGCACGCCGCTGTTCTTCAAGCATGCCGAAGGCGCCTATGTGGTCGACGAAGACGACAAGCGCTATGTCGACTACGTCGGTTCCTGGGGCCCGATGATCCTCGGCCACGGCCATCCAGACGTGCTGGAGTCGGTACGCAAGCAGTTGCAGCACGGTTTGTCGTACGGCGCGCCCACGGCCATGGAAACCGAGATGGCCGATCTGGTCTGCTCGATCGTGCCGTCCATGGAAATGGTGCGTATGGTCAGCTCCGGCACCGAAGCGACCATGAGCGCCATCCGCCTGGCCCGTGGCTACACCGGCCGCGATGCGATCATCAAGTTCGAGGGCTGCTACCACGGCCACTCCGACAGCCTGCTGGTCAAAGCCGGCTCCGGCCTGCTGACCTCCGGCGTTCCCAGCTCGGCGGGCGTGCCGGCCGACTTCGCCAAGCACACCCTGACCCTGCCCTTCAACGACCTGGCCGAAGTCGAAAAGACCCTGGCCGAAGTCGGTGACAGCGTGGCCTGCATCATCGTCGAGCCGGTGGCCGGCAACATGAACTGCGTGCCGCCGGCAGCGGGCTTTCTCGAAGGCTTGCGTGAGCAGTGCGACAAGCACGGCGTGGTGCTGATCTTCGACGAAGTGATGACCGGTTTCCGTGTCTCGCTCGGCGGCGCCCAGGGCCATTACGGCATCACCCCGGACCTGTCGACCTTCGGCAAGATCGTCGGCGGCGGCATGCCGGTCGGCTGCTTCGGCGGCAAGCGCGCCATCATGGAATGCATCGCGCCACTGGGCCCGGTCTACCAGGCGGGCACCTTGTCGGGTAACCCGCTGGCCATGGCTGCCGGCCTGACCACCCTGCGCCTGATCAGCCGGCCGGGCTTCCACGCCGAACTCACCGGCTACACCAGCCGCATGCTCGACGGCCTGCAACAACGTGCCGATGCCGCGGGCATTCCTTTCGTGACCACCCAGGCGGGTGGCATGTTCGGCCTGTATTTCAGCGGCGCCGACGACATCGTCACCTTCGACGATGTGATGGCCAGCGATGCGCAGCGCTTCAAGCAGTTCTTCCACCTCATGCTCGAAGGCGGTGTGTACCTGGCGCCGAGCGCATTCGAGGCAGGCTTCACCTCGATCGCCCACGGGGATGCCGAGCTGCAAATCACCCTGGACGCCGCCGAGCGGGCGTTCGCGGCGCTCAAGTAAGCGGACTGCCAGCGTGCCGGGGCGTGCAATCGCGCCCCGGCAAGAGAATTTCGCGTAAATCTTTGTAAGGTTTGCCTCGCTTATCCCATAATGTGCCACCAGAGACATTGGCCGCAGCTTTGCAGAGGTAAGTCTATCCCCATGAACCGCACCGGCCGGACCCTGACCCTGGGGTGCCTGTTGCTTCTGACACCCCTGCTGACGCTGGCAGAGGAAGGCAACTCGTTGCTGATCCCAGCCACGGGCCGCTGCACGCTCAACACTCAGCCACAAGACCTCGAACGGGCCGTGAAAACCTGTGAACGCGTGGCTGAGACCGGGGATGCCGAAGCGCAATACGAGCTCGGTGAGTACTTCTATACACAGACACCGCCGCAACTGCCCAAGGCCCTCGACTGGTTCCAGAAAGCCTCACTGCAAGGCCATGCCCAGGCGCAATACCGGCTCGGCAGCATGTTCTTTCATGGCGAAGGGGTCGAGGCCAACCACGTTCAGGCCTATATCCTGCTGAAAATGGCCTCGGTCAACGGCGCCGAGGATGCGCTGGACATGGCCGACGAAGTCACCGAGCAAATGCCGCGCGCCGAGCTGGAACACGCCACTCAGGTGCTGGGGCAGATATTCCGCAAATACCTGCTGGAGCTGCAGAACGCCGAAGGCCGCTCGCCCTTCTCGCCACTGCCCTGATCCGCGTTCTCAGCGCTCCGGCATCGGCATCGGGAACGGCATCACGTTGCCGCTCGCCTTGGCCTCGCTGATCTTGGCGGTACCCAATCGCTCCACCTCGTCGATGCGCACGATCGACTGCAGGGGAACGAAACTGCGCACCACCCCCTCGAACTGAGCCTTGAGCTTTTCCTCACCTGGGTCGACCACCAGCTGGCTGCGCTCGCCGAAGACGATTTCCTCGATTTCCAGAAAGCCCCACAGATCACTCTGGAAGATCTGCTTGGCATACAGCTCGAAGACCTGGCCCTGATTGAGGAAGATGACTTTGTAGATGGCGGGTTCGCGCTTGCTCATGTTCGGAGGGAGGCACATGCAGGGGAAAAGGGCCGGCATCATAGCAGAGCCCGCTCGCGCCGACGCAGCGAGCAGGGGCCTGGGCGTGTCGCCAGCGCTCCGGCACAGCCCACCGAATCCCTGCCAGAGGCCGTGATTGCCTTTCGCCAACCCTTGATCGTTTCAGAGCTTTCGTCCCTGCCATTCAAGGGTTATTCTTCAACTCACATTCATTGCCGGCGAGCGGCCAAAAACCACCTTGAACGCACCCATACAACCTCATCGTTTCCTCCTCGAGCCCTTCGAGGCCCACCGTTTCGCCAACTTGTGCGGCCAGTTCGACGAGCACCTGCGTCTGATCGAACAACGCCTGGCCATCGAAATCCGCAACCGCGGCAATCAGTTCGAGCTGATTGGCGAAGCCAAAGCCACCTCCAACGCCGAACAGCTGCTGCGCCGCCTCTATCGCGAGGCCAAGGCCACTGACCTGTCCCCTGAAATCGTCCACTTGTACCTGCAGGAGTCCTCGGTGGAAAACATCGACAACCCGGCCGTGAACGAAGTGAGCGTTTCCCTGCGTACGCGCAAAGGCGCCATCCGTCCACGCGGCGTCAATCAGCAGCATTACGTGCAGAAGATCCTCGCCAACGACATCAACTTCGGCGTCGGCCCGGCCGGTACCGGCAAGACCTACCTGGCCGTGGCCTGTGCCGTGGACGCGTTGGAGCGTGAGCAAGTGCGGCGCATCCTGCTGGTGCGCCCGGCAGTCGAGGCGGGCGAGAAGCTCGGCTTCCTGCCCGGCGACCTGGCCCAGAAGATCGACCCGTACCTGCGCCCGCTGTACGACGCGCTGTACGAAATGCTCGGCTTCGAGCACGTGGCCAAGCTCATCGAGCGCCAGGTGATCGAGATTGCCCCGCTGGCCTACATGCGCGGCCGTACCCTTAATAACAGCTTCATCATTCTCGACGAGAGTCAGAACACCACCCTCGAGCAGATGAAGATGTTCCTGACCCGCATCGGCTTCGGCTCCACCGCAGTGATCACCGGCGACATCACCCAGGTCGACCTGCCCAAGGGCACCAAGTCGGGCCTGGCCCACGTGATCAACGTGCTCAAGGAGGTCGAAGGCATCAGCTTCACCCACTTCGACTCCAAAGACGTGGTGCGTCACCCGCTGGTGCAGCGCATCGTCGAGGCCTACGACCGCTTCGAAGCCGTGCAAGCCGCCGAGGCCGCCAGCAAAAATGCTTGAACTCGACCTGCAACGGGCCTCCAGCGCCGCCGCCCCCGATGACGCCGCCTTTCGCCGCTGGTGCGAACTGGCGCTGCGCCAGCGCACGGCCGACTCGGAGCTGACCATCCGCCTGGTCGATGAAGCCGAAGGCCGCGAACTGAACCACACCTGGCGGCACAAGGACTACGCGACCAACGTGCTGTCCTTCCCCGCCGATGTGCCGGACGAACTGCTCGACATCCCGCTGCTCGGCGACCTGGTGATCTGCATCCCGGTGGTCGAGCGCGAGGCGCAAGAACAAGGCAAGGCACTCGAAGCGCACTGGGCCCACCTGGTGATCCACGGCTGCCTGCACCTGCTCGGCTACGACCACATCGATGATGAAGAAGCCGAGGAAATGGAAGCCCTGGAGCGCACGCTTCTGGCGGAACTGGGCCACCCCGACCCCTACGCCGACGATGACCATTCACACACCCACCACTGTAAGGAACACGAGTAACCGCCATGAGCGAAGACCGATCGAGCAACGGGCAGAAGTCCTGGCTGGGTAAACTGACCCAGGCTTTTGCCCATGAGCCGAAAAACCGCCAGGAGCTCCTCGAGCTGCTGCGCGAAGCCCATCAGAACAAGCTGCTCGACAGCGAAGCGCTGGCCATCGTCGAAGGTGCCATTCAGGTCGCGGACCTGCAGGTGCGTGACATCATGGTGCCGCGCTCGCAGATGATCAGCATCAAGGCCTGCCAGTCACCTCGCGAGTTTCTGCCTGCGGTGATCGATGCCGCGCACTCGCGCTATCCGGTGATCGGCGAAAGCCATGACGATGTGCTCGGAGTGCTCCTGGCCAAGGACCTGCTGCCGTTGATCCTCAAGGAAAACGGCGACAGCTTCGACATCAAGCACCTGCTGCGCCAAGCGGTCTTCGTGCCCGAATCCAAGCGCCTCAACGTGCTGCTGCGCGAGTTCCGCGCCAACCACAACCACATGGCCATCGTGGTTGACGAGTACGGCGGCGTGGCCGGCCTGGTGACCATCGAAGACGTGCTGGAACAGATCGTCGGCGACATCGAAGACGAGCACGACGTCGAGGAAGACAGCTACATCAAGCCGTTGCCCAATGGCGACTTCCTGGTGAAAGCGCTGACCCCGATCGACAATTTCAACGAGTTCTTCGACGGCACGTTCTCCACCGAGGACTTCAACACCGTGGGTGGTTTGGTAATGACGGCCTTCGGCCACCTGCCCAAGCGCAACGAGACCACGGAAATCGGCACCTGGCGGTTCCGTATCCTCAATGCCGACAGCCGACGCATTCACCTGCTGCGCCTGACCCCGATCAACCGTTAAGGACTCCCATGCGCTGGATCACCCGCCCCGGCTGGCCCGGTAACCTGCTGGCCGTGGCGGCCGGCGCCTCGACACTCCTGGCGCTGGCGCCGTTCGACCTCTGGCCGCTGGTGCTGCTGTCGATTGCCCTGTTCTATGCTGGCCTGCGTGAGCTGAATCCGCGCCGGGCCTTTGCCCGTGGCTGGTGCTTCGGCTTCGGCCTGTATGGCGCCGGCACCAGCTGGATCTACGTCAGCATGACCACCTACGGTGGCGCTTCGCCGTTGCTGGCGGTGTTGCTGCTCGTCGCGTTCTTCGCCGGCGTCGGCCTGTTCTTTGCCCTGCCTGCCTGGGTGTGGGCGCGCTGGCTGCGCCGCAGTGACGCGCCATTGGCCGACGCGCTGGGCTTTGCCGCGCTGTGGTTGTTGCAGGAAGCCTTCCGCGGCTGGTTCCTCACCGGATTCCCTTGGCTCTACGCCGGGTACAGCCAACTCGCCGGCCCCCTGGCCGGGCTCGCGCCGCTGGGCGGCGTGTGGCTGATTTCGTTCGTGTTGGCGCTGAGCGCGGCACTGCTGTGCAACCTGCATCGCCTGCGCGCACGGCCTTCATTGCTGGTGATGGCCGTGGTGCTGCTGATCGCGCCGTGGATAGCCGGTCTGACCCTGAAGAACCATGCCTGGACCCGCGCGGCGGGCGATCCGCTGACGGTGGCGGCGATTCAGGGCAACGTCGAGCAGGACCTCAAGTGGGACCCGGCGCACATCAATGCCCAGCTGGCGCTGTACCGCGACCTGAGCTTGAACGCCAAGCCGGTTGACCTCCTGGTCTGGCCGGAAACCGCGGTGCCGATCCTCAAGGATCAGGCCCAGGGTTACCTCGACATGATGGGACGTTTTGCCAGTGATCGGCAGACGGCGCTGATTACCGGCGTGCCGGTCCGTGAAGAAGTCCGCGGGCAGCGCCGCTACTACAACGGCGTGACGGTCACCGGCGAAGGTGACGGCACCTACCTCAAGCAGAAGCTCGTTCCTTTCGGGGAATATGTGCCGCTGCAGGACATGCTGCGCGGCGCCATCGAGTTCTTCAATCTGCCGATGTCCGATTTCGCCCGTGGGCCGCAAGACCAGGCGTTGCTTCAGGCCAAGGGCTATCAGATCGCGCCGTACATCTGCTACGAGGTGGTGTATCCCGAATTTGCAGCCGGCCTCGCCGCGCGTAGCGACCTGCTCCTGACGATCAGCAACGACACCTGGTTCGGCACCTCCATCGGCCCGCTGCAGCACCTGCAGATGGCGCAGATGCGCGCGCTGGAAGCCGGGCGCTGGATGATTCGGGCGACCAACAACGGCGTCACGGCATTGATCGATCCACAGGGCCGCATCACCGCGCAGGTGCCGCAGTTCGAACAAGCGGTGCTGTACGGCACGGTCGTGCCGATGCAGCAGCTGACGCCGTACCTGCAATGGCGCTCGTGGCCGCTGATCGTGGTCTGCACCCTGCTGCTCGGCTGGGCGCTGCTGGGACGGCGGCGGACGCGCACCCCGTAAGAGCGCGCGGCGCCTGTAGGAGCGCCTGTAGGAGCGACTTTAGTCGCGATGGCCGGCAAAGCCGGCCTGATCCAGGCGCTGCGATTCAGCAGAGGAACCGAGGTTGCAGCCTTAGGCCGGCTGCACCGGCCATCGCGGCTGACCGGAGCGCCGGGCCGGCCGCTCCTACAGGGGTCACGGTCAACCGGAAGCATCGCTCCAGCAACAAAATGCTATCGCTGTAAGCGCGGCCGGTCCGGTGCTCCGGTCAGCCGCCACGACCGGCGCAGCCGGCCTGATCCAGGCGCCGCGAAATCCCTGCCTGAGGCGGCTACCGCCTTGCAACCATGACCCACCCGCCCATCAATACACCACCCGATACGCCAACAACCCCAGCGCCTCGTTCAACAACTGGGCGTTGTGCCACATCGCTCGGCTTTCCGGCAGCAGACCGGCGAAGGGCCGGCCATGGGCGCCACCGAGAAAGGCCATTGGCGCGGGAGTGACGGTGAAGCCGGCTTGCTCGAAGCTCCAGCGCGCGCGGGGCATGTGCCAGGCCTGCGTGACCAGCACCACACGGCGCTTGCCCAGAGGTTGCAGGATCCTGGCGCTGAGCTGGGCGTTTTCCCACGTGGTATGGCTGTCGCGTTCCTGCCAGGTCACCGGCACGCCGAAATCGGCCTGCAGGTACGTCGCCATCAGTTCGGCTTCGCTGGGCGGCTCGCCGTAATGCAGCCCGCCACTGGTCAGCACCGGCAGGCCGCTGGCCTTGGCCAAGGTGGCAGCGAAGCGCATGCGCTGCAAGGCCAGCAGGCTGGGCTGATCGGCCCCGCCCCACGCTGGATCACCGCGCTCGCGCCCAGCCCCCAGGACCACGATGGCATCCGCCTGCTGCGCCAGCTGTGGCCAGGCCTGCACGGCAAGCGCGGGCTCGCGCTCCAGCAAACGTGCGCCCTGCTCCATCACCAGCGGCAGGCTCATCAGCCACAGCCCGCCTACACCGGCCACGAAACACAGGGCAGAAAGCCTGGGAAAGCGCGCACTCAGCCACCAACCTGCCAGCAGCAAGAGAATCAGCAGGCCGGGCGGCAGCAACCATTGCTTGATGAAGAACCTGAGGGGCATGGCGCATACCTGTAGAAGAGGCATGCAGACTAAGAGGATCGGCGCCGGGCCTCAAGGGCTGCGGACGCCGATCAAATCGAGTGTGTGTAATGAAAATCCGGAACAGGGCATCAGCGCCCTTGCAAGTCAGTACTTACCTGGAGGACCGCGCGTGCGAGTCAGCCGCCTTTGCAGGTTGCTTGCGATCTTTCAGCCAGATGATCCTGGCCGATGTCCTGGGTTGCGGGTCGATGCCGGCTTGCGCCAGACGCCCAGGTGCCTGAGTGGCCAGCCAAGCCTTGATGACTGCGAATTCGGCGGGGCTCAGGCCACGCAATTCCAGCTCGACAGGCAACTCGTCGCGCAATTTGACAGCAGTCCTGGCCGTTTCAAGGGCCAACCCGACACGGTCGATCAGACGCTCGTATACCTCAGGTTGCGTTTTGGTCAGCTGCGACTCTCCCATTCATTCACCTCATTGAAGATAACGATATCTCCCCCAGCCCTGAGCTTAGCGGCACTCGCCAAAGCAGCCGGCCGCCGCGACCAACGGCCCTCGGCGTAGATTGGTTAGCCACCGGCGGCGGCGCTCATGTATGCTACGGCGTTCACTTTACCGACGCCGGAATGCCGGACGCAGCGAGCTCGCGCTGCCTGGAACAGGGTCTTTTCTCTCTCAGCAAAAAGTAGCCATGCACGAACAATACACGCCCCGTGATATCGAAGCCGCCGCCCAGTCTTTCTGGGACGCGCAACAGTCGTTCGCCGTCAATGAACAGCCAGGCAAAGACACCTACTACTGCCTATCGATGTTCCCGTACCCGAGCGGCAAGCTACACATGGGGCACGTGCGCAACTACACCATCGGCGATGTGATCGCACGCTACCAGCGCATGCTCGGCAAGAACGTCCTGCAGCCCATGGGCTGGGATGCCTTCGGCATGCCGGCGGAAAACGCGGCGATGAAGAACAACGTCGCGCCGGCCAAGTGGACGTACGAAAACATCGACTACATGAAGACCCAGCTCAAGAGCCTGGGCCTTGCCATCGACTGGTCCCGTGAAGTCACCACCTGCAAGCCCGACTACTACCGTTGGGAGCAGTGGCTGTTCACCCGCCTGTTCGAAAAGGGCGTGATCTACCGCAAGAACGGCACGGTGAACTGGGACCCGGCCGACCAGACCGTGCTGGCCAACGAGCAGGTCATCGACGGTCGCGGCTGGCGTTCGGGCGCGCTGATCGAAAAGCGCGAAATCCCCATGTACTACTTCCGCATCACCGACTACGCCGACGAGCTGCTGGAAAGCCTCGACGAGTTGCCGGGTTGGCCTGAACAGGTCAAGACCATGCAGCGCAACTGGATCGGCAAGTCGCGCGGCATGGAAGTGCAGTTCCCCTACGACGTGGCCAGCATCGGCCACACCGGCACGCTGAAAGTCTTCACCACCCGCCCTGACACCCTGATGGGCGCCACCTACGTGGCCGTGGCCGCCGAGCACCCGCTGGCCACCCAGGCTGCCCAGGGCAACCCGGCGCTGCAGGCGTTCATCGACGAATGCAAAGGCGGCAGCGTGGCCGAGGCCGACATGGCCACCCAGGAAAAGAAAGGCCTGGCGACTTCGTTGTTCGTCGAGCACCCCTTGACCGGCGAGAAGCTGCCGGTGTGGGTCGCCAACTACGTCCTGATGCATTACGGCGACGGCGCCGTCATGGCCGTGCCAGCCCACGACGAGCGTGACTTCGAGTTCGCGCAGAAGTACTCGCTGCCGATCAAGGCCGTGGTGCGCACCAGCGCGGGTGACGAGGTCGGTAGCAACTGGGAAGCCGCCTACGGCGAGCACGGCACCCTGATCAACTCCGGCGCTTTCGACGGCCTCGACTTCGCGGGCGCCTTCGACGCCATCGAAGCGGCCTTGATCGGCAACGACCTGGGCAAATCGCGTACCCAGTTCCGCCTGCGCGACTGGGGCATCAGCCGTCAGCGCTACTGGGGCTGCCCGATCCCGATCATCCACTGCCCCCAGTGCGGCGACGTGCCGGTGCCGGAAGATCAGTTGCCTGTCACCCTGCCGGAAAACGTCGTACCCGATGGTGCCGGCTCGCCGCTGGCGCGCATGCCCGAGTTCTACGAATGCACCTGCCCGACCTGCGACAGCCCGGCCAAGCGTGAAACCGACACCATGGACACCTTCGTGGAGTCGTCCTGGTACTTCGCCCGTTACGCCTCGCCTCACTACGAAGGCGGCATGGTCGACCCGAAAGCGGCCAACCACTGGCTGCCGGTGGATCAATACATCGGCGGTATCGAACACGCGATCCTGCACCTGCTGTACGCGCGTTTCTTCCACAAGCTGATGCGCGACGAAGGCCTGGTCACCTCGAACGAGCCGTTCAAGAACCTGCTGACCCAGGGCATGGTCGTCGCCGAAACCTACTACCGCGTGGCCAGCAATGGCGGCAAGGACTGGTTCAACCCGGCTGATGTCGAAATCGAGCGTGATGCCAAGGCCAAGATCATTGGCGCACGCCTGAAAACCGATGGCCAGCCGGTGGAAATCGGCGGCACCGAGAAGATGTCGAAGTCGAAGAACAACGGCGTCGATCCACAGTCGATGATCGACGTCTACGGCGCCGACACCTGCCGACTGTTCATGATGTTCGCCTCGCCGCCCGACCAGAGCCTGGAGTGGTCCGACTCCGGCGTCGAGGGCGCCAGTCGCTTCCTGCGCCGCGTCTGGCGCCTGGCCCAGGCACACGTGGCGCAAGGTGCTGCCGGTTCGCTTGAGGTGAGCACGCTGGATGACGCGCAGAAAGTCGTCCGCCGCGCCATTCACTCGGCCATCCGCCAGGCGAGCATCGATGTGGGTCAGTTCCACAAGTTCAACACCGCCATCGCCCAGGTGATGACACTGATGAACGTGCTGGAAAAAGCTCCGCAAGCCACCGCCCAGGATCGCGCCCTGTTGCAGGAAGGCCTGGAAGCCGTCAGCTTGCTGCTGGCACCGATCACGCCGCACATCTCCCACGCACTGTGGAATCATCTCGGCCATGCAGGTGCGGTGATCGACGCTGCCTGGCCTGTGGTGGATGAGGCTGCGCTGGTGCAGGACAGCATCGTGCTGGTGGTGCAGGTCAATGGCAAACTGCGCGGCCAGGTGGAAATGCCTGCGGCCGCCAGCCGCGAAGAGGTCGAGGCTGCCGCACGCAGCAATGAAAACGTTCTGCGCTTCATCGATGGCCTGGCGATCCGCAAGGTCATCGTGGTACCAGGCAAGCTGGTCAACATCGTCGCCAACTGATGGCAACGCCTGCTCGACACGGTGCGAGCAGGCGGAATCGGCCCACAAGGGAGCTACAACATGATCAAACGCAATCTGCTGGTGATGGGCCTGGCCGTCATGCTCAGCGCCTGCGGTTTCCAGCTGCGCGGCACGGGCACCAACGAACTGAGCCTCAAGGAACTGGACGTCACTGCCCGCAATGCCTATGGCGATACCGTCAAGCAACTGCGCAGCTCGCTGGAAAACAGCGGAGTGAAGCTCTACAGCGGCGCGCCGTACCACCTGGTGCTCACCAACGAGCAGGAGTCCCAGCGTGCAGCCACCTACACCGGCGGCACGCGCTCGGCCGAGTACGAGCTGACTACCGTCGTCAATTACCAGGTGCAAGGCCTGAACAAGGCCGTGCTGCTGGATGACAAACTGGAAGTGCGCAAGGTGTATGTCCGTGACGGCAACAACGTCACCGGGTCCAGCCAGGAAGCCAAACGCGTGCGCGATGAAATGCGTAACGATCTGGTGCAAGGCCTGATGGTGCGCCTGCAGCAGCTCACCCCAGCGCGCCTGGACGAACTGCAGCTCAAGGCTGACCAACGCGCCAAGGCCGAAGCCGATGCGCTCGAAGCAGCCCGCCGCGCGCAAGACGCCACGCCCCAGCAATCGCCGATGCAAATCCCGGCCAACTAAGGCCGAACGGGGCACACCAGTGCCCCGCCCTTGCCCATGAAGCTCGCCCCCGCCCAACTCAACAAGCACCTGCAAGGCAACCTGGCACCGGTCTACATCGTCAGTGGCGATGACCCGCTGCTGTGCCAGGAAGCCGCCGATGCCATCCGCGCCGCCGCGCGCAAGCAGGGCTTCGATGAACGCCAGGTGTTCAGCGCCGACGCCAACTTCGACTGGGGCACCTTGCTCCAGGCTGGCGCCAGCCTGTCGCTGTTCGCCCAGCGTCGCCTGCTGGAGCTGCGCCTGCCCTCGGGCAAGCCTGGCGACAAGGGCGGCGCGGCGCTGATCGAGTACTGCGCCCGGCCCGCCGAAGACACCGTGCTGTTGATCAGCCTGCCCAAGCTCGATGCCAGCGCCCAGCGGAGCAAATGGGGCAAGGCGCTGATCGAGGGCGGGCAGTGCCAGTTCATCCAGATCTGGCCGGTCGATGCCCATCAATTGCCCAACTGGATCAACCAGCGCCTGGCCCAGGCGGGGCTCAGTGCCCAGCGCGAGGCCGTCGACCTGATCGCCTCGCGGGTCGAAGGCAACCTGCTCGCCGCCGCCCAGGAAATCGAGAAGCTCAAGCTGCTGGCCGAGGGTAGCCAGGTCACCCTCGAGACCGTCCAGGCAGCGGTGGCTGACAGCGCGCGATTCGACGTATTCGGCCTGGTCGATGCCATTCTGGCCGGCGATGCCGGGCATGCGCTGCGCATTCTGGAAGGCCTGCGCGGCGAAGGCGTCGAGCCACCGGTGATCCTCTGGGCGCTGGCCCGGGAGTTGCGGGCCCTGGCCGGGCTGGCTCAGCAGTTCAGCCAGGGCGTACCCCTGGACAAGGCCTTCAGCCAGGCCAAGCCGCCGATCTGGGATAAACGCCGACCGCTGGTGAGCAAAGCGTTACAAAGGCTTTCTGCGCAACGCTGGGCGCAGTTGCTGCAGGACGCTCAGCGCATCGATGCACAGATCAAGGGCCAGGCCGAAGGCTCGGCGTGGATCGGCCTGAGCCGGCTGGTGCTGTTGATGGCCGGCCAGCGCCTGGCGCTGCCGGCACAGTGACGCTGCACCGCGATCGAGACATTCAATTGGCCCCGGCTGCCCTGCAGCCCTACACTGCGCGCTACCTCCAACCCGCGCAGGACATCGCCATGAGCAAACGGCCTGAAAAGCCCGGCCCCAACAAAGCCAAATCCATCGTCGCCCAGCCGCTGTTCCGGTGTCGTCAGGAACGCCCGAGCAAGGGCAAAGGCAGCTACCAACGCGAAGCCTTCCAGTCGAGAGATTGGGAGGCTTCTTCCGTTCTGGCTGCATGAAGGCGCGCAAGGCAAGAAGTGCGCAGGCATGATATGGTCGTCGCCTGACCTGTAATCCCTGGATCTGTGCATGCTCCCCAGTCTTTTCCCCCGCTGGCAACCTCGCCAATTGATCGCAGCATCCAGCCTCATCCTGCTGGTCGCCTGCGCGGAAAAACCCACCGCAGCCGACGCCGTGCCATTACCGCCCGCGCAACCGGCACCGGCCGTAGCGCTGCCCAGCGCCAGCGCTGACACCAGCAGCGAAATCCAGCCCTTGCAAACCTTCGCCCAGTGGCAGGCAGGCTTCCGTCAGCAGGCGCTGCAGGCCGGCATCGACGCCAGTGTCTTCGACCGCGCCTTTCTCGGCGTCACGCCTGACATGGACGTGATCAAGGCCGACCGCAGCCAGCCCGAATTCAGCCGCCCGGTGTGGGAGTACCTCGATGGCGCGCTGTCGCCGCTGCGCGTGCGCAACGGCAAGCGCCTGCTGGAACAGAATGCCGAGCTGCTGGCACGTCTTGAGCAACGCTACGGTGTCGATCGCCAGGTGCTGGTGTCGGTGTGGGGCATGGAAAGCAATTTCGGCCAGTTCCAGGGCAGCAAATCAGTGATTCGTTCCCTGGCGACCTTGGCTTATGAAGGTCGCCGCCCACAGTTCGCCCAGGACCAGCTGATCGCGGCGCTGCAGATTCTGCAAGACGGCGACATCCAGCCAGACGCCATGCGCGGCTCCTGGGCCGGCGCCATGGGCCAGACCCAGTTCATCCCTACCACCTACGCCACGCACGCGGTCGACTTCGACGGCGATGGCCGCCGCGATATCTGGAACAGTACGCCAGACGCCCTGGCATCCACCGCGCACTACCTGCAAAGCTCGGGCTGGAAGCGCGGCCAACCCTGGGGCTTCGAGGTCCAGGTGCCGGCAGGCTTCGACTATTGGCAGGCCGATGGCAGCCAGCGCAAACCGGTCAGTGAATGGTTGCAGATGGGCGTGACGCTGCCGGCCGGTACTCAACTGCCCGCAGGCAGCAACGAACTGTCCGCCGCCCTGCTGTTGCCCGCCGGTGCGCGTGGCCCCGCCTTCCTGGTGCTGGACAACTTCCGCGCGATCCTCAAGTACAACAATTCGTCGTCCTACGCGTTGGCCGTCAGCCTGTTGGGTGATCGCTTCTCAGGCTGGGGGTTCATTGCCGGCAGTTGGCCGAAAGATGATCAGCCACTGAGCCGCAGCGAGCGTGTCGAATTGCAGAACCTGCTCAATGCCAATGGGCATCCGGCCGGTAATGCCGATGGCATCATTGGCGCCAATACGCGCAAGGCGATCCGCACGGCGCAGCAGGGCTTTGGCTGGCCGGCTGATGGGTATCCGACACACAAGCTGCTGGACAGCCTGCGCGGGCAATGATCCCGGCCTGACGAGTGGGAGCGCTCAGGTCCGCTTGCATCATGATGCCGCTATTGGGCCTGCTATGCAGGCCAGCGCGGCTAACCGGAGCGCCGGACCGGCCGCTCCAGGGGACTGTGGGGGCGGCCGGTCC
>NZ_DAMCCR010000095.1:4436-16418 GCF_032058845.1 Pseudomonas sp. | reverse complement strand
GTGCTGCTGGCGCAAGACATCAGCAGCCTGTTCGGCCATGGCTCGCAGCCGCAGGAAGTGGTCAATGTGATCGAAGAGCAACCCGCCCCGGCCAGTGACACGGGCGGCTGGCAGGATTCGGCCGATCAGCAGCACGTGGCCGACAACGGCGGTCATGACCAGGGCAACGGCGGCTTTTCCGACGCCGACTACGACAGCGATGATGGCGGCGGCTTCGCGGACGACGACACGTTCATCTGACCGCTCTGGCATACTCGGTGGCCGTTTCCGGGCGCCTGGCGCCCGATTGGCTTGAGCAAGGGGACACGCGGGCTGGCATATGTCGCAGGGCCGCACGTCGCGGGCCCGACCGTCACGCTGTTGCCCTCTGCGCAGGCCCCGCCACCGAGGAAGTCCAGGTGAAGAAAATCGCGCTGTTCGCGGATGTACAGAACCTCTATTACACCGTTCGCCAGGTCCACGGGTGCCACTTCAACTACGCCGCGCTGTGGGCGGATGTCAGCCGCGAGGGCGAGATCGTCGAAGCGGTGGCCTATGCCATCGACCGCGGCGATGCCAAACAGCAGCAGTTCCAGCAGATCCTGCGCAATCTCGGTTTCGAGGTGCGCCTGAAGCCCTATATCCAGCGCAGCGACGGCTCGGCCAAGGGCGACTGGGACGTGGGCATCACCCTGGACGTGGTCGAAGCCGCCAGCCGTGTCGACCAGGTGGTACTGGCCTCGGGGGATGGTGATTTCGACCTGTTGCTGGAGCGGGTGATCCAGCGCCATGGCGTCGAGGCCGTGGTGTATGGCGTGCCTGGCACCACGGCCATGTCGCTGATCCGCGCGGCGACGCGCTTTCAGCCGATCGAGGGGCGTTTGCTGCTGCGCCACTGAACGCGGCGGTTTGCGCAAAGTGTGTGGGTCATTTCGTCGCAGATTGTAACTAAGGTTTTCACACGGTCAGTCTTAGAATCAGGGCTCCTTGAATGGATTTCGAGCCTCTGCCATGCCTGCCTCTCGTCGTTTCCCGCTGCTGTTGATCGGCGCCTTCCTCGCACTGTATTTCGTCTGGGGCTCCACCTACCTGATGATCCGCATCGGCGTCGAATCCTGGCCGCCGATGCTCATGGCGGGCGTGCGTTTCGTGATGGCTGGCGCGTTGCTGTACGGCTTCCTGCGCTGGCGCGGCGTGGCCAACCCCACCTGGGTGCAGTGGCGAGCGGCGGGGGCCATCGGTTTCCTGCTGCTCAGTTGCGGCAATGGCGGTGTGACCCTGGCTGAACATGCAGGGGTGGCGTCTGGCGTCGCGGCCTTGGCGATTGCCACGGTGCCGCTGTTCACCCTGCTGTTCGGGCTGTGGTTCGGCCATCGCAACTCACGTCTGGAGTGGGCAGGGATCTTCCTCGGCCTGGCCGGCATCGGCTTGCTCAACCTGGGTTCCAACCTGCAGGCCAGCCCCTTTGGCGCGCTGCTGATCCTGTTTGCCGCAGCGGCCTGGGCCTTCGGCTCAGTGTGGAGCAAGCGCCTGCCACTGCCCCAGGGCGCGATGGCCGCCGCCTGCGAAATGCTGCTCGGTGGCGCCATCCTGCTGATCGGCAGTGCCCTCAGTGGCGAGCGCATGACGCACATGCCCAGCGCTGCGGGCTGGGGCGCGTTGGCGTATCTGGTGCTGTTCGGCTCGATCCTCGCCTTCAGTGCCTACATGTACCTGCTCAAGCACGTGCGCCCAGCGGCGGCCACCAGCTATGCCTACGTCAACCCGGCGGTGGCGGTGTTGCTGGGGATTGCCTTCGCCGGCGAGCAGGTCGGTGCCGAGGAATGCCTGGCCATGGCGGTGATCATCAGCGCAGTGGTGCTGATCGGCGTGCCGCAGTGGCGCAAGGCGCCGCCGCCGGTCGCGCCCACGGCGGATGCGTCGCTGCCCGGCAAAATGTGCAAGTAGGGCAGGGCGTTGCGGTAAACTCGCCGCCTTCGCTGAACCCCTGACGGTATTGCCATGACTTTCGCCTCCCTCGGCCTGATCGAACCCCTGCTGCGCGTCTTGCAGGAACTGGACTACACCACGCCTACGCCGGTCCAGGCCCAGGCCATCCCCGCCGTGCTGGCCGGCCGCGACCTGATGGCCGCCGCCCAGACCGGCACCGGCAAGACCGCAGGCTTCGGTCTGCCCTTGCTGCAACGGCTGACCCTGGAAGGCGAGAAGGTCGCGAGCAATTCGATTCGCGCCCTGGTGCTGGTGCCCACTCGCGAGCTGGCCGAGCAGGTTCATGCCAATCTGCAGGCCTATGCAGAGCACCTGCCCATCAGCACCTACGCGGCGTACGGCGGCGTCAGCATCAACCCGCAGATGATGCGTCTGCGCCGTGGCGTCGACCTGCTGGTGGCCACCCCGGGCCGCTTGCTCGACCTGTTCCGGCAGAAGGCGGTCAGGTTCAACCAGGTGCAGACCCTGGTGCTCGATGAAGCCGACCGCATGCTCGACCTCGGCTTTGCCGAAGAGCTGCAAGCGGTGTACGCGGCGCTGCCGCGCAAGCGCCAGACACTGCTGTTCTCTGCCACCTTCTCCGAGCAGATCCGCCTGCTCGCAGGCCTGGCCCTGCAAGACCCGCTGAGCATCGAAGTCAGCCCGCGCAATGCCGCCGCCAGCAGCGTCAAGCAGTGGCTGGTGACGGTCGACAAGAAGCGCAAGGCCGACCTGTTCTGCCACTTGCTGCGCAAGAAGCGCTGGGGCCAGGTGCTGGTGTTCGCCAAGACCCGCAATGGCGTCGATCAACTGGTCGAGCGCCTGCAGGGCGAGGGCCTCAAGGTCGATGGCATCCACGGCGACCGCCCGCAGGCCACCCGCCAGCGTGCGCTGGACAGCTTCAAGCAGCGCGACATCCAGATCCTGGTGGCCACCGACGTGGCGGCGCGCGGGATCGACATCGATGACCTGCCGCTGGTGGTCAACCTCGACCTGCCGATTGTCGCTGAAGACTACGTGCACCGTATCGGCCGCACCGGTCGGGCCGGCAACACCGGTGAGGCGATCTCGCTGGTGTGCGCAGACGAAGTGCAACTGCTCGCGGCCATCGAGACCCTCACCCGCCAGACCCTGCCGCGCCACGACGAGCCAGACTTCATCCCCGACCACCGCGTGCCGCAGACCGATGCCAGCGGGCAGGTGATCAAGAAACCGAAAAAGCCCAAGAAACCCAAGGAAAGCGCGGCCAAACGCGGGTTGGGCAAGTGGATGGACAGTGCCGGCAGTGAAGCGCCTTCGGTGAAGCCAGTGCGCAAAGTGCCGAGTTTCAATGGTGGGAAGCGCAAGAAGCCGTGAGCCGCACAGCCGTGTAGGCGCCCTGTAAGAGCCGTGTGGAGCGACCGGTCCGGCGCCCCGGTCAGTCGCGACGGACGGCGCAGCCGGCCCGATCCAGCCTCCCCGGCCAACCTGACAAAGCGCCGTAGCGGCCATCGGGTCTGCTTCGCAGATGTGAGCCCTGTGGGAGCGACTTTAGTCGCGATGGACGGCGCAGCCGTCCTTACACAAGCGACAGGTTTTGCCAGACATTACGCGCTAGCAGCCATTGGGGCTGCTGCGCAGCCCATCGCGGCTAAAGCCGCTCCCACAGGAGCGAACGATCAAACGCCGTTGACCGGTAACCCGCACGCCATCCCCACTCATCCTCACCGTGATGAACGCTTTTTCATTCCCAGCCAGCACCGCCCCGCCTAGAATTCCCTCTTCAATCAAGATGTAAAGAGGAAAACCCGATGAGGCGCACCCGCCTTGACCGTTTCTGCGTGGGCTTGTTGGCCCTGCTTCTGTGGGTCGCCACCCCCGCCTGGTCGGCGCCGGCCACCCCGGCCCCCAGCCTGGCCGCTGCCGAACAGCAGACGCTGGCCGAAGATGCCAGCCTGGACCAGCTCAATGCGCGCCTCGATCAGGTCCGTCAGGCGGTGACCACCAACGCCAACGACGATCTGCTGTCCCAACTGCGCCAGGCCGCCTTGCAGGTGCAACGCCAAGCCGCCGACCTCGGCGCCCAGCGCGCCACCGACCTGCAGCGCGTGGCCGACCAGCTCAATGTGGTGGGTCCGGCCCAGGCCGACGAGCCCGACAGCCTGACGCAGCAGCGCCGCCAGCTCACGGCCCAGCAGAAGTCGCTGAGCGCCGACCAGAAACAGGCCACTGACCTGTCCCAATCGGCGCGTGACCTCTCGACACAGATCGTCAACCTGCGCCGCAGCCTGTTCAACTCACAGATCAGCAGCCGCGCCGCCAGCCCGTTGAGCCCAGCGTTCTGGTCGAGCCTGATCCGCCCGACCGATGAAGACGTGGCGCGCCTGAGCGGCCTGCGCAGCGACGCTGCCGATGCCGTGGCCAGCGCCTTCAGCGCCGAGCACCGCTGGTTCTTCCTCTCCAGCCTGCTCGCCGCGATCCTGCTCTGGACCCTCGGCCGTGGCGTGCTGGAGCGGTTGCTGGCACGCCTGATGGTGCGTTGGCTGCCAGAGGGGCGCCTGCGCCGCAGCGCGTTGGCCCTGGGCGTCAGCCTGGCCACCCTGTGCACCATCGGCGGCGCGGTATCGCTGGTGCGCTGGGGCCTGGAAAACAGTGCAGAGCTCAGCAGCGACCTGGCCAGCGTCACCAATCACATCCTCACCCTGGTGGTGTTCAGCGCCTTCGTCTCCGGCCTGGGCCGCGCCATGCTGATGCTGCAGCGCCCGTCCTGGCGCCTGCCGCCGATCCCCGATGAAGTCGCCAGCGCCCTGGGCTGGTTCCCGCAAGTGTTGGCCCTGTCGCTGATGCTGCTGCTCACCGTCGAACGCATCAACAGCGTGATCGGCACCAGTCTGGCACTGACGCTCGCCACCAACGGCCTGACCGCACTGGTGGTATCGATCCTGTTCATTGCCGCGCTGGTCAGCTACCGACGTACCCGCCGCCAGCACGGCCTGCCACGCCCCTCGGGGCTGGCCGGGCTGATCCCGTTCGTGGTCCTGGTGTGGGCGCTGGTCATCCTCGGCGCGCTGCTGACCGGCTTCCTGACGCTCGCGTATTTCCTCACGGCCAAGCTGCTGTGGATCAGCGTGGTCGCCACCTGCGCGTACCTGATGGTCACGGTGTTTGGCGACCTCTGCGAAACCCTGCTCTCGCCGCGTCAACCCGGCGGTCTGGCGCTGGCCTCGGCCCTGGGCCTGCAGCAGCGTCACCAGGCCCAGGCCAGCACCATCCTGGGCGGGGTCGGGCGCACGCTGATGCTGCTGGTTGCCGTGATGTTCGCCTTCATGCCATCGGGCACCAGCCCGGGTGAACTGCTGATGAGCCTGGGCGACTGGGACGGCAGCGGCGGCAAGGTGCTCGGCAATCTCAACCTGGTGCCGCAAGACATCTTCCTCGCGGTACTGATCTTCTTCGTCGGCCTGTTCGCCATCCGCGTGCTCAAGCGCTGGCTGGGCGAACGCCTGCTGCCGGACACCGACATGGATGCCGGCATGCGCGCATCCCTGGTGACGCTGGTCGGCTACCTCGGCTTCCTGTTCCTGGCCTCGCTGGTGATGTCGACCCTGCACATCAACCTCACCAGCCTGACCTGGGTGGTCAGCGCGCTGTCGGTAGGTATCGGTTTCGGCTTGCAGCAGATCGTGCAGAACTTCATATCCGGCCTGATCCTGCTCACCGAACGCCCGGTAAAGGTTGGCGACTGGGTGAGCCTGGCCGGCGTCGAAGGCGACATCCGCCGCATCAACGTGCGCGCCACGGAAATCCAGATGTCCGACCGCTCCACGGTGATCGTGCCGAACTCGCAGTTCATCTCGCAGAACGTGCGCAACGTGACCATGGCCAACGCCCTGGGCGTGGTCGGCATCACCCTGACCCTGCCGCTGGACACCGACGCCAGCCGCGTGCGCGAGATACTCCTGGCGGCCTACCAACACCACGAAGGCATCCTCGATGCGCCCGCGCCATCGGTGACGTTCAAGGACATCACGGCCAGCGGCATGGTGATCGCGGTCAGCGGTTATGTGGCCGGGCCCCGGCAGGTGGGTGGCGCGCGCAGTGATCTGCTGTTCAATATCCTGGCGGCGCTGCGTGAGGAGGGGATTGCGTTGTCTTCGCCGCAGAGCATGGTGTTGCTCAAGGACAATGCGCAGGAGGGGAGTGCTTCGGTGTAAGGCTTGAACTGATACGGCCCACAGATCGGGCCGTGTCAGTTTTTCAAACATCATCAATTATGGTGACGTAGCAACTCTACGAGAGCTTCATGCGCTCTCGGTTTTTTCATGGCTTGTAGGCTCAGCTCACAGGCGCGATCAAAGGCCTTCTCCGAAACTTCAACTACCTCGTGCGGCTGTGTGACCGTTTCAGTTTTTTCGAGTGTCGACACACTAGTACAAGAAACTTCGGGTCCATACTGTATTACTTTGTTGCGAATGATTTTCATGGTCAACTCGATTTATTAAAGTCACGATTTGTTATTTTGCATCTGAGAAATTTTCTCCTGGTGGTGAAGTTAATGAGTTTTCATTGGTTTTGCCTTCGTTAACAGGGCCTGGCTGCAGCGGGCGGCATGGCTTTCACCGATGAAAGCCCAATGCCTACATGTGGGCGTCTTATAAACAGTGTTTCTCAAGCGAGCCTTCGGTGCTTTGAACTGATTTTGCTGCTAGGCAATAACGTCTTGGGAGTGAGTTTGACTATGAAAGAGAAGCATAATGAGTGCGGACGATCTTATTAGGCGGAGCTGGAACGAGACTCTTCATTAAAGTACTGTGTGTTCTCTACGTGAACACTGAATAACCGCTTCTAACGGCAATGTTGGTGGCTGCTGCTCGTGGGGTGAGAGACCGGCGAACATCGGAATTCCGGCCAGACCAAGGCCTGCCCACGAACAGCTGCCATGAAAATGACTTCGGGCTAGATTTACCTCCCCATTGCCAGATTGAAACGAATGAAAAATGATTTGGCTTATGGTCTCTGAAGGGATTCAGATCAACCAGAGTCTTTAATGGCGCAATGCCCTTGAGCATGTGTCAACAACGCTTGCCCTGCGCGCACGTTATGAGCGGCACTGATCAGCAGCCCCATCCAAGGTGTTCCTGCATTAGCCAGGCAGTATTCATCAAGTGACTCTTCGATGCCTTGCAGCAGTTGTTCGACATAACTCAGTGCATCTTGCGAGCTAAGAGCGCTGTGGATGAAAAGGTAGGGGGTGTGGATGATTTTGGAAGGTAGATCAGGGACGGATTTCTTCATAACTGTTCTCCAGGTCGAGATACGTGCCGCCACGTCAATCCCTCTCACAGAAAAGGGTGGCAGCCATACACGGGGTGAGAGACCGGAGACCTAGACACCCGGCCAGACCGAAGCCTGCCCGTGCACAGCTGCCATAACGCTGCAGAACTTGGTCTCTCGGGCTCTCACACCCTGCCGCTGATGGCGCGACCCGGGGAAATTAGCCCCCTTGCCTCGGATCAACAACGTCGAAACGGCTGCAGCCTGCGTAGGATAAGTCGCTTCAGAGATGGAGCTGAAGCATTCAGTTAAATTTCGGAATCGTCTGACAAGCTTTAGAAAGCTGCGAATCAAAAGTCAGCTCCTGCCTGCGGATCAAATTTAGCCCGGATTCGTCACTTACGTTGGCGTGTCTGTGCCACACCTCTGTTGAGCACATGCGCCAGCAAGGTCTGCCCCGTGCGTGCAGCGCGGACAGCGCTAAGTATGTCGTGCATTTCTGGAGTTTCGGCGTCACCCGCGAGGGATCTGTCGAGCGAATCCTCAATGCCTTGCAGCAGTTGCTGGGCGTAAGCGAGGGCGTCTTCACAGCTCAGGCCGCTGTGAACGGACAGATAGGGCGTGTTGATGAGTGAGGCAGGGGCGGGGCTTTTCATAACATTCCAGGTGTTCTACAGAGAGGCCGACTGAAAACGGCAAGTGGGTACATCGAGTTGCGCTGCTCAGCACAAGAAGTGGGCATCCATCACCTGTCCGAGCAAGTCCGGATCACTCCACAAGTGTCTAGATCAAACCGAAGTGTTTATCTCAGGTCCGCGTGCGCCATCGCCATGTCGATTAGTCGCAGGAAAGTAGTCTCTCAGCCCTACAGCTATAAGATGAAAAGCCTGAGGTCTTTGTCAGATAAATCACCATTTGGGTCTGCCTGAGAAAGCGGCCTGTGGCATGGCAGCACGCTTTGAAGTGAACAAGCCAGTTACGTAGAAGAGTCAGTGCCAGGCTCGGATTCACCCGCAAGCAGGAACTGGATAGGGTAGCAACCGCCCTTTCTGGAACCGTCGTCATGAACGCCTCTCAGCCCCGGTTGACTCTGACAGTGCGCATGCTAGGCCTGGTCGCCGATATCTGTGAGCGGGTAGGCGTGCTGACTGCCATGCGAGAAAAAGCGCTGCCTGCGCAGCAGCGTCAACATAATCGCATCCGTACCGTCCAAGCGACGCTGGCGATCGAGAGCAACACCCTGAACATCGAACAAGTCACCGCCGTACTGGATGGCAAGCGCGTGCTCGGATTGCCCAGGGAAATCCAGGAAGTGCGCAATGCATTCACCACCTACGAATCGATGCCGAGTTGGCACCCGACACAGCTGACCGACCTGCTGGCGGCCCATCGCCTGCTCATGCACGGCTTGATCGACGACGCCGGGCAGCTTCGCAAGGGCGGGGTGGGGATCTATCGCGGCGAGCGTCTGTTGCACATGGCGCCTCCGGCAAGCCGCCTGATGCCTTTGATGCATGACCTGTTGCGGTGGTTGGCCGCGAGCGACTGGCCGCCCTTGATCACCAGTTGCGTCTTTCACTACGAATTCGAATTCATCCACCCCTTCGCCGACGGCAACGGGCGTATGGGTCGGCTGTGGCAGACGCTCATTCTGAGTCAATGGCGACCGGTCCTGGCCTACCTGCCGGTCGAGTCGGTGATCTGCGCTCGGCAAGAGTCCTATTACGCGGCGCTGGCCATGGCCGACCAGGTGGGGGAGGCGACGCCGTTCGTCGAGTTCATGCTGCAGGCCCTGCAGCAGTCGCTGCGCGAGGCCAGCGAAAGCGAGCCCGAAAGTACTACGAAACCCGTGGACGCCTACGCGGCTGACCCAGCCACCGTACAAGTAACCGATCAAGTAACCGATCAAGTAACCGACCCCATCGCCCGCCTGCTCGCAGTCCTCATCCCCGGCATCACCCTCAAAGCCAGCGAACTGATGCAACGCCTGGGCCTCGCGCACCGCCCCACCTTCAACCAGAACTACCTCAAGCCTGCCCTGGCCGCTGGCCTGATCGAGATGACCGACCCCGCCTCGCCCCGCAGCCCGCTGCAGCAATACCGACGCGTCTGATCGCTCGCCACAGCAACGTACTCAGGCCTGCGCCGGTGTTGCCGGCATGCGCCACACCCCCTGCGTCACACCTCATGACGCAAACAGACATGCCAATCCCGACATCTGCCGCGATCAGACAACCGTCGTCGCAATCACGCACCCCCAAGGCGTTCTCGCATAAATTCCCACAGGCGCACAGGGCTTAAATGGGCACCGTCATTGACCCCGCAGCACTCTGAAACACGGGCAAAACCTCAACAAGATTCCGTGCGTGCCGCGTCATTCACAGTGCAATCAAGGAGCTACGATCGCCTACGCCTGCCCGTCCTTTCCTGTGTCAGCAAAAAGAGAACAATATCGAATGAACACCGTGGGATCTGATGGCAATGCCCTTGCGCAAGGGTTCAAGCCACGTCATGTAACGATGCTGTCCATCGCGGGCATCATCGGTGCCGGACTTTTCGTCGGTTCCGGGCACGCCATCGCGGCAGCCGGCCCGGCCACCATAATTTCCTATTTCGTGGCCGGGACCTTGGTCGTCCTGGTCATGCGCATGCTCGGTGAGATGGCCGTCGCCCACCCCGACACCGGCTCGTTCTCCACCTACGCCGACCAGGCGATTGGCCGCTGGGCCGGTTACACCATCGGTTGGTTGTACTGGTGGTTCTGGGTGCTGGTGATCCCCATCGAAGCCCTGGCCGCCGGGCATGTGCTCAACGCCTGGTTCCCGCAGATCGACAGCTGGATCTTCGCCCTGGCCTCGGTGCTGCTGCTGGCCGGCACCAACCTGTTCAGCGTGGCCAAGTACGGCGAGTTCGAGTTCTGGTTCGCCATCCTCAAAGTCACCGCCATTCTCTGCTTCATCGGTCTGGGCGCTGCAGCGCTGTTGGGCTGGCTGCCGGACCGTGAAGTCAGCGGCCTGAGCACCCTGATCGCGGAAAAAGGCGGCCTTGCGCCCAACGGCTGGTCGGCGGTGATCGGTGCGTTCATCACCGTGATGTTCAGCTTCATCGGCACCGAGGCGGTAACCATCGCCGCGTCCGAGTCGAGCGACCCGTCGCGCAACATCGCCAAGGCCACCCGCTCGGTGATCTGGCGCATCAGCACCTTCTACATCCTGTCGATCTTCGTGATCATCTCCGTGGTGCCGTGGAACGATCCGCAACTGGCCGTGGTGGGGTCCTACCAGCGCGCGCTGGAAATCATGAACATCCCGCATGCCGCCTTCATGGTCGACATGGTGGTGCTGGTGGCGGTCACCAGCTGCATGAACTCCTCGATCTACATCGCCTCGCGGATGATGTACTCGCTGGCCAAACGCGGCGATGCCCCGGCCGTGCTCAAGCACACCAACAAGGTCGGCGTGCCTTATGCCGCAGTGTTCGGCAGCACCCTGATCGGCGCGGCCATCGCCGTGCTCAACTACTTCGCCCCCAAAGGCGTGTTCGAGTTCCTGCTGGCCAGTTCCGGCGCCATTGCGCTGCTGGTGTACCTGGTGATCGCCATTTCGCAACTGCGCATGCGCCGTCGCCTGGAGCGTGAGAACACCGAGCTGAAGTTCCGCATGTGGCTGTTCCCGTACCTGACCTGGGCGGTGATCATCTTCATCAGCGCGGCATTGGCGGTGATGATGTTCACCGAGGCGCACCGCGCCGAAGTCAGCGCCACCCTGGGGCTGGCGATCGTGATCTCGTTCCTGGGCATCGTCACCACCCGTGGCCATGCACGTTCGGTGGGCGTTCGTTCGCTCACCTGAGCCTGAGACCAGGCCCTGAAACCAGAGCCTGAAACCAGCGCCTGAACGCTGATCCAGAAACGGCCTGACGCACCCTGCGTCAGGCCGGTTCTGCCTGCACGATCCCACCGCGGCAAGACGTCCGTCGCCGCGTGCTCAAGCCTCCCCTCATGCCCCGTTCGATGCGCCTGGCCACCTGCGGCCAGCGCCGCTTGCGCGTGCCCGGAACCCGCGGTCAGCGCATGCCCGGGCCGGCTAATTTTTCGGCGGCGGATTCGTTCTATAGGGACGACACGCCTGTGCGCCTCCCGCCTCTGAATCCGGACGCCTCGAAATGAATGCTGACCAATCCCTCATGCTCGCCGGCCGTTTCATCGGTCTGCCTCTGGACAAGCGGCGCGCGTTTCTCGCCGCGCTGGCAAAGGAAGGGGTGAGTTTTCAGCAATTGCCGATCCCTGCCGGGGTGGCGGCCGAGGACCGGCACGCGCTGTCGTTCGCCCAGCAACGGATGTGGTTTCTCTGGGCGCTGGCGCCCGACAGTGGCGCCTACAACCTGCCGGCGGCGGTGCGCCTGACCGGTCCCCTGGATACCTCGGCCCTGGAGGCTGCGTTCGCCGCCCTGCTGGCCCGCCACGAGACTTTGCGCACGGTGTTCCAGCGCCAGGCCGACGGCGAGGTGCGCTGGGCCCTGACCTCGACCCCGCTGACGGTGCAGGCGCATGACCTGACGGCCCTCGACCCCGCCGCCCGTGAGCAACAGGTGTCGACCCTGGCCGAGGCCACGGCGCAGGCGCCGTTCGACCTGGCCAACGGCCCGCTGCTGCGCGTGCAGTTGCTCACGCTGGCGGACGAGGAGCACGTGCTGCTGCTCACGCTGCACCACATCGTTGCCGACGGTTGGTCGCTGGGCGTGCTGATCGAAGAATTCATCCAGGCCTACACCGCCTGCCTG
>NZ_DAMCCR010000095.1:0-4129 GCF_032058845.1 Pseudomonas sp. | reverse complement strand
GCCGAACTGGCAAGCCCTGCCGATCCAGTACAGCGACTACGCCCTGTGGCAGCGGCGCTGGCTGGAGGCGGGCGAGGGCCAGCGCCAGCTCGACTACTGGCTGGCCCAGCTGGGCCGCGAGCAGACGCCGCTGGCCCTGCCCACCGACCACCCACGGCCTGCACAGCCCAGCCAGCAGGGGCGGCGCTGCACCTTCAGCATTGCGCCGGCGCTGACCGAACAGCTGCGCAGCCTGGCCCGCCGCCAGGAGGTCAGCCTGTTCGTGGTGCTGCTCGCGGCCTTCAAGCTCCTGCTGCAGCGCTACAGCGGCCAGGCCGACATCCGCATCGGCACGCCGATCGCCAACCGCCATCGCCGCGAAGCCGAAGGGCTGATCGGCTTCTTCGTCAACACCCAGGTGCTGCGCACCGAGGTCGACAGCCAGCTGCAGGTCAACGACTTCCTGCGCCGGGTGCGCGGCGTGGTGCTCGATGCCCAGGCCCACCAAGACCTGCCCTTCGAGCAGTTGGTCGAAGCCTTGCACCTGGAGCGTGATAGCCGCCGCACGCCGCTGTTCCAGGTGATGTACAACCATCAGCCGGAGGTGGCCGACCTCAGCACCTACGCCTTGCCGGGCGGTCTGCGCCTGGAGCAGGTGCAGTGGCAGAGCCAGACCACCCAGTTCGACCTCACCCTCGATACCTTCGAGCGCGGCGGCGAGCTGCACGCCGCGCTGACCTATGCCTGCGACCTGTTCACCGCCGAGACCGTCACGCGCATGGCCGAGCACTGGCAGGCGCTGTTGCAGGCACTGGTGGCTGGGGATGAGCGACGTCTGGCCGAACTGCCGATGCTCGCGGGCGACGAACACCAGGCCAGCGTGCAGGCCTGGAACCCTGCACCGGCGCAGTTCCCGGTCAGCACCTGCCTGCACCAGCAGATCGCGCTGCACGCGCAGCGGCGCCCCGAGGCCGTGGCCGTGACCTGCGCCGATGAGCACCTGACCTACGGCCAGCTCGAGCGCCGCGCCAACGCCCTGGCCCACACCCTGGTCGAGCGCGGCGTCGGCCCTGACGTCTGCGTCGGTCTGGCGGCTGAACGTGGCGTGCCGATGCTGATCGGCCTGCTGGCCATTCTCAAGGCCGGTGGCGCCTACGTGCCGCTGGACCCGGCCTACCCGCAGCAGCGCCTGGCCTACCTGATCGAAGACAGTGGCATCACCCTGCTGCTGGCCGAACCGTCGGTGCAGGCCCGCCTGCCGCTACCCGAACACGTGACGCTGGTCGCCCTGGGCGAGCAGGACGAACATGCCGACGCCCCGGTCACCCACGTCGGCCCGCACAACCTGGCCTATGTCATCTACACCTCCGGCTCCACCGGCCAGCCCAAGGGCACGCTGCTGACCCACGCCAACGCCCTGCGCCTGTTCGCGGCCAGCGCGCCCTGGTTCGCCTTCGACGAGCACGATGTGTGGACGCTGTTCCATGCCTATGGCTTCGATTTTTCGGTATGGGAAATCTTCGGCGCCTGGCTGCACGGCGGGCGCCTGGTGGTGGTGCCGCATGACGTCAGCCGTTCGCCGCAGGCCTTCTACGCGCTGCTGTGCCGCGAGGGCGTGACGGTGCTGAACCAGACCCCGTCGGCCTTCAAGGCGCTGCAGCCGGTGGCCTGCGCCGGCACCGGGCAACTGGCCCTGCGCGAAGTGATCTTCGGCGGCGAAGCGCTTGACGTGAACGCCCTGCGGCCGTGGTTCGAGCGCTTCGGTGAGCGCGCCCCGCGCCTGGTGAACATGTACGGCATCACCGAAACCACCGTACACGTCACCTACCGCCCACTGACCCTCGAGGATCTGCGCCAGAGCGCCAACAGCCCGATTGGTCAACCGCTTCCCGATCTGCGCTGGTACCTGCTCGACGCCGACCTCAACCCGGTGGCCAAGGGCTGTGTGGGCGAGCTGTACATTGCCGGGGCGGGCCTGGCGCGCGGTTACCTGAACCGCGGCGGGCTCAGTGCCACGCGCTTCATCGCCGACCCGTTCGGCGCAGAGGGCGGGCGCCTGTACCGCACCGGCGACCTGGCGCGTTACCGCGCCGATGGCGTGATCGAGTACAGCGGCCGGCTCGACCAGCAATTGAAGATTCGGGGCCACCGCATCGAGCTCGGCGAGATCGAAGCGCGGCTGCTGGCCGAGCCTGCGGTCGCCAGCGTGGTGGTATTGCCCCACGGCAGCGGCGCGTCACTGCAACTGGTGGCTTACGTCGTGCCGACCGACACCGCCCAAGTCATGGCCGACCCGCTCGCGCAGACGTCATTGCGCGAACAGCTCAAGCTCAGCCTGCGCGGCCAGGTGCCCGAGTACATGCTGCCGACCCACTGGCTGCTGCTCGGCGCGTGGCCGTTGACCACCAACGGCAAGCTCGATCGCACGGCCTTGCCCAGCCCTGACGCCAGCCTGCTGCAGCGCGCCTATCGCCCCCCGCAAGGCCCGCTGGAACACACCGTGGCCAAGGTCTGGGGCGAGGTGCTGCAGGTCGATGAAGTGGGCGCCGACGATGATTTCTTCGCCCTGGGCGGCCACTCGCTGCTGGCCACCCAGGTGGTGTCGCGCCTGAGCGTGCTACTCGATCAAGAGGTGGCGCTCAAGCGCGTGTTCGAGCACACCACCCTGTGCGCCTTTGCCGCCAGCCTCGACCACAACGCACCGCGCCATGCGCCGCTGCAAGCGGTGAGTCGCGAGCAACCGCTGCCGGTGTCTTACGCCCAGGAACGTCAGTGGTACCTGTGGCAGCTCGACGCGCAGAGCAGCGCGTATCACATTCCCGTCGCCTTGCGCCTGCACGGGCCACTGGACGTCAGTGCCTTGCAGCAGGCCTTCGACCTGCTGATCGCGCGCCACGAAACCCTGCGCACCACCTTCCGCCACGACGGCGAGCAACTGCTGCAGGTGATCGCGGCGCCCACCACGCTGGACCTCGCGGCGCAAGCGCTGCCAGCCGGCAGCGACTGCGAGGCGTGGGTCCGAAGCTTTGCCCGTCAGCCCTTCGACCTGGACAACGGCCCGCTGCTGCGGGTCGCGCTGCTGCGCCAGGCCGAAGACCAGCACGTGCTGGTGCTGGTGCAGCACCACATCGTCTCCGATGCCTGGTCGATGCAGCGCATGGTCGAGGAGCTGGTGCTGGGTTATGAAGCCTTCAGCCAAGGCCAGCTGCCGGCGCTGCCAGTGCTGCCCGTGCAATACGCCGATTACGCCGTCTGGCAACGCGCACGCCTGGCAGGCGGCGAGGGGGCGCGTGAACTGGCCTATTGGCGCGCGCAGCTGGGTAACGACCACAGCGTCATCGAGCTGCCCCTGGACCATCCCCGTCCGGCCCAGGCCAGTGGCCGTGGCGCCGCCGTGGCCCTGGACCTCGATGCGGCCTTGACCGCGCAACTCAAGAGCCTGGCGCACGCCGCAGGCACCACGCTGTTCAGCGTGCTGCTGGCCTCGTTGCAGGCGCTGCTGCACCGCTACAGCCAGCAAGCGCAGATCCGCGTCGGGGTGCCGGTCGCCAACCGCCAGCGCCTGGAAACCGAGGGCCTGCTGGGCTTTTTCGTCAACACCCAGGTGTTGCAGGCCCAGCTCGACCCGCAAATGACCGTGAACGAACTGTTGGCTCAGGTGCGAGGCACTGCGCAAAGCGCCCAGGCGCATCAGGCGCTGCCGTTCGAGCAACTGGTCGAGGCCTTGCAGCCTGAGCGCAGTCATGGCCACCACCCGCTGTTCCAGGTGCTGTTCAACCACCAGGCGCATGCCCGTCAGAGTGCCCTGCGGCGTAAGGTGGGCGGCGTGCAGCTGGAGGCCCTGACGCTGACCAGCGAGACCAGCCAGTTCGACCTGATGCTCGACACCTTCCAATCTGCCGATGGCCTGCACGCAGTGTTCACCTACGCCACCGACCTGTTCACGGCCAGCACGGTGCAGCGCCTGGCCGGGCATTGGCAGGCGCTGTTGCAGGGCATGGTGCAAGCCCCTGAGCAGCGCCTGGCGGAGCTGCCGCTGTTGAGCGCCGGCGAGTACCAGGCGACCGTGCATGGCTGGAATGGCGCGCCGGCGCAGGTGCCGGTCGAGCTCTGCCTGCACGAGCTCATCGCCACCCAGGCCCAGCGCCGT
>NZ_DAMCCR010000094.1:0-16426 GCF_032058845.1 Pseudomonas sp. | reverse complement strand
GGCCTTGCCCGGGCAAACCCGACGCTGGTGCCCGCGGCCACGCCTGAGCGGCGAACACGCCCTGCTGCTGTTCTGCCCGGTTCGCCCGGGGCAGCAGGCCAGCGCACGCCTGCTCGGCCATCTGCTCCAGGGCCCGGTGTATCAACGCCTGCGGGTCGAGTTGCAACTGGGCTACGCGGTGTTCAGCGCCTTCCGTCAGGTCGAGGGCGTTGCCGGACTGCTGTTCGGCGTGCAGTCACCGCATGCCGAACCGCTGCAGATCCTCAGGCATCTGCGCGCCGTGCTGGCCCACGGGGCGACGCTCAACGCTGCCGCGCAACACGCGTTGGCCGAGCAGTTCGACGACGCCAACATGACCAGCGAGGACCTCGCCCACTGCGCGTGGCAGTCTTATCTGGCAGGCGAACAGGCCGATCTGGAGACCTTGCGCGCAGGCATCAGGCAGGCCACACAAGCCGACATCGATGCCCTGGTCAGCGACCTGCTGCACCCGAGCGCCGCGTGGCTGTGCTTGGCGAACGGTTCAGCTCCGAGTACGACCTGGCCGTGATCACCGTCATTGTTACCCTGCCTGCAACAGCCCTTTTCGAATAATTAACCATTTGGAACATACATTTCTTGTAGGATATTTCTCCTAGGCTTGTAGGAACCTTGAGCTCCATGAGCCACCCAATGACTAGCAGCATCCCCCCAACCCCCTTCGCGAGGAGTACGCCCATGTGGACCAAACCTGCTTACACTGACCTGCGCATCGGCTTCGAAGTCACCATGTACTTCGCCAACCGCTGATCCGCGGTGCGGTTCGACGCCTCGGCCTGCCGGGGCGTTTTCGTTTTTGCCCAGGGAAACATCGTCATGTATATCCAGATTCTTGGCTCGGCCGCCGGCGGTGGCTTCCCGCAGTGGAACTGCAACTGCGTCAACTGCAAGGGCTACCGCGACGGCACGCTCAATGCCCAGGCGCGCACCCAGTCGTCCATCGCCCTCTCCGATGACGGCGAACACTGGGTGCTGTGCAACGCCTCCCCGGATATCCGCGCCCAGTTGCAGGCCTTCGCGCCCATGCAGCCGGCCCGTGCACTGCGCGACACCGGCATCGATGCCATCGTCCTGCTCGACAGCCAGATCGACCACACCACCGGCCTGCTCAGCCTGCGCGAAGGCTGCCCGCACGCGGTGTGGTGCACCGAGATGGTCCACCAGGACCTCTCCACCGGCTTCCCGCTGTTCAGCATGCTCAGCCACTGGAACGGTGGCCTGGACTGGCACTGCATCGCGCTGGACCAGCATTTCGTCATCCCCGCCTGCCCGAACCTGCGCTTCACCCCATTCCCTCTGCGCAGCGCGGCACCGCCCTACTCACCGCACCGTTTCGACCCGCACCCCGGTGACAACCTCGGCCTGCTGGTCGAAGACCTGCGCACTGGCGGCAAACTGTTCTACGCCCCGGGCCTGGGCCAGGTGGACGACGCACTGCTGGAGATGATGCACGGCGCCGACTGCCTGCTGGTCGACGGCACGTTGTGGCAAGACGACGAGATGCAGCGCCGCGGCGTCGGCACCCGCACCGGTCGCGAGATGGGCCACCTGGCGCAGAACGGACCCGGCGGCATGCTCGAGGTGCTGGATGGCTTCGCGCGCCAGCGCAAGGTGCTCATCCACATCAACAACACCAACCCGATCCTCGACGAAGACTCGCCCGAGCGCGCCGAAGTGCTGCGCCGCGGCGTGGAAGTGGCCTTCGACGGCATGAGCATCGAACTGTGAGTGGCGCAGCCGGAGGTTCCGTGAACGACCGTACGCCGATGTCCCCTGCCGACTTCGAACAGGCCTTGCGCGCCAAGGGCGCCTTCTACCACATCCATCACCCGTACCACGTGGCGATGTACGACGGCCGCGCCACCCGCGAGCAGATTCAGGGTTGGGTCGCCAACCGCTTCTACTACCAGGTCAACATTCCCATGAAGGATGCCGCGATCCTGGCCAACTGCCCGGACCGCGAGGTGCGTCGCGAGTGGATCCAGCGTCTGCTCGACCACGACGGCGCGCCCGGCGAAGACGGCGGCATCGAAGCCTGGCTGCGTCTGGGCGAAGCCGTAGGGCTCGACCCCGACCAGCTGCGCTCACAGGAACTGGTACTGCCCGGCGTGCGCTTCGCGGTGGATGCCTACGTCAACTTCGCCCGCCGCGCCAGCTGGCAGGAGGCGGCCAGCAGCTCGTTGACCGAACTGTTCGCGCCGCAGATCCACCAGTCGCGCCTCGACAGCTGGCCGCAGCATTACCCGTGGATCGACCCGGCCGGCTACGCCTACTTCCGCACCCGTCTGGGCCAGGCCCGGCGCGATGTGGAGCATGGTCTGGCGATCACCTTGCAGCATTACACCACCTGGGAAGGCCAGCAGCGCATGCTGGAAATCCTGCAGTTCAAGCTCGATATTCTGTGGAGCATGCTCGATGCCATGAGCATGGCTTACGAGCTGAACCGCCCGCCCTACCACAGCGTGACCCAGGACCGGGTCTGGCACAGAGGAATCACGTTATGAGCCTGGACCTTCACCTGATCCCGCGCTGGCGCCCGGGCTATCGTTTCCAGTACGAGCCCGCGCAGAAGGGCCATGTGCTGCTGTACCCCGAGGGCATGATCAAGCTCAACGAGAGTGCCGCGCTGATCGGCGGGCTGATCGATGGCCAGCGTGATGTCGGCGCGATCATCAGCCAGTTGCAGCAACAGTTCGCCGATGTTCCAGAAGTGGCCGAAGACATCGAACAGTTCATGGAGGTGGCCCGTGCCGAACACTGGATCGTCCTCGCCTGAGGCAACCGGCAGCGCCGACATCGGCCTGCCCTTGTGGCTGCTGGCCGAGCTGACCTACCGCTGTCCACTGCAATGCCCGTACTGCTCCAACCCGCTGGACTTCGCCCGCCAGGGCGAAGAGCTGACCACCGCGCAGTGGTTCAAGGTCATGGCCGAGGCGCGGGAAATGGGTGCGGCGCAGATCGGTTTTTCCGGCGGCGAACCGCTGGTGCGCCAGGACCTCGCCGAGCTGATCCGCGAAGCGCGCCGCCTGGGTTTCTACACCAACCTGATTACCTCGGGCATCGGCCTGACCGAAAGCAAGATCGCCGCCTTCAAGGACGCCGGGCTCGACCATATCCAGATCAGCTTCCAGGCCAGCGACGAGCAGGTGAACAACTTGCTCGCCGGCTCGCGCAAGGCCTTTGCGCAGAAGCTGGAGATGGCTCGCGCGGTCAAGGCCCACGGCTATCCGATGGTGCTCAACTTCGTCACCCACAAGCACAACATCGACCGCATCGACCGCATCATCGAGCTGTGCCTGGCCCTGGAGGCCGACTTCGTCGAGCTCGCCACCTGCCAGTTCTACGGCTGGGCCGAGCTCAACCGCCTGGGCCTGTTGCCGACCCGCGAACAGTTGCAACGGGCCGAGCGCATCACCAACGAATACCGCGAGCGGCTCAAGGCCCAGGACCATCCGTGCAAGCTGATCTTCGTGACGCCCGACTACTATGAAGAACGCCCCAAACCCTGCATGAACGGCTGGGGCAGCCTGTTCCTCACCGTCACCCCAGACGGCACGGCGCTGCCCTGCCATGGCGCGCGGCAGTTGCCGGTGCAGTTTCCCAACGTGCGCGAGCATGATTTGCAGCACATCTGGTATGACTCGTTCGGCTTCAACCGCTTTCGCGGTTTTGACTGGATGCCCGAGCCCTGCCGCAGCTGCGACGAGAAAGAAAAGGATTTCGGCGGTTGCCGCTGTCAGGCCTTCATGCTCACCGGTGACGCCAGCAAGGCAGACCCGGTCTGTGGCAAGTCGCCAGACCACGGCATCATCCTCAAGGCCCGCGAAGAATCGGAGCACAGCGACGTGAGCATCGAACAACTGACCTTCCGTAACGATCGCAACTCGCGGGTGATCGCCCGTGGCTGACCTGAGCACCGACTTCAGCGCCGCCGATGCGGTGGCTGCCGGGACCGACTTCGCCGACCTGAAATGCGGGCCAGTGGGGCTGGTATGGAACGAGTTCCGCCCGGCCGATGGCGCCTGCCGACTGTGGCATTGGCGCGACCAGCAGGCGTACTGCCTGACCCCCGACGGGTTCAGCGTGCGCAGCCGCGTCTACGAATACGGCGGCGGCAGCTTCTGCCTGAGCGATGACGGCGTGCTGTTCGTCAATGAAGCCGACCAGCAGGTGTATCGACAGCCGCTGGACGGCACTACGCCGCAACCGCTGAGCCATGAGCCAGGCCGCCACTATGGCGACCTGCACTGGCAGCACGGTATGTTGCTGGCAGTGGAGGAAACCGCAGGCGAGCCGGTGGTGCATCGCCTGGTGAGCTGGGTGGAGGGTCAGCGCCAGGTACTGGTCGAGGGCGCCGACTTCTATGCCGCGCCCACTCTGCGCGAGGATGGCCAGCGCCTGGTCTGGATCGAGTGGGACCGCCCCGAACAACCCTGGACCCGTACGCGGCTGATGAGCCAGGAACGTAATGCCGATGGCACCTGGCAGCCTGCTGCCTGTGTGGCTGGCGCAGGCGCGGATACCCCACAGGCACACACCCGCGGGTTGCGGCATACCCTTGATGACACGGCCGGCAGCAAGGCGCATCCACGTCCCGATGTGGCCAGCGAACGCGTGGTGCATCGGGACGGCGCAGCCTCCAGCGATAGCGCGATGCAACTCGACTCATCTGCCGCCTGCGATGACGCCGCAGCCACTAGCGACAGTGCAATGCAACACAACTCCCCTGCCGCCTGCGATGACGCCGCAGCCGCCAGCGATGGCACGATGCAGCACGACTCACCTGCCGCCTGCGACGCCGCGCAGCGTGAGCACGCGGCGCAGTCGCTGCAGCAGCCGCGCTTCGATGCGGCGGGTCGGCTGCATGCATTGAGTGATGCCAATGGTTTCTGGCAACCGTGGGCAGAGATCGATGGCCAGTGGCAGCCGATGCCGGCGCTGGCTGCCGACCATGCCGGTGCACCTTGGCAGTTGGGCGCCTGCACCTGGCTGCCACTGTCCGCTGGCGGCTTCGTCGCCACCTGGTTCGATGCAGGCTTCGGCCGCCTCGGTGTCCAGCACCCCGAACGACCGCTCCGCGAACTGGCCGCTGGCTACAGTCGCTTCCGCTGCCTGGCGGCTGACGAGCAGTGCTTCTATGCCGTCGCCGCTTCGCCGACGCAACTGCCGGCAGTGCTCAGCATCGGTCGTGAGGACGGCATGGTCCGCGTACTGGCTGGGGGCGCCAGCCTGCTGGCAGCCGAGCAGGTCAGCCAACCGCAGTCGATCAGCTACCCCAGCGGTGACGCCACGGCCCACGGCTTTTTCTATGGTGCCCGCAACGTCCAGGGCGCCTCGCCGCTGGTGGTGTTCATCCACGGTGGCCCGACCTCGGCCTGCCATCCGGTGCTCGACCCGCGCATCCAGTACTGGACCCAGCGCGGTTTTGCCGTGGCGGACCTTAACTACCGCGGCAGCACCGGCTATGGCCGCGCCTATCGTCAGGCGCTGCACCTGCAGTGGGGCGTCAGTGATGTCGAGGATGCCTGCGCTGCAGTGGCACACCTGGCCGGGCGGGGGCTCATCGACCCGCAACAGGCCTTCATCCGTGGCGGCAGCGCAGGCGGTTACACCACGTTGTGCGCCTTGGCCTTCCAGGCGGTTTTCCGCGCCGGTGCCAGCCTGTACGGGGTCAGTGACCCGATCGCCCTGGCCCGCGCGACGCACAAGTTCGAAGGCGATTACCTGGACTGGCTGATCGGCGACCCTGAGCACGATGCGCAGCGCTACCGCGCGCGTACGCCCTTGCTGCACGCCGCCAACATCAAGGTGCCGGTGATCTTCTTCCAGGGTGAACTGGACGCGGTGGTGGTGCCAGAGCAGACCCGCAGCATGCTGACGGCGCTGCAAGCCAACGGCATCGCGGCCGAGGGGCATTTCTACGCCGGCGAGCGACACGGCTTCCGGCAGGCCCGGCACCTCGCCCATGCGCTGGAGGAGGAATGGAAGTTCTATTGCCGGGTACTGGCAGAGTAGCCACTGGCGGGGTGTTTCAGGGGCGCGCGGCGCCCCCTGCTCAACGCTTGGCGATGATGTACACGGCGTGAATGATGCCTGGGATATAGCCCAGCAGGGTCAGCAGGATGTTCAGCCAGAACGCGCCGGCGAAGCCGACTTGCAGGAACACGCCCAGTGGCGGCAGGAGGATGGCGATGATGATGCGGATAAAGTCCATGAGAAGCGCTCCGTAGGGGGTTTCAACACAGACTGGCGCGCTTGTGCAGAGGTTCAACGAGGCGTCTCAGATAACCCCCTGGTGACCCGCGGGGCCGAGGAAGCAAATCCCGCGCACAGAGAAAACCCCGCACTAAGGCGGGGCTTTCAGACTGTTTCCCTGACATCCATATCGTTCCACCATCCTGGTGGAAAATCCTGCGTGGTCCCTGTTCTGTCCTTTGCGCTTCCTGCGCTACGTCCATGGGTTAAAGATTACGCCGGGAACCTTTCTGAGAGAAGTGGCGAAAAGTCACCACGCTATGTAGGAAAAGACTTACAAGCGTCAGCCATTCCTATTCACGCGCAGCCGTTTCGCGGCTCAGAACTGTTCGGCATCGAGCAGGTAAAGCGTTTCGCTGCCCGCCTTCACCGAGGCAATCAGCGAATCCAGCCGTGGCAGCAGACGGGCGAAGTAGAAGCGCGCGGTGCCCAGCTTGGCGGCATGGAACGCTTCATCGCCGCTCGACTGCTGCGCCGCACCGGCCATACGTGCCCACATGTAGGCGTACGCCACATAACCGAAGGCATGCAGGTATTCCACCGATGCCGCGCCGATCTGGTTGGGGTCGTGTTTGGCTTGCTCCAGCACCCAGGCGGTCACGGCATCGAGCCGCTGCAGTGCATCGCTCAGCGGTTGGGTGAACTCGCTCAGCTCGGCACCGTGCTGGTCAACGAACCCATGGACTTCATCCGAGAACACGCGATAGAACGCCCCGCCGCTACCCACCACCTTGCGGCCCATCAGGTCCAGCGCCTGGATACCGTTGGTGCCTTCGTAGATCTGGGTGATGCGCACATCGCGCACCAGTTGCTCCTGGCCCCACTCACGGATGTAGCCATGCCCGCCGAACACCTGCTGGCCATGCACCGTGCTTTCCAGGCCGAGGTCGGTGAGGAATGCCTTGGCCACGGGAGTGAGCAGCGCCACCAGGGCTTCGCTGCGTTTGACCGTCTCGGCATCCTGGCTGTACTTGGCGTTGTCGAGCTGCATGGCCACGTAGGTGGAGAACGCGCGGCCGCCTTCGATCGTGGCCTTCATGGTCAGCAGCATACGGCGCACGTCAGGGTGCACGATGATCGGATCGGCCAGTTTGTCCTTGGCCTTGGCGCCGGTCGGCGAGCGGCTTTGCAGACGATCGCGGGCGTAGTCCACGGCATTCTGGTAAGAGCGCTCGGCCGAGGCCAGGCCCTGGATACCGACGCCCAGGCGCTCGTAATTCATCATGGTGAACATGGCTGCCAGGCCCTTGTTGGCCTCGCCCACCAGGTAACCGACCGCACCGTCGAAGTTCATCACGCACGTGGCCGAGGCCTGGATGCCCATCTTGTGTTCGATCGAGCCGCAGCTCACCGCGTTGCGCTCGCCCAGGCTGCCGTCGGCGTTGACCATGAACTTGGGCACCAGCAGCAGCGAGATGCCTTTGGGCCCGGCGGGCGCGTCGGGGAGCTTGGCCAGCACCAGGTGGATGATGTTTTCGGTGAGGTCGTGCTCGCCGCCGGTGATGAAGATCTTCGTGCCGCTGACGCTATAGCTGCCATCGGCCTGTGGCTCGGCACGGGTGCGGATCAGGCCCAGATCGGTGCCGGCGTGAGCTTCGGTCAGGCACATCGAACCGGACCAGACGCCCGCATACATATTAGGCAGGTAGGTCTGTTTCAGCGCTTCGCTGGCGTGAGCATTGATCGACAGGCAGGCGCCGGCAGTGAGCATCGGGTACAGGCCGAACGACAGGCTGGAAGCGTTGACCATTTCCTCGACCTGCGCCGAGATCGCCTTGGGCATGCCCATGCCGCCATAGACAGGATCGCCGCCGACGCCTACCCAGCCGCCCTCGGCATAGGTGGCGTAGGCCTCGATGAAACCGGCCGGGGTGCGCACGGCGCCGTTGCTCCAGTGGCAGCCTTCTTCATCGGCGGCGCGGCTGAGCGGGGCGATACTGCGCCCTGCCACCTTGCCGGCTTCTTCCAGCACGGCCAGCGCGGTTTCGGCATCGACCAACTCGGCCAGCGCCGGCAACTCGGCCCATTGCTCAGCGACCTTGAATACGTCGTTGAGGAGGAACTGCATGTCTCGCAGGGGCGCTTTGTAGTCAGCCATGACAACCTCTCGCAGTAGAGAACGCAGCGGCGCGTGGGCCGTTGCGAGGAAATGGATTTCAGTCTAACTCAAGAAAAAATCGACTGTTCAGGACCAAAACAGACTGTACGGACACATCGGGTCATGCTCACCGTGCAGCCAAAAAAACGCCTGCCACAGGGGGCAGGCGTGTTCATGCAGCCGGACGGTCGCTTAGATCGACAGGCCGAAGGCCTCCTCGTCCATCGCCATCAGGTTGCCAGCGCCCGACAGCATGGTGGCGACATGCGTGCGGGTGCGCGGCAGGATGCGCTGGAAGTAGAAGCGCGCGGTTTGCAGCTTGGCGGTGTAGAAGGCTTCTTCGCTGGTGCCGGCAGCCAGTTTTTCGGCGGCCAGGCGGGCGATGTCGGCCCAGAAGTAGGCCAGGCAGGCGTAGCCGGAGTACATCACGTAGTCGACCGATGCAGCGCCGACTTCCTCGCGGTCCTTCATGGCGGCCATGCCGATCTTCATCGTGACTTCACCCCACTCCTTGTTCAGCGCGGCCAGCGGCTCGACGAACTCCTTGATGGCCGCGTTACCCTCCTGGGCCTGGCAGAACTTGTGCACGATACGGGTGAAGCCTTTGAGCGCCTCGCCCTGGGTCATCAGCACCTTGCGCCCGAGCAGGTCGAGTGCCTGGATGCCGGTGGTGCCCTCGTAGAGCATGGAGATGCGGCTGTCACGCACGTTCTGCTCCATGCCCCACTCAGCGATGAAGCCGTGGCCGCCGTAGATCTGCACGCCGTGGTTGGCGGCCTCGAAACCGACTTCGGTCATGAAGGCCTTGGCGATCGGGGTCATGAAGGCCAGCAGGGCATCGGCCTTTTTACGGGCGTCTTCGTCTTCGCTGTACTTGAGGATGTCGACCTGCTTGGCAGTGAAGTAGACCATGGCGCGGGTGCCTTCGGAGAAGGCTTTCATGGTCAGCAGCATGCGCCGCACGTCCGGGTGGACGATGATCGGGTCAGCGGCCTTCTCAGGCGCTTTAGGGCCGGTCAGGGCGCGCATCTGCAAACGGTCACGGGCGTATTTCAGGCCACCCTGGAACGCCACTTCGGCGTGCGCCAGGCCTTGCAGCGCGGTGCCCAGGCGCGCGGTGTTCATGAACGTGAACATGCAGTTCAGGCCTTTGTTGGCCGGGCCGATCAGGAAGCCTGTAGCGCCATCGAAGTTCATCACGCAGGTGGCGTTGCCATGGATGCCCATCTTGTGTTCCAGCGAACCGCACTGCACGGCGTTGCGCTCACCTACACCGCCTTCGGCGTTGGGCAGGTACTTGGGCACGATGAACAGCGAGATCCCTTTGGTGCCGGCCGGTGCGTCGGGCAGGCGAGCGAGGACGATGTGCACGATGTTCTCGGCCATGTCGTGCTCACCGGCAGAGATGAAGATCTTGGTGCCGGAAATCTTGTAGCTGCCATCGGCCTGCGGTTCGGCTTTCGTGCGCAGCATGCCCAGGTCGGTGCCGCAGTGCGCTTCGGTCAGGCACATGGTGCCGGTCCATTCGCCGGTCACCAGCTTGCTCAGGTAGGTGTGCTGCTGCGCTTCGGTGCCATGGGCCGAGAGGGTGTTCATGGCGCCGTGGGACAGGCCGGGGTACATGCCCCAGGACCAGTTGGCCTCACCCACCATCTCGCTGACCGCAAGGCCCAGCGACTCGGGCAGGCCCTGGCCACCGTGTTGCACGTCATGCGCCAGGCTTGGCCAGCCGCCTTCGACGAACTGCTGGTAGGCCTGCTTGAAGCCGGTTGGCGTTTTGACGCCGGTTTCGCTCCAGGTGCAGCCTTCCTGATCGCCCACGCGGTTCAGCGGTGCCAGTACCTGCTCGCAGAATTTGGCGCCCTCTTCGAGGATTGCGTCGACCATGTCAGGCGTGGCGTCCTGGCAGCCCGGCAGGCTTTGGTAGTGCGCCTCGTAACCCAGCAGCTCGTCACGGACGAAGCGGATATCACGCAAGGGGGCTTTGTACTCAGGCATGGCGATCAACCTCTGGTTATGCGTTCGGCACCGAAAGACAGCGGATGGTCTTCGGTCAAACAAGTGTTTGAAACTTACGTTTAGAGGGAAACGTTGTCAAGGTGGCACGCTGGTGCCATTTATGCCGCGAACGAGGGTGTTTTTGCCATCGCGGCGTAGCAGGCTATAGCCGGTACGCTTCGACTCGCCAGGCTAGCCGAAGGACTGATATCGGGGTTTGAAAAAGAGGGAGCGCTTGCGCTTGAGGCCAGTGGGTTGTGCCGCTTTGTAGCAATTGGGGCTGCCTTGCAGCCCATCGCGGCTAAAGCCGCTCCCACAGAAAACTCCCACAGAAACCTGTGGGAGCGGCCGGTCTGGCGCCCCAGTCAGCCGCGATGGGCCGCAAAGCGGCTCCGGTTAACCAACCGCCAGGCAGCAGGGCTTACGCCCAGGTGTCGATGATATGACCGAGCATTTCGTCGGAGGCCTTGGCCACCTTGGCACCGAGTTCGACCTGATGAGCGGCCAGCGCCTGCTCGACCGACGCGGTGGCAAGGTCCATCTGCTGGCTGCGGTCAACGCTGCGCAGACGTTCGGCCTGATAATCGCTGGACTGGCTGGTAGCGGAGCGCTCGGCACTGAGGTTGGCCACCTGGCTGGCCGCCTGATCGAAGCGGTTCTGGCCCGCCTGAATAGCACCCAGGCCTGCGTAGAACGCGGAATTGCCGGTGATTTGCATCTCAGGACTCCATGACACTGGCTTAACGAATAGCAGCCATTAAAGCAGCCCCGCGGGTAAAACGCCCGTCAAAGCGACTAGTGGCTCGGTGCCACACCCTGGATGGGATGGAGGCCTTTTTCAGCCCTGTGGCAACCTGTCCAGCTGGAGGTGACGGGCTACGGCCGCCGCACTGGCCTGCTCCAGCTTCGGCACTTGACCAAGGCACGGCGCGCCGAGGCGTTCGGTCAGGCTGGCGAGGTTCTCTGCAAGGCGCGAGGTCTGCGGATCGATCACATTCGCCACCCACCCCGCCAGCTGCAAGCCGTCCCGAGCGATCGCCTCGGCACTCAACAGCGCATGGTTGATGCAGCCCAAACGCACGCCCACCACCAAAATCACGGGCAGCTGCAACGCCAGCGCCAGATCAGACAGACTCGCCTGCCCCGACAACGGTACGCGCCAGCCGCCCGCGCCCTCGATCAAGGTGAAGTCCGCGCCCTGCGCGAGCACCTCGACCATGGCTGCAGCCAGTGCATCGACCGCCAGCGTGATTCCCGCCTCTCGAGCGGCCAGGTGCGGCGCGATGGCCGGCTCGAAGGCGAACGGGTTGACCTGCTCATAGGGTAGTTTCAGCGTGCTCTGCTCGATCAGCGCCATGGCATCGGCGTTGCGCAGCCCGGCGGCCGTCAGCACACAGCCCGAAGCCACAGGCTTCGCACCCAGGGTGCTCAGGCCCCGTGCAGCAGCGGCGTGCAGCAGGCCGGCGGCCACGGTGGTCTTGCCGACATCGGTATCGGTGCCGGCGATGAAATACGCATGGGTCATGTCAGTGTCCGCTGGGGTCGGGCTTGCGCAGCACGGCATAGACCACCTGGTAGGTGGCCGGCAGGCCCTGTGGTTCGCGATAGTGCTCATAGGCCTGCAACAGGCCTTGGATCCTGGCCCGTCCGGTCAGGCCCGTGGGCCGGCCAGGGTTCAAGTTGTGTGCGCCCAATGCTTTCAGCTCATGGGTCAGGCCACGCACCTCGGGGTAGTGCAGGACATGCGGCTGGCGTTGCAGCTCAAGGACCTCCAGGCCGCTGGCAGCGGTCAGCTGCTCATAGTCCTCGAACCGCCGAAAGCGGTTGACGTGCACGCCACCATCGACGGCCTGCCAACTGGCGCGCAGCTCTTGCAGGGTGCCGACGCACAAGCTGCTGAACGCCAGCACACCGCCCGGGCGCAATACCCGTGCCGCTTCGCTGAGCACGCTGGAAAACTGGCTGCACCACTGCACGGCGAGGCTGCTGAACACCAGGTCCACACAGCCATCGCGCAGCGGCAGGTGCTCGGCGTCACCGGCCACATGATGCTGTGCGCCGCTGCCGACGCCCTGTGCGTGCTGCAGCATGCCTTCGGCCAAGTCCAGCGCGACCCCGTGGCTGGCGGTATGACGCTCGGCCAGCGCCCGGCTGAAGCAACCCGTGCCGCTGCCCAGGTCGAGCCAGCGCTGTGGCACGAAGCCGTCCGGTAAGCGCGCGAGCAGGTTCAGCCCCACTGCCCGCTGGAGCGCTGCGACGCTGTCATAGCTGGCCGCGGCGCGGGAAAACGATGCCGCCACCTGACGTTTGTCGGGCAATATGCCCTGCAGATTGGGCTGGGATAGATCAGTCATCGCCACTCTCATGCAGGAAACTCTTGATGCCCTCGGCCAGCGCTTCCGGGTACTCCAACAGGAAGGCATGGGAACTCTCTTCCACCAGCCCCACTTCGACATCCGGCAACAGTTCGCTGAGGGCCTTGGCCGCTTCGGCCGGAACCAGCGCGTCGCTGCCGGCGAACAGGTGCAGCTGCGGGCCGCTGTAGGCTTGCAGCGCCACACGCGTGTCGAGCTTGGCCAGCACCTCCAGGCCGTTGGCCAGGTACAAAGGATCGGTGTCCGGCACGCCAATGCCCAGCTGGCGCAGCAAGGTACGCGGCTGTACGGCACCCTCGCTGCACAGGGTGCGAAAACGTTTGAGGGTCACTTGAGGGTGGTGCTGGCAGCCGTCGAGAAAGGTGCTGAAGGTGTCTGGCGCCATGCCATGCGGCCAGTCGCCACGGGCAATGAAGCTGGGGTTGCTGGCCAGGGTCAGCAGCCCGCAGCAGTGATCGCCGCGCCGCGCCGCCAGCACGCTGGCGAGCATGCCGCCCAGCGACCAACCGCCGAGCCACACATCCTTGGGCAGGCGCTTGTCGAGGTGTTCGATCCAGGCATCGGGCTCGCGCTCGGCCAACTCCGGCAGCGGCATCAGCTCGACGTGCAAGCGCGGGTCCTGCCCGCGCAGGCTCGCCGCAAGCGGCTCCAGGGAAGCGGTGCCCAGGCCCCAGCCTGGCAGCAGTATCAGTCGATCACGCATCGGCAGTCTCCAACGTGGGATAGCACTCGGCCAACACTTTCAACAATAGCTGCACCTGCGCCTGGCTGTGCGCCGCGCTGAGGGTGACCCGCAGCCGCGCACTGCCCGCCGGCACCGTCGGTGGGCGAATGGCAGTCACCAGCACGCCACGCTTGCGCAGGCGCCGTGACAGTTCCAGGGCACGGGCGCTGTCGCCGATGACAATCGGCTGGATCGGCGTCTGGCTGTCCATCAGTTGCAGGCCGATGGCCTGGGCACCCTGGCGGAACTGTGCGATCAGCGCGGCCAGGTGCTCACGGCGCCAGGTGTCCCGGCGCAGCAGCTCCAGGCTCTTGAGCGTGGCGCAGGCCAGCGCCGGCGGCTGGCTGGTCGTATAGATGTAAGGCCGGGCGAACTGCACCAGGGCTTCGATCAGTTCCTCGCTGCCCGCCACGAAGGCGCCCGCCGTTCCGCAAGCCTTGCCCAGCGTGCCGACCAGCACCGGCACCTGATCCACGCCCAGCCCGAAGTGTTCCACCACGCCGCCGCCCTGCGCGCCCAGGGTGCCGATGCCATGAGCATCGTCCACCATCAGCCAGGCGCCACGCGCCTTGGCCACCGTCGCCAGGGCCGGCAGGTCGGCGACATCACCGTCCATGCTGAACACGCCATCGGTGACCACCAGCGCATCGCCTACAGCCTTGCCAAGACGGCTGGACAGGCTCGCCGGGTCGTTGTGCAGGTAACGGCTGAAGCGCGCACCGCTGAGCAGGCCACCATCGAGCAACGATGCATGATTGAGGCGGTCCTGCAGCACGCTGTCGCCCTGCCCGACCAACGCCGTGATGGCCGCCAGGTTGGCCATGTAGCCGGTGGAAAACAGCAGCGCCCGCGGCCGGCCCGTCAATTCGGCCAGCGCTTCTTCCAGCGCGTGATGCGGCGTGCTGTGGCCGATCACCAGGTGCGATGCGCCGCCGCCCACACCCCACTGCTCGGCACCGTCGCGCCAGGCGGCAATCACCTCAGGGTGATTGGCCAGGCCCAGGTAGTCGTTGTTGCAAAAGGCCAGCAAGGGTTGGCCGTCGACCACCACCTGCGGGCCTTGCGGACTCTCAAGCAATGGGCGCTGGCGATAGAGGTCCGCGGCGCGCCGTTCGGCCAGGCGCGCCGTGAGGTCGAACGCCATGCTCAGGCCGACGCTGCGTCGTAGAACAGTTCGCTGCTGCGCTGCTCGACCAGGGCCTGCTCGATGGCCGCCTGATGCACTTCATCGGCGTGCTCTTCACGGGCTTCGGGCTTGATGCCCAGGCGCGCGAACAGCTGCATGTCCTTGTCGGCCTGCGGGTTGCCGGTGGTCAGCAGCTTCTCGCCGTAGAAGATCGAGTTGGCCCCGGCCATGAAGGCCAGTGCCTGCATCTGCTCGTTCATCTGCTCACGGCCGGCCGACAGCCGCACGTGGGACTTGGGCATCAGCAGGCGGGCAACGGCGAGCATGCGGATGAAATCGAACGGGTCGACGTCTTCTTCCTCGGCCAGCGGCGTACCGGCGACTTTCACCAGCATGTTGATCGGCACCGATTCCGGGTGCTCCGGCAGGTTGGCCAGCTGGATCAGCAGGTTCGCACGGTCGTCGAGCGACTCGCCCATGCCGAGGATGCCGCCGGAGCAGATCTTCATGCCGGCATCGCGCACGTAGGCCAGGGTCTGCAGACGCTCACCATAGGTGCGCGTGGTGATGATGCTGGCGTAGAACTCGGGCGAGGTGTCGAGGTTGTGGTTGTAGTAGTCCAGCCCCGCCTGGGCCAGCGCGGCGGTCTGCTCCTGGTCGAGCTTGCCGAGGGTCATGCAGGTTTCCAGGCCCATGGCCTTGACCCCTTTGACCATCTCCAGCACGTAGGGCATGTCTTTGGCCGACGGGTGCTTCCACGCCGCGCCCATGCAGAAGCGCGTCGAACCGATGGCTTTGGCGCGGGCGGCCTCTTCAAGCACCTTCTGCACTTCCATCAGCTTCTGTTTTTCCAGGCCGGTGTTGTAGTGACCGGACTGCGGGCAGTACTTGCAGTCTTCCGGGCAGGCACCGGTCTTGATCGACAGCAGGGTGGAGACCTGCACCTGATTAGGGTCGAAATGCGCGCGGTGCACGGTCTGCGCCTGGAACAACAGGTCATTGAACGGTTGCTGGAACAGCGCCTTGACCTCAGCCAGGGACCAGTCGTGACGGGTTGTTGCAGTTGTGCTCGCGCTCATCGGCGTTTCCTTGTCTAGGGTGTAGCTGGCGCCGGGACAGGACAGTCCGGCGGCGCCTCACGGATAGCCCGCATACTCATGGATGACCTATGAACTGTCAACTCACACTCAAATACTTGGTCGACAAGTGGTTAAATAGTAACCATTCTTGCCAATTATGCTCGGACCCCGCCTTGCAGCACTACCCGCTGTGCCATGCCTGCGAAACAGAGCTGCCCTGGCTGATCGATGCCTGCAGCCACTGCGCGCTGCCACTGCCTGGGCCGGGGCTGACCTGCACCCGCTGCACTTACGCGCCGGCCCCCTTCGAGGCAGTGATCGCGCCCTGGCAGTACCGCTTTCCCATCGATACGCTGGTCAGCCGCTTCAAGCACCGTCGCCAGTGGCCGCTGGGGCGCCTGATGGTCGATGCGCTGGCCCAGGCACTGACCCACCGTTATAGCGACGGGCTGCCACGCCCGGACCTGCTCCTGCCCGTGCCAATGGCCCGGCGCCGGCTGCGTCAGCGTGGCTTCAACCAGGCCGCAATGCTCAGCCGCTGGCTGTCGCACCAGGTGCACGTGCCGTTCAGCGAGCGCTGGTTGCTGCGCTCACGAGACACCGCTGCGCAACAGACCCTCGATGCCCGCGCCCGCCAGCGCAACCTGCGCAATGCCTTCACCCTGGCAGCCTGCGCAGCGCCGGCCGGCAAGCACCTGGCGCTGGTCGACGATGTGCTGACCACCGGCGCCA
>NZ_DAMCCR010000093.1:0-16708 GCF_032058845.1 Pseudomonas sp. | reverse complement strand
GCGCTCCGGTCAGCCGCGATGGACCGCGAAGCGGTCCCTTTCACTTAACTGACTGGCATTAGGCGCACCCGGCGCCGGTTTTTCCGATCAGGCCTACCGAGCCTTACAGCCCTTCGAGCATCGCCTTGTTGCGCACCGCGCCCTTGTCAGCGCTGGTCGCCAGCAGGGCGTAGGCCTTGAGGGCAGTGGTGACTTTGCGTGGGCGGACTTCGACCGGTTTCCAGCCTTGCTTGTCCTGCTCGATACGGCGATGCGATAGCTCTTCATCGCTGACCAGCAGGTTGATCGAGCGGTTGGGGATGTCGATCAGCACCTTGTCGCCATCGCGCACCAGACCAATCGCGCCACCGGCAGCAGCTTCGGGCGAGGCGTGACCGATGGACAGGCCCGAGGTGCCGCCCGAGAAGCGACCGTCGGTGAGCAGCGCGCAGGCCTTGCCCAGGCCCTTGGACTTCAGGTACGAGGTCGGGTAGAGCATTTCCTGCATGCCCGGGCCACCTTTCGGGCCCTCGTAGCGAATGATGACGATGTCGCCAGCCTTCACTTCATCGGCAAGGATGCCGCGCACGGCGCTGTCCTGGCTCTCGAAGATCTTCGCGTTGCCTTCGAACACGTGGATCGACTCGTCGACACCGGCGGTCTTGACCACACAGCCGTCCATCGCGATGTTGCCGTACAGCACAGCCAGGCCGCCTTCCTGCGAGTAGGCGTGCTCGAAACTGCGGATGCAGCCGTTCTCGCGGTCGTCGTCGAGGGTTTCCCAGCGGGTCGACTGGCTGAAGGCGGTCTGGGTCGGGATGCCGCCAGGGCCGGCCTTGAAGAAGGTGTGCACGGCTTCGTCGTCGGTCTGGGTGATGTCCCACTTGGCGATGGCTTGCTCCATGCTCGCGCTGTGCACGGTGGGCAGATCGGTGTGCAGCAGGCCGCCACGGGCCAGCGAGCCGAGGATGCTGAAGATGCCGCCGGCGCGGTGCACATCTTCCATGTGGTACTTCTGGATGTTCGGCGCCACCTTGCACAGCTGTGGCACGGTCCGCGACAAACGGTCGATGTCGCGCAGGTCGAATTCGACTTCGCCTTCCTGCGCTGCGGCCAGCAGGTGGAGGATGGTGTTGGTCGAACCGCCCATGGCGATGTCGAGCATCATGGCGTTCTCGAACGCCTTGAAGTTGGCGATGCTGCGCGGCAGTACCGATTCGTCGTTCTCACCGTAATAGCGCTTGCACAGCTCGACGATGGTACGCCCAGCCTGCAGGAACAGCTGCTCGCGGTCGGCGTGGGTGGCCAGGGTCGAGCCATTGCCCGGCAGGGCCAGGCCCAGCGCTTCGGTCAGGCAGTTCATCGAGTTGGCGGTGAACATCCCGGAGCAGGAACCACAGGTCGGGCAGGCGCTGCGCTCGTACTCGGCGACTTTTTCGTCGGAAGCCGACGAGTCAGCGGCGATCACCATGGCGTCGACCAGGTCCAGGCCGTGGCTGGCCAGCTTGGTTTTGCCCGCTTCCATCGGCCCACCGGAAACGAAGATCACCGGGATGTTCAGGCGCAGTGCGGCCATCAGCATGCCAGGGGTGATCTTGTCGCAGTTGGAGATGCAGACGATGGCGTCGGCGCAGTGCGCGTTGACCATGTACTCGACCGCATCGGCGATGATTTCGCGGCTGGGCAGCGAATAGAGCATGCCATCGTGGCCCATGGCGATGCCGTCATCGACCGCGATGGTGTTGAATTCCTTGGCCACGCCACCGGCGCGTTCGATTTCGCGGGCAACCAGCTGGCCCAGGTCCTTCAGGTGCACGTGCCCCGGGACGAACTGGGTGAACGAGTTGGCGATGGCGATGATCGGCTTCTTGAAGTCGTCGTCTTTCATGCCGGTGGCGCGCCACAAGGCACGGGCGCCGGCCATGTTGCGGCCGTGGGTGGAAGTCTTGGAACGATAATCAGGCATGAAGCACTCCTGGCGGCTTGATCAGGTCACGTAAAGGGGAAGTGAGCTTCTCTTGTCCATTGCGCCGAAAGCCGGTTGCCGTTGGCACGGATGAGGTCGACGACAGCACGGGATCACCGCGTGCTCGACCAGAGCTCATAAACCCGCCGGGGGATGACTGGCGATGAATAGGGCCGATTCTACACCGCCAGGGCAGGGAAGGAACGGCGAGTTGGACGTCCGGCGGCTGCGGGTTCGCGGCGTTCTGAGCCGGCCATGGATCGAACGCCGTGTAGGACACTTCCGAAAATCTACCAATTGGCGAGCCCGAGGCTGACTTCGGCCATGCCCCTCCCTATGATTGCCGCGCCGCATGTGCGGCTCGACGAGATACACCTCAATGGACCTTCCCAGTTTCAGTTCCCCCGGAATCTGTCATCTGGCACTGAGCGCGCCGTCGCCAGGGCTGCCGCAGGCTTGAGCCCGACAGGGTGAGGTCCGCAGGTGCCTGCACGGCGCCTGGAGACTCTCATGCATCACGATTTACACGCGACCCCTTCCCCAGACGATCTGCGCCAAGCCGCCCAGGCCCGCCGCGATCAGTTCCTGCAACTCGGCCACTACCGCGAAGGCACTGCCGGCGCGCTCATGACCAGTCAGTACTCGAGCCTCGATCGTGGCCTGCACGCCAGCCAGGCCATCGACATGCTGCGCCACGAGGCGGCCGATGCCGAAACCATCTATCAGTCGTATGTCCTGGATAGCGCGCGCAACCTGCTCGGCACGGTTTCCCTGCGCGAGTTGATCCTGGCGCTGCCGGACTGCCCCGTGGAACGGATCATGACGCGCCAGGTGCTCAGCGTGAGCGTTTCCACCTCGCAGGAAGACGTGGCGCGGTTGATTCGCACGCACGACCTGCTGGCGGTACCGGTCATCGACGATGCCGGACGCCTGGTAGGCATCATCACGTGCGACGAGGCCATGGACGTGGTGGTCGATGCCGCTACCGAGGACTTCCACAAAGGCGCGTCGATCACCACCCACATCGGCAACCTGAAAACCGCCACCCTCGGCCTGCTCTACCGCAAGCGTGTGCTATGGCTGGTGCTGCTGGTCTTCGGCAACCTGTTCTCCGGCGCCGGGATCGCGGCCTTCGAAGACACCATCGCGGCGCACATTGCATTGGTGTTCTTCCTGCCGTTGCTGGTCGACAGCGGCGGCAACGCGGGTGCGCAGTCCGCAACCTTGATGGTCCGTGGTCTGGCGACGGGTGAAGTGGTACTGCGTGACTGGCTGCAATTGCTCAAGCGTGAATGCGGGGTTGCCCTGGCCCTGGGGGCCACCATGGCCCTCGCGGTCGCCGGCCTCGGCCTGGTGCGCGGAGGTGCAGATATCGCCTTGATCGTTGCCAGCAGCATGGTGCTGATCGTGCTGATGGGCAGCCTGATTGGCATGAGCCTGCCGTTCATGCTCAGCCGACTCAAGCTCGACCCTGCCACCGCGAGCGGACCGCTGGTCACATCGATCGCCGATGCGGTGGGGGTACTGGTGTATTTCGGGATTGCGTCGCACGTCCTGGAGATCTGAGAGCGCCTTGGCGACAGCGACCACGCTTGAGGTGGTCGCACGCTGGGCCCGCGCATGGCGCGCTTCAGCTATTGGGCAGCAACCGGCAGGTAATGCTCTTGATGTAGCGCGTTTCCGGGATTGCCGGGTGCACCGGATGGTCCGGGCCCTGGCCGCCGCGTTCGAGCAACTGCAGGTTGCGGTCCAGGTGGCGGGCGCTGGTCAGCAGGATGCCGTTGAGGTCGTCTTCGGGCAGGTGCATCGAGCACGAGGCGCTGACCAGAATGCCGTCCTTGTTCAGCAGGCGCATGGCTTGCTCGTTGAGGCGGCGGTACGCACCTTCGCCATTCTTCAGGTCTTTCTTGCGCTTGATGAAGGCGGGCGGGTCGGCAATGATCACGTCGAAGCGCTCTTCAGCGGCCTTGAGCTCTTTGAGCGCCTCGAAGACATCGCCTTCGATGCAGGTCATCTTCTCTGCGATACCGTTCAGCGCGGCGTTGCGCTCCACGCCGTCCAGGGCAAAGCCCGAGGCGTCGACGCAGAACACTTCACTGGCACCGAACGCACCGGCCTGCACACCCCAGCCGCCGATGTAGCTGAACAGGTCGAGCACGCGCTTGCCGCCCACGTAGGGCGCCAGGCGCGCGCGGTTCATGCGGTGGTCGTAGAACCAGCCGGTCTTCTGCCCTTCACGCACCGGGGCTTCGAACTTTACGCCGTTTTCTTCCAGCGCGACCCAGTCCGGCACTTCGCCGTAGACGGTGTCGACGTAACGCTCGAGGCCTTCGGCGTCGCGCGCGGCGGAGTCGTTCTTGAACAGGATGCCGCTGGGTTTGAGCACCTGTACCAGGGCGGCGATGACCTCGTCCTTGTGCGCTTCCATGGTCGCCGAAGCCAGCTGCACCACCAGGATGTCGAAGAAGCGATCCACGACCAGGCCCGGCAGCAGGTCGGAATCACCGTAGACCAGGCGGTAGCACGGCGTGTCGAACAGCCGCTCGCGCAGCGACAAGGCCACGTTGAGGCGGTGCACCAACAGGGATTTGTCCAGCATCAGCTTGGCGTCGCGCGACAGCAGGCGGGCGCAGATCAGGTTGTTCGGGCTCACGGCGACCACGCCCAGGGGCTTGCCGCTGGCGCTTTCGAGAATGGCCTGCTGTCCGGCGCTCAGGCCTTGCAGCGGGGTGGCGGCGACGTCGATCTCGTTGCTGTAGACCCATAGGTGACCGGCGCGCAGGCGGCGGTCGGCGTTGGCTTTGAGGCGAAGGCTGGGCAGGGACATGACGTCGCTCCGGGGAAAAAAGAGCGGGAGTATAACGTGTCGGCCACGCCCGGTCGTGCCCGAGCGCCGGCCTGTGACAAATGGTTCATCCAGCGAAGTTCACGCTCAACGATTGCCTGTGCTGCAGGTAGAATCGGGGCATCTTTCCGAGTACGTGCACATGGCCCCCGAACTGACCCCCGAGCAGATACAGCAAGCCTTGCAAGGCATCAGCATTCCCCCGCAGCCGCAGATCCTCGTCGACCTGCAGTTCGAGCAATACATGCCAGACCCGGACCTGGGCACCATCGCCCGCTTGATCGCCCAGGATCCTGGCCTCTCCGGCGCGCTGCTCAAGCTGGTCAATTCGCCGCAGTTCGGTCTGAGCAACAAGATCGGCTCGATCCAGAAGGCGGTCAATCTGCTGGGCAGCCGCTCGATCATCAACCTGATCAACGCCCAGTCGATCAAGGGCGAGATGAGCGATGAAACGATCGTGACCCTCAACCGCTTCTGGGACACCGCCCAGGATGTGGCCAACACCTGCCTGACGCTGGCCAAGCGTACGGGCATCCAGGCGACCGACGAAGCCTACGCGCTCGGGCTGTTTCACGACTGTGGCGTGCCGCTGATGCTCAAGCGCTTTCCCGATTACATGGCCGTGCTGGAAGAGGCCTACGCCCAGGCCAATGAAGGCTGGCGCGTGGTGGACACGGAAAACCGTGCGCTCAACACCAACCATTCGGTGGTCGGCTACTACACCGCCCGCTCGTGGCGTTTGCCGGAGCACCTGATCATGGCCATCGCCAACCATCACAATGCCCTGGCCGTGTTCAGCGATGAGTCATCGCACAATGCCAACCCGCAGTTGAAGAATCTGCTGGCAATACTCAAGATGGCCGAGCACATCTGCGCGTCCTACCGCGTGCTGGGCAGCCAGAGCGTCGACCACGAGTGGAACGCCATCGCGCCGTTGGTGCTGGACTACATCGGGCTGTCGGAATACGACTTCGACAGCCTCAAACAGAACATCCGAGAATCGAGCGGGCACTGATTCATGCCGGAACTGCCAGAAGTCGAAACTACCCGACGCGGGATCGCGCCCTTCCTCGAAGGCCAGCGCGTCAACCGTGTGATCGTGCGTGATCGCCGCTTGCGTTGGCCGATCCCCGAAGACCTCGACGTGCGCCTGTCGGGGCAACGCATCGTGACCGTCGAGCGGCGCGCCAAATACCTGCTGATCAATGCCGAGGTGGGCACGCTGATCAGCCACCTGGGCATGTCGGGCAACTTGCGGCTGGTCGAGGGCGGCTCGCCGGTGGGCAAGCACGAGCATGTCGATATCGAGCTGGAGTCCGGCCTGATCCTGCGTTACACCGACCCGCGGCGCTTCGGCGCGATGCTCTGGAGCCTCGACCCGCTCAACCACGCACTGCTGCTGCGCCTGGGCCCGGAGCCGCTGACCGAGCTGTTCGATGGCGAGCGGTTGTTCCAGCTCTCACGCGGGCGTTCGATGGCGGTCAAGCCGTTCATCATGGACAAAGCGGTGGTGGTGGGCGTGGGCAATATCTATGCGAGCGAGGCACTGTTCGCGGCCGGCATCGATCCGCGGCGCGAGGCCGGCGGGATTTCCCGGGCGCGGTACCAGCGCTTGTCGAGCGAGATCAAACGCATTCTGGCGGCCGCCATCGAGCGCGGCGGCACCACGTTGCGCGATTTCATCGGCGGCGACGGTCAGCCGGGATACTTCCAGCAGGAGCTGTTCGTGTACGGACGGGGCGGGGAGCTGTGCAAGGTCTGCGGCACGACCTTGCGCGAGGTCAAGCTGGGCCAGCGGGCAAGCGTGTACTGCCTGCGCTGCCAGCGCTGAGCCGGGTGGACCGGGCGCTGTAGCGAACGCCTAGGCTCTGTCTGAAAAGCCTTGAGACTCGGTTATGCTGCGTTAAAAACAGCCTCGGAATGCTCATTTACTCTAGTAAACTCCGCTTCCTCGGCTGTTTTTGCCTTGCCTAACCTTCGCTCAAGACTTTTCAGACAGAACCTAGGCCTTGCCGGTGATCTGGCGGTACTTGGCCATGAGCTGTTCTTCGGTCTCCGGGTGGGCTTCATCCAGCGGGATGCAGTCGACCGGGCAGACCTGCTGGCACTGCGGCTCGTCGTAATGGCCCACACACTGGGTGCACAGGTTGGGGTCGATCACGTAGATCTCCTCGCCTTGAGAGATCGCGGCGTTCGGGCACTCGGGTTCGCAAACGTCGCAGTTGATGCAATCGTCGGTGATGATCAGGGACATGGGGACTCCGGCCGGGGCATCGCGCCCGGGCATGTAGCTAACTGAGCAAGGGCGCAATTGTGCCGCATTCACGCCCGCAGTGCACGCGGGCGCGTGTTTACGCCCCTGGGGCTATTGCTTGAAACGCTCGGTCAGCGCGTCGGCCACGACCGGGTGCACGAACTTGGTGATGTCGCCGCCCAGCGCCGCAATTTCGCGGACCAGCGTCGAGGAAATGAACGAATAACGCTCTGATGGGGTAAGGAACAGGCTTTCCACATCGGGGGCCAGTTGCCGGTTCATGTTGGCCAGCTGGAATTCATACTCGAAATCCGACACCGCCCGTAGCCCGCGCAGCAGCACATTGGCGCCCTGTTCCTTGGCAAACGCAGCAAGCAGGGTGGAAAAACCGAGCACGGTGACGTTCGGCAGGTGGCGGGTCACCTCCTGCGCCAGCGCCACCCGTTGTTCCAGCGGGAACAGCGGATTTTTCTTGGGGCTGGCCGCCACGGCAATGATCACGTGATCGAACAGCCGCGAAGCACGCTCGACCAGGTCGCCATGGCCCTTGGTAATCGGGTCGAAAGTACCCGGGTACAACACTCGGTTCATCGCTTGATCCTGGCAGGAGTGCGTTGGGGAGTCGGATGGTAGCGCAGCGACTGCGCCCGGCCAAGTCGCGTGGTCGAATGATGGCACTGTAGACAGTGCGGGTATTGCCTGTCACCTGGCCGACCGGCGGTCGACACGTCGTTCGCGCCTGTCGGGCCTGTGCGCCTTGGCGCCGCACGCAGCTACACAGCAGGTTGCAGATGACCGTAAGATGAACCTCGCCCTGCGCCACCCCCGTCATCGATAAGGAGTTAGTCATGCCGCTTGCGCAATTGATCACCCCGCAGCAGTTGGCCGAGCGTCTGGAGACGCCTGGGGTGGTAATCCTCGACTGCCGTTTTTCACTGGACGATGTCGACTACGGTCAACGCAGCTACGCCGAGGGGCATATCGCGGGTGCGCATTTCGCCGATCTTGAGCGCGACCTCAGCGGGGCGGTGAGCAAGGGCCGTACCGGGCGCCATCCGTTGCCCGATCCGGCGCAGCTGTCGGCCCGGCTCAGGGAGTGGGGTATCAGTGCCGACAGCGAGGTGGTGCTGTATGACGACGGCCCGGGGCTGTTCGCGGCGCGTGCCTGGTGGCTGCTGGTCTGGCTGGGCAAGCGCGATGGCGTGGCGCTGCTCGACGGCGGCCTGAAGGCCTGGCATGCGGCGCACCTGCCGCTGAGCCTGGACCCGCCCGACAAGCGCGAAGGCGGCTTCAGCGGCGCACCGAGCGCAGAGCTTGTGATCGATGCCGAGCATCTGCTCCAGCGCCTGCACAACCCGGCCATGACCTTGATCGATGCCCGCGGCCTGCCGCGTTTTCGCGGTGAGGTCGAGCCGATCGATCCGGTCGCCGGGCATATTCCGGGCGCCCAGTGCCAGGCCTTCAACGATAACCTCGAGGCCGACGGGCACTTCCGCACGCCAGAGCAGCTCAGGCAACGCTTTGCCGCAGCCCTGGGCGAGCGCCCGGCCGAGCAACTGGTGGCGTACTGCGGCTCGGGCGTGTCGGCGTGCCACAACCTGTTCGCCATGGCCTTGGCCGGTTATCCACTGGGCCGTCTGTACCCCGGGTCATGGAGCGAGTGGATCACCGATCCACAGCGGGAAGTCGCCACGGGCGACTGATCCCGCAGCCCGCTAGACACCGTCCACCAGCCACTGCGGGATGCGCCGTTCCAGGTAATAGTGCGGCCGGCGCAGGCTGCCTTCGACAAACCCCACGTGGCCGCCCCGCGCATGCAGCTCGAACTGCGTCTGTGGCGGCAGCTCTTCCGGGCTGGGCACGCTGTGGCTGAACACGAAGGGGTCGTCCTTGGCATGGATGATCAAGGTGGGTGTGCGGTTGTCGGCCAGGTAGAAACGGCTGGAGGCGCGCTTGTAGTAGTCGTGAACGTCGCGAAAGCCGTTGAGCGGGGCGGTGACCTTGCCGTCGAACTCCCAGAACGTCTTCAGGTTGCGCAGCGAACCCAGGCCGTCGAGTGTTTCCACCGTGGCGTGATGGCCACCGTCGCGCAAGTGGCGCTGCTTGTTCTGCACGTAGGCCAGCATCTCGCGCATGAAATGCGCCTGGTAGACCTTGGAAAAGCCCAGGCCGATGCGGTCGGCGCACTGGTCCAGGCGAAACGGCACCGACACGGCCACCGCCGATTGCAGCTGGCTCTGCGCGCCGCGTTCGCCCAGGTATTTGAGCAGCACATTGCCGCCCAGGGAATAGCCCACCGCATGCAGCGGGGCCAGCGGGCGCTTGGCGCGCAGCAATTCGATGATTTCGGCGAGGTCTTCGCTGGCGCCGGAATGGTAGCTGCGTGGCAGCAGGTTGGGTTCGCCCGAGCATCCCCGCCAGTTCACCGCCACGCTGGCCCAGCCGCGCGCCGCGAGGGCCAGCTGCAGGCCTTTGACATAGGGCGAGTTGGACGAGCCGGTGAGGCCGTGCAGCACCAGTACCAGTGGCGCGTCAGGCTGATGTGGGCCGTACCAGTCCAGGTCGATGAAGTCGCCATCGGCCAGCCATAGCCGCTCACGCTCACGCTCGAGGGGCGCAAGCTTGCGCCAGAGCGGGCCCCACAGGGTTTGCAGGTGCGGGTTGGCCAGGCCGGTGGCGGGACGAAAAGGGGCGGTGCGGGTGGGCATGCTGTAAGACTCCAGGTAAGCCCTGGCAGCTTGCCACGAAACACCGCCTGGTGGATCAACGCCAGTCAGTTGACTGATGGGGCAGGTAAGCGCCGGCAATCGTCAGGCGCGGCTCAACTGACGGGCGTGGGCTGCGCTATGCGTCGGCAAGGCTGGGCAGATGCTGTTGTGCCTGGCGTGGGCCGACCGTGAAGAAGCTCATCTGCTGCACATCGATCCAGCGTTGCAGGGCCTGGTGCACCTGCGCGGGCGTCAAGGCTTGGAGTTGCTCGAGGTGCCGGGACAGGTAGTCCATCGGCAGCCCCAGCTGGCTGTGTTCAGCCAGTTGCGCTGCGCTACGATCGTTGCGTGCTGCGGTGAGTAGCAGTTCGCCTGCGTACTGGTTCAAGGCGCGTTCCAGCTCGGCCGCGCTGGGGCCTCGCTCGACCAGGCAGCCGATGATTGCCAGGACCCGGCGGCGAGAGGCTTCGGTGTATTCGGCAGCGATGTCCCACTCCACCCGCAGCACGCCCCCGGCGCGCCACAGCGTTAGCACGGCGCGGATGTCGTAACTCAATGCACGACGCTCGCGCAGTTCGCTCGACAAGCGCGAACCGAGGCCGCCACCCAACACCTTGCAGCCCAGCACCATCGCTGCGTGGTCGGGATCGCCAGGGTGCAGTTGCAAGGGCATGGCCAGCATCGCCTGCACGCCGCTGCCGGCGCCGGGCAATTCGCGTCGTGTGGTTGCGCTGGGCCGCGGCGTCGGCAATGCGACCGCGGCCCAGTCCTGCGTCAGCGCCGCGCTCAAACGGCCCGTGAGGGCGTGTGCCTGGGCCAGGGACAGGTTGCCCACCACGGCGATATCCACGTTCCGCGCGCTGTAGGCGCGGCGGTGGAACGTGCGCAGGTCGTCCTGGGTGAGCGCGCTGACGGCGCTCACGGTACCGTAGACGTAGGATTCATAAGGGTGGTCGGCAAACAACTGGCTCAATACTGCCCGTTGCAATGCGCTGGCAGGGTTTAGCTCGACCTGGTTCAGGTGTGCGAGCAGGCGCGCCTTGATCTTGTCGAGCGCTGGCGCGTCGAAGCGTGGGCGGCCGAGCAGCGTGCTCAGCAGGTGCAGCGCGGGTTCGAGCACATCGGGTTGGTTCAGGCAGCGCAGCGATAACGTCGCATGGTCCTGGTGTACCTGCCGGGTCACTAACGCGCCAAGGTCTTCGAAGGCAGTGGCCAGGCCCTGGGCGTCATAGTGGTCTGCGCCTTGGTCGAGCATGTACAGGGTTGCCGCAGCCAGCCCAGGGGCAGGCCCGTCCAGACGGCTGCCGGCGTCGAAGCGCAGCACGATGTCGATGATCTCCAGTTCAGCGCTTTCGATGAAGCGCACGCGGCTGTCGTGGGCGGTCAGCCAACTGTGCACAGGGCGATCGATGCTCGGCAGGTGGCTCAAGTCGATACGCCCGACCGACTCCAGCGTACCGAAATCGATGGCCTCGGCATGCCGCTCGGGATCGATGCAGGGTAGATCGTCGGCCGTCCGGGACGCGGGTTGGATAGCAATCATTGGGCGTTTTCCTCGGGCTGTGTGTAGGTCACGGTCAGGCGCTCGCGGGTCAGGTACTGGCGGGCGGCGTGTTGAATGTCTTCAGCGCTGACAGCCTCGATCCAGGCACGCGCCTGCGCGAACGCTTGCGGTCTGGCGCCGCTGACCAGATAGCGGCCAACGTCGTAGGCATGGTCTTGCAAGGCATCACGGCGAAACACCTGGTGTGCGAGCAGCTGGGTCTTGGCTCGCTGCAGTTCGGCGGCGGTGACAGGGTGGTGGACGAGACTGTCGACGATGTTCAGGATGCGCTCGCCCGCTTGCTGCGGGGTGATCTGGCCGGGGCTGATGAGCGCCCGCAGGGTGAGCAAGGTGTCGCCGCGAGCCAGCCAGTCGAATTCGCTGAGCACACCCCGCAGGATGGGCTCATCGCGTACCAGCGCGCTGTGCAGTCGTGAGCTGGCGCCCGTGCTGAGCAGCGTCAGGGCCACGTGCAGTGCGTACACGGCTTGCGGGGCCGGGGCCGTGTTCAGGCCAGGGGTGTTGAAACTCAGCGCTACGCCTGGACGCAGGCCTTTGATCTGCACGGTCTGGCGGCGCTCGCCCAGTGCTGTCGAGTGGCTGAAGGCGACGGCGCGCTGGGTCGCGAAGGCGGGCAGGTCAGCGAAATGACGCTCGACCCGCGTGCGCAGTTCGGGCAGGGTCAGATCGCCGGCGACCACCAGCGTAGCGTTGTTGGGGTGGTAATGGCGGGCATACCAGCCCCGAACCTGGGCCAGCGTCATGGCCTGCAGCTCGTCGAACGACTCGTAGCGTGACCGGGCATACGGGCTCGGGCCGTGGGCCAACCTCAGGTGCTGGAGGTTGGCCTGCTCGTCGGGTGAGGTGTCCACGCGTAGCCGGTATTCATTGATCAACGTATCGCGGACGGTGCTGAAGGCCTGTGGGTCGAGCAGGGCGTGGGCCATGATGTCGGCCTGTGCTTCGAGCACGATCTCCAGTCGATTCACGGGCAGGGTGGCGACGTAGAGCGTGGCGTCATCGAGTGTGAATGCGCGTGGGTGCGCGCCGAGGCGGGCCAGCACGTTGCTGTACTGCCCCCGAGGCAGCTTGCGGCTGCCCGTGAAGACCAGATGTTCCAGCGCATGGGACAACCCCGACTGCCCGGCGGGCTCATCGCTGGCGCCGACGTGGTACCAGAGCTGGGCCGTGGCCAAGGGGGCTCGATGATCTTCCAGCAAGACGACCTGAAAACCGTTGTCCAGCGTGAAGTGATGCGTGGCAGCAGACGCGGCATGCTGCACGAGCGACGTGGCTGCAGGGGAGGTGGGCATGACCGAAGTGCTCCTTGTGTGGGAATCAAGGTGCAGCAGCTTCGGTCAGGCGAGGTGGGGTGCGGTGTTACTTACGTCAGTGCTGGTTGCAATCAGCCACGCTGCCAGAGCGCGTAATGCACCTGGCCGGTCTTTTTCTCGCGGTGCAGGCGCCAGTTGCCGGGCATCTGCAAGGTGGAAGGTGCCGCCTCGCTTTCGGTGTAGATCCATGCCTGCTCGCGCAACCACTGTTGCGACTCGAGCAGGGTGCAGGTGTCGGCAAGCAGGTCCTTGTGGAAGGGTGGATCGAGGAACACCAGGTCGAACTGCTGCTTGGCCGGGCCTTGCAGGTAACGCAGGGCATCGGTGTGCAGAATCTGCCCGCGGGGGCTGCGCAGCAGCTCGAGGTTGTTCTTCAGGTTGGCGATGGCGGCAGCGTTGCTGTCCAGGGCCACGGCGCTCTCGGCGCCGCGCGACAGCGCTTCGAGCACCAGCGCGCCGCTGCCGGTGAAGGCGTCCAGCACGTGGGCGCCTTCGATGTAGGGCGCCAGCCAGTTGAAGACGGTTTCACGCACACGGTCCGGGGTGGGGCGCAGGCCTTCACCTTCAGGCACGGCGAGGCGGCGGCTGCGCCACTCGCCGGCGATGATGCGCAAGTGCCCGGCGCCTTTGCTGGCGGTTACCGGCCGGTTGGGGGTCGTTGCTCTGGCCATTAGTGCTCCGGTACGCCGAGTGGCTGGTCGGCGGGTCTTTCAGTGGGCGGCGGCAGTGGCTTCTGCGGCACGGTCGGGCCGACCGTGACGATCACCAGCTGGTTGGCGGCCAGGTGCTTGTTCATCGCCGCCTTGACCTGCTCGACGGTGAGCGCCTGGGACTGCTGCATGAAGTCTTCCAGCCAGGTCAGCGGCAGGTTGTAGAAGCCGATAGCGCCCAGCTGGCCGACGATGCTGGCATTGCTGGCCGTCGACAGCGGGAAGCTGCCGGCCAGTTCACGCTTGGCATCGTCCAGCTCCTGCTGGGTAGGGCCGGTCTTGAGGTAGTCGGTCAGCAGGTCCTGAACCAGCTTGAGCGTGCCTTCGCTCAGCTCGGCACGGGTTTGCAGGTCGATGGTGAAGGGGCCGCGGACCTGCATCGGGGTGAACGAGGAGTACACGCCATAGGTCAGGCCGCGTTTTTCCCGCACTTCGGTCATCAGTCGCGTACCGAAGGCGCCGCCACCGAAGATCTGGTTGCCCATCGACAACGCGGCCCAGTCCGGGTCGTTACGGTCGATGCCGAGCTCGGCGAGCATCAGGTGGGTCTGCTTGGAAGGGAAGTCGATGTGCTTGACCTCGGCCTTGGGCTCGCTGGGCTGTGCCGGGGCCGCCAAAGCTGGGCCTTTGGGCAGGGCAGCAGACACCTTTGCGGCGATGCTTTCAGCCTCGCTGCGGCTAAGATCGCCGACCAGGGCAATGACCGCGTTACCTGCGGTGTAGGCCTTGGCATGGAACGCGTGCAGTTGCGCCTGGGTGATACCGGGAATGGAGGCTGCGGTGCCTTCGCTCGGCGTGCCGTAGGGATGGCTGCCGTACAGCGCGCTGGACAACGCCTTGCTACCGAGCTTGCCGGGGTTCTGCTTGTCGTACTCGAACCCGGCCAGCAACTGGTTCTTGATGCGCTTGAGGGAGTCTTCGGGGAAGGTCGGCTTGCCGACCACGTCAGCGAACAGGTCCAGTGCCGGCGTGCGCTTGTCGGCCGCACTCAGGCTGCGCAGGCTGGCCACGGCCATGTCGCGGTACGAGCCATTGCCGAAGTCGGCGCCGAGGTTTTCGAAACCTTCGGCGATGGCGGTGACGTCCTTGCCCTGCACACCCTCGTTGAGCATGGCGTTGGTCAGGGTGGCCAGGCCTTGGACGCCGGCATCCTGGCTGCTGCCAGCGGCGAAGGTCAGGCGCAGGTCGAACATCGGCAGTTCACGGGCTTCGACGAACAGCACCCGCGCGCCTTCGGCGGTTTTCCAGTCCTGCACGTTGAGCTGACGGCGGCTGGGGGCCTTGCTGTCGAGCGCCTTGAGCGACTGCAAACCCATGGGTGGGGTGGGCTCGGCAGCCTGCACGGGCGTAGCCAGCACTGCCGAGACAGCCAGGGCCAGGGCGATCAGGCTGTTGTTGAATGAAGTCTGGCGCGGTGCGCGGCGATCACTCATGAGCGGACTCCTCGGGCAGTACATGGGCAACGCTCAGGCGTTCGCGGGTGAAGTAGGTGCGGGCGGCGTCCTGGATGTCCTTGGGCGTCACGCGCTTGAGGGCATCGAGTTCGCTGTCGATGAGCTTCCAGGACAGGCCGACGGTTTCCAGCTGGCCGATGGTGGTGGCCTGGCTGCTGATCGAATCGCGGTCGAACACCAGACCGGCGATGACCTGAGCGCGCACGCGCTCGAGCTCTTCTGCGCTGGGCGGGTTGTTCTTGAGGTCGTCAAGCTGCTCCCACAGGCCTTTTTCGACGTCGGCGAGGGTCTTGTTCTTCTGCACGTTGGGCGTGGCAGAAATCAGGAACAGGCTGTCGCCACGGGTAAAGGCGTCATAGCCGGACGACGCGCCGGCGACCAGCTCCTGGCCGCGTTCGAGGCGTGATGGCAGGCGTGCGCTGTAGCCGCCGTCGAGCAGGGCCGAGATCAGCCGCAGGGCATGCACGCTGCGGGCGTCTTCAGCGGTGGCCAGGCCTGGCACGTTGAAGCCGTAGATCAGGCTTGGCAATTGCGTGGCCACATGCACGGTGAGCTGACGCTGGCCGGGCTCGGCCAGCTCCAGCGGCAGCTTGGCAGGCGGTATGTCCCGCTTGGGAATGGCGCCGAAATACTGCTGCGCCAGGGCCTTGATTTCATCGACCTTGACATCGCCCACCACCACCAGCGTGGCGTTGTTCGGCGCGTACCAGGACTCGTACCAATGGCGCAGTTCCTCGACCTTCATGCGTTCCAGGTCAGCCATCCAGCCGATGGTCGGCGTGTGGTAGCCGCTGGCGGGGTAGGCCATGGCGCTGAACAGCTCGAAAGCCTTGGCGTTGGGTTTGTCATCGGTGCGCAGGCGGCGCTCTTCCTTGATGACTTCGATTTCCCGGGCGAACTCGTTGGCTGGCAGGCGCAGGCTGGCCATGCGGTCGGCCTCCAGCTCGAAGGCGACCGGCAGGCGGTCACGGGCCAGGACCTGGTAGTACGCGGTGTAGTCGTCGCTGGTGAAGGCGTTTTCCTCGGCGCCGAGGTCGCGCAAGATGCGCGAGCCTTCGCCTGGGCCTACCTTGGCGCTGCCCTTGAACATCATGTGCTCGAGGGCGTGCGACAGGCCGGTCTGGCCGGGCGTTTCGTAGCTGGAGCCGACCTTGTACCAGATCTGCGACACCACCACGGGGGCGCGGTGATCTTCACGCACCACTACCTTCAGGCCGTTCTCGAGGGTGAATTCATGGGTGGCCTGGGTATCGGCGGCAAGGGCGGCGAATGGCAAGCAAACGGTGCCGAGCAGCAGGCCGACAGCGCGGCGGGCTAGAGCATTCATAGGGGGTTCAACCTGTTCGGCGGCCCGCTAGGATTTAGCGTCGGCGGGCCTGGAGGTGCTAGGATACTGATCCGGTCGCCTGGCGACCATGCCTGTCGCCGTTCTGGCCCGCGGGCCTTTAAACCAAAACGTTACGCATGAACCAGTCGGATCAAAGATAGTCTGTTCTGCGTCTATTGAATTCCTGATGCGCCACTGCTGGCTCATCGCTGCCTTGAGATAGCCGTCTCCATGTTTGGTTCCAACGACGACAAGAAAGCGCCGGCCGAGGCTGGTCAGAAGAAAGGCCTGTTCAGCTGGTTTCGCAAGAAGCCCCAGGCAGCCGAAGAACAGCCTGCCGTCGAGCCGCCAGCCCAGGCGCTGCCCGCGGCTGAGGTCGAGGCCGAGGTTCTGCAGCCTGCGCCGACGGTAACCGCGCCAGGTGCGCTGGAGCCTGTGCAGCCCGAAGCGCCGGTCAGCAATGTGGTCCTGCCGGTGGCCGAAGAGCCCGTCGCGCTGGTGCCGGATCTGGAGCCTGCGCAGCCGCCGGTAATTCCCGAGCGGGGGGGGCCGACGGAGGCGGAGGTTGCGCCTGCGCCTTCACCGATT